>NZ_CAJNBO010000008.1:0-327591 GCF_905221015.1 Paraburkholderia nemoris | reverse complement strand
TCAGAGTAAATATCGAAACCCCCGCGTCGCTGCGCTCCGAACGTCCAGCTTCGCGCGAAACCGCTGTCCACCTTCACGCGAAACGCGTGTCCAGCTTCCACGAATTACGCATCTGACGGACCGTCTCGAGGTCCATGTCGGCGAGCGCGCCGGTTCGCAACGAATCTCCCGCGCTGTACACCAGATGGTCGAAAGGTCCGAGTTGTTGGAACAGTTCGCGCACAGCGGATTCATTACTCAGATCGACCGTGTATCCATTGGCCCGGTCACCGAGCCCGGCGACGGCCTCGGCGACACGCTGACTGCGCGATGAGACCACCGTCACTGAGGCGCCGGCTGCGAGCGCGGCATGGGCCGTGGCATGGCGTTTTCCACGGCCTGACGGCAATGGCGTGGAGCGCATCGTGGTGCGCGGTCGTCTTGATGTCATTGGCGGTCTCGCGCTTCGTGAGGCCGCGCTCGCCGGACTGGGGATTATTCTCCAGCCTCAGATGATGCTGCAGGAAGATCTGGACGCAGGTCGGCTCGTTCGACTTTTTCCCGACTGGCCGGCGCCGACCTGGCCCATCCATGTGGTGCATTTGCCTAATGCGCATATGCCACCGAAGCTGGAGAGTTTCATCGCTTTTCTGCAGGAGACGTTGGGACAGGGTGATGAGCGGCAGAACGCTCGCGGCAGGTCAAAGCCGGGTGTATCTGCGCGGCGGCGCGCAAAGTAAGGCAGAGCGTTCGTCGCGAAGATCCAATGGAGTCGAATAGAACTCATCTATTGTCGAGATATCGCTCCCCCGCTGGCAGGCAACGAATGATAGAGATCCCGCCATTTTTTCAGGTTTCCATTCGAAGCCGGATCCATCGCTCTTGCTGGGCCGCTGGCCACGTTGACCATCGAAGCGCCTGCGTCACCAAACACTCGCAACTCCCGCTTCTCCTCAGGTGAGGCGACGAACGTTGCGAACCCGGGCAAATCGTCAGAATAGGCATGTCGGATCTCATCCAACGCGTCGCCTTGAGTCGTGGCAACGGCAACCGCCATGATGGCGATCGCCGGAGCGCCGCTTGTGTCATGTCCGGCGGCGCGATCATCTTCGCTAGTGACAATCTGCGTCGCGAATAGCCGCGAAAGTTGCAGCAGCGCCATGCGCGCCTTCATGACATCCGCCGCGGGCTTATCGACACTACTCGCCGCGTGGCTGGCGAAGGCTTGTCCCACGCCGAGCCCAATCGCGCGCGAGACACGCAGTTGAAAGTCTAGAAAATGGCGACCTTCGTCGGATCTGTAATACCGGATCAATGCGTCTGCATCAGCTTTGGACAGACGGGTGGCATAGCCCCGCGCGAGCGCATCGTGCATGGCGGAATTCACTGCAGGCACGATCTCATTGGTGAGTCGCTCGTGTTGTGCGATGCAGTCTCGGCCAATCACGCCGCTGATCGTAGCCCAGCGCGGATCGCCAGCGTTCCAGGCCGGATTGCCCGGATCCACATTGCGAGTATTGCGAGCGACGCAATCCGATACGTTGGCGTTGGCGCCAACGTTGGGTGTTTTATGGAATTGCAACTGCTGAAATGCGAGCAGTTGTTGAACCTGTGCGTCGGTCGCGGGCGGCCCGGCATTTTGTGTGCCGCTCGAACTCGAGGATACCGGGACGGCATTGGCCGCCTCCGCCGTGCTCACGAGACCGTCGACGCTTGATCTATCGAGGAACGTCAGCGATGTGCCTGCGCCCGAGGACTGCTCGTGCGAACGCAGGAAACGATAGGCCATCACAAACTGGTCACGCGTCGGGTTGTAGGCAACCGCGTCGACGTTGTACGAGTCGGCGATGGATGACAACGTGAGTGTCCGGATTGAACGCAAATCAGCGCTCAGCCTCATCGCCTGGAGTCGGTCTGCGCCCCGCGTGCAGGCAAGCGCGATCGTCAGTCCCGATACATCTACGTCGTCCACCGCCCTCTTACGCCCGCCTGCCGTGCTGGGTTCCCCGACGCACCACAACCAGGGCAATACCTCCGAGGATTGCTGCCGAGGCCAACACGATTCGGATGGTCACGCTCTCTCCAAGAAATACGACTGCGCCGAGCGTCGCGATGACCGGCACGCTCAACTGCACCGTGGCCGCATTGCCGGCTTTCAGACCGGGCAACGCCGTGTACCAGATGGCGTAGCCAATGCCGGAGGCCACTGCGCCCGAGCCCGTTGCGTACCAGAAACCGGCGCAATCAATCGAAGCGTGGGCGGACATGGCGGCGCTGAGCGCAGCGGCGAGTGGAACTGCTCGCAGGAAGTTGCCGGCCGTCACCGCGGTGGGATTTCCTGCGCCCTTGCCGCGCAGCGAATAGATGCCCCAAGCGACGCCGGCGCCGAGCATAAGGACAGCGCCTCCGGGAGGTGGCGCGGAGAGACCGGGAAGCAGCAGCCCGGCAAGGCCTGCCAACGCGCATGTCAATCCGATCCATTGCTGACTTTCGAAGCGTTCACCCTTTCGGATGCCGTAGCCGATCATGGTCGTTTGCACAGCGCCGAACAGAAGTAGGGCTCCAGTGGACGCCGGCAGGCTCAGGTATGCGAACGAGAAGGCGGCAGCATAGGCGAACAGCGCCAGCGCCGACAGCCAGTTTCCGGCGCCGCTCACCTTGCAGCCCCGGAGCCGCACTATCAGCGAGAGCGAGAGGGCGCCCGACACGATACGGATCGACGTAAAACTCGCTGCATCGATGCCGGTGCCCTTGAGGGCTAGCCGGCATAGCAACGAATTCGCTGCAAACGCGACCATTGCAAGCAGCGTCAGCACAGTGACACGCACGGGCGACACGGAAATCCCCAAAAAATCTGAATCTTCCGCCAGTATCCGGCAATTTGTGCTGCCAGTACGAGCGATGATGGTGGCGGAGCGATCCACATCGACGATTGGAGCGACTGATTGTGTTTAGAAAGGCGGCACTAAATGCGCGCTGATCGACCAGCGGTCATTGATGGGCGTCAGTGACCAGTCGTCTCTGGCCCGAACGCGGCCTTTTGCAATCGGCTCATGCCGACCCAAAGGAGCGCAATCCACCCGAAGCCGTACATCTGTTTAAAACGCGCTGGTCCCCGGGGCGACAGAAATCCGCTTTTGACCAATACATCAGGGGGTGGATTTCGCCTTGTACGTTAGCTATGCTGAACAACACCAGCTCACCCACCATGGCACCTGGCCCTTCACCACACGTCCGCTCTGGGAGTAGTTTATGCAAAGCACACCAAACGCGGGTCGGCAGGAATCAGGCGCTAACGGCGCGTCCCAGCCCGAACTCACGCCTGAGCGATTACTCCAACTGGGCATGGGATTCTGGGCGTCCAAGACATTGCTTTCCGCTGTCGAACTCGGCGTGTTCACGCGCCTGGCGAGCGGTCCTCACAATGCGGCGGAACTCACTGAAGCGCTCGGACTGCATCCGAGATCGGTTCTCGATTTCCTCGACGCGCTGGTCGCATTGAATTTGCTGGAACGTGAAAACGGGACCTACCGCAATACGCCGGACTCTGACCTGTTTCTCGACATGGCCAAGCCAAGCTATGTGGGTGGATTACTGGAAATGGCCAACGCCCGGCTATATCCATTCTGGGGCTCGCTGACCGAAGCGCTTCGCACCGGACAGCCACAGAACGAGGCGAAACAGGGTGGTAACCTCTTCGACTCGATTTATCACGACGAACACACGCTGCGAAGTTTCCTGCGAGCGATGAGCGGGGTCAGTCTGGGTGCAGCCAAGGCGATTGCGCAAAAATTCCCCTGGCAGAATTACAGCACCTTCATCGACATCGGCACGGCACAAGGTGCCTTACCCGTGCAGGTCGCGCTTGCCCATCCCCACCTACGCGGCGGTGGCTTCGATCTGCCGGTGGTGGGCCCGGTGTTTGACGAGTACGTGACGTCGCACGGCCTGCAGGAGCGGCTCATTTTTCATCCGGGCGACTTTTTCAAGGATTCCTGCCCCTCGGCCGACGTGCTCGTTATGGGACACATCCTCCATGACTGGGACCTTGAACAGAAGCTGGTACTCCTGGCGAAGTGCTACGCGGCACTGCCTCCTGGAGGTTGCCTGATCGTCTACGATGCGGTGATTGACGATGACCGCAGGCGGAATGCCTTCGGCCTTCTGATGAGCCTGAACATGCTTATTGAGACGTCCGGTGGCTTCGACTATACCGGCGCGCAGTGCTGCACATGGATGAAGGAAGTCGGCTTCACGCAGATACGTGTCGAGCCTCTTGCCGGCCCGGACTCGATGGTGATAGGAATCAGATAGAAGCGGGGCGGCAGCCCCTCAGCATCCTCCGCTGCGGACGTCGACGCCACGCTGTCAACGAGCCATTGCGCGCATTCCGTGACCGTCCGCAACGGCCGGCGAGTGTAGTTGTCGAACGAAGGTCCGCTTGCCGGACGGGAAGCCGACGTTTGAATGTCCATCCGAGAGCGCCGGCCAGCGGCCGTAGATCACCGAACTCTGCCGGACGATGAGCGGCTCAGGTCGACCCAATCCACTCAGTCAAATTTCTAAAACCCAGCCATTTGCTCGTCGTGGCGTTCAATAAGACTACCGTCCCAGCGAGAACGAATCGAAGCGGCAAATGGCAACGCCTACGCCTACGCCAATCGCAGATCCCACAGCACATCAAGTACGTGCTGCGTGGAACGCTCGATGTACCCCGCACGATGTGCAATGCCGAGCCGACGCCACAATGCCGGGCGCAGTGGACGCATGACAATGCGCTTGTCGGGTAGGGGCGTAGTGGCCTCATGGGGCAACAGCGCTGCGCCGTAACCTGCCGCTACCAGACTCTTGATCGCGTCGTTGTAGTTGAGCTGAATGCGCGGCGCAGGATGGTGTCCCGCGGCCGCGAACCACTCAGCAGTCAGACGCGAGAGACGCGTGGTCGCGTCATTGAGAATGAGAGGTTGGGCGGCGAGCCACTCAGGCGTGACGCGGGCCGGACTCCGCCAATGCGCCGGCACAAAGGCCATCACGGGGTCGCGGCGCCAAGGCTTTATCACGAGTCCAGCCACCGGGGGCTGAGGCAGTGCGACCAGCCCGACATCCAGCGTTCCGTCCGCCAGTCGGGATAGCGTTTCGTGCGACGTGAGTACTGCAATCTGAATGTCGATAGCGGGATGGTGCTGGCGCAGCACCTCAAGCGCTTGCGGCAACAGGTGCGCGATCGCGCCAGTCGACGCACCGAGCCGCGCGCGCCCTTCGAGCCCCTGCACCTGGCGTTGAATATCGTCTAACGCCTGCTCCGCATCGGCCAGCAGTCGACGCGCACGCTCCACCAGCACCTCTCCTATCGCCGACGGCCTGACATGTCCGCGCTTGCGTGACAGGAGCGGAGCCCCAATGCGCTCTTCGAGTTCAGCGATGTGGAGGCTGACCGTTGGCGGCGCCAGGTGCAACGCACGCGCCGCGTCGGCAAATGAGCCACGGTCGGTAATGGCGACCAGAGTGCGCAAGCGGTCCAGGCTGATCTCTCTCATGTCGGCGTCCAGATTCAGAAAAACTGAATACTTAGGTTATGAAATTCAACTTTCCCTATTCTAACGTTCCATGGAACATAGGGGCTCGTTCTACCTGTTACAACCTATAGTCATCGGAGTAATCCACGTATGAGCTCTCCCGTTGTTTTCATCGACGGCGACCAAGGCACCACCGGGTTGCAAATCCACGAACGGCTGCGCAACCGGACCGATCTGAGACTGCTTACGCTTCCCGCTGCGGAACGCAAAGATCCGCGGCGTCGCGCGGAAGCCATCAACGCCTGCGACATCGCTATCCTCTGTTTGCCTGATGCCGCCGCGCGCGAGGCAGTGGACGCCATTGTTAATCCCGCCGTCAGAGTAATCGACGCAAGTTCCGCCCACCGCACACAGCCGGACTGGACATACGGCTTTCCGGAAATGACACAGGGACAGGCTGAGCGCATTGCGAACGCACGTCGGGTCACCAATCCCGGTTGCTATCCGACTGGTGCAATTGGCTTGTTGCGTCCTCTGTTGCAGGCTGGGTTTATACCAGGCAACTACCCCATCAGCATTCATGCAGTGTCCGGCTACTCCGGACGCGGGCGTGCCGGCGTGGAGGAGCATGAGGGGCAGGATGCCGGCAACGCGCCTTCATACCTGCTATATGGTCTGGAACTCGCGCATAAGCACACCCCGGAGATCCAGCAACACGCCGGACTCGCGCAGCGTCCCATCTTCGTTCCTGCGTATGGTGCGTTCCGTCAGGGCATCGTGCTGACGGTGCCCTTGGAGTTGCGGCTGCTGGCACCCGACGTGGATGGCGCCACGTTACACGCGTGCCTCGCACGCCACTATGCCGAGGCGGCCCACGTACATGTCTTGCCGCTGCACGAATCGTGCGCCTTGGAGCACCTGGATCCGCAAGTGCTGAACGGTACGAACGACATGCGCTTAAGCGTATTTCCTAACATGGAACACGGGCACGTCTTGCTGTCCGCGGTTTTCGATAATCTTGGCAAAGGCGCATCCGGTGCTGCGGTTCAGAACCTGAACCTGATGCTCGCGCAGCAATAGTGGCAGACGGCCTGAGCTAAAACGGAAACCTGAGAAGCGCGGAAGACGTGCACGCGATGTCGCTTGCCAATCTAGACCCGGAATACTGCACCGTCATCACAGCTGAGACATTGGTGGACACGGACAAGTAAGCTGGGCCATTTCGCTCGGTCTATTGCGCCTCCAGGCGCATGGCGGTGTGCTCGATCTACTTGTGCGCTGAGTCAGATTCCCAGACAACCGCGTTGTCTACCGCGTAAAGTTTGCATTCTTTTAACCCCGAGCGATGGCAATGCAGCATCGCGCGCTCTGCGGCATCATCCGGTTCACCTGGTGGTGTCTTGCCCCAAGTCGCTCGCCAACTCCCGTTTGACGCAATGACAAACGCTCGTGGAGATGGACGGCGCAACCAGTCGCGATAACCGTCTCGGCCGCGATCGTCAATAAGGGGCACGGCACTCGCGTCGCGAACCGGGGCACCGAAGCCCGCAACGCCGAGGGGCATAGGGTCTGCGTGGGAGTCAACCGGTGTTCCGCTGACGACGCCCTTCTTCGCCATGTCATCAAAAATGCGGCCGAGCAATTTCGACAGCGCTTCGTCGTCGAAAGCTACGTCCCAGCGAGATAGGGGAATGGCGTCTGAGCTGTATGCTCCGTGCCAGAAGACCGCGCTACTTTGTGGGTCGCACAAAACTGCGTCGAACTGAAACACGACCTCCGCCTCTGTACCCGTAAAGCGGGTGGTAGTGGTGGTGCTCTGTGAAATCGTGATACGCAGTTCGGCACTTCCGCGATGGGTATCGGACGCCGAGTCGCGGGAGTTTGGCTGATCAGCAACTGTTTCAGTGAATTCGCTTAAAGTCATATGCCTCGCAGCCAGCAAATTGGGGGCGAGCTTGGCGATTCGACTTCCAATGAGGTCGTATTCTTCGTGCGCGAGCACCTGGTCCGTCCGCTTTTGCTCGCGAGGTTTTTTCGCGGTTAAGGGACTGCGGATGTAGTGAATCGATATGTCCGAAGCGGGGACGGCCGGCCGCTGAACAATCCATGATGAACCCGTTGTCGTGCTGCAACCCGATAAAGCGAATACGATCCATACAACCCAGTGGGCGAGACGTTGAAACATCGCGACAGTCCCCGGTTTTCTTATTGGCTAGTGCGATATCGGAAGATTTCAGGAAAACTTGAAAAAGTGTCCCTCGGGGGGCGCCGCCGTACTGTAGTGGGCGATAAAGAAGTCGGGGTTGGCACTCTCAAAAGTGACGACCTTCAGCGACGGAGTAGCTTCAATCTCCTCGACCAGGACATAGAACTCTTCGTACATACGATCGTCGATGGTGTTGATCGACGGGTTATCAAGCGTGACGAGCCATTATCCAGGCGCGATCTCACTCCCACCGTTGCGCCAGCGCTTTACGCTCGATGTCCATGGCGAACAGGGGTGTCTCCTCAGCGTTGTGAGCGCTTAGAGCTTGCTGCGCGAGCTCGCTCGCTTTGGCGAAGGGCACGCCACGCTTCTCGAGCAGCTCGAGATAGCCTGGCGTGGAGCGGACTTCCACGCTGTTCTCAATCCCTGCGCGAGTTGAGAATGGGGAATGACCGCTTCGACGGCATTCAGGCACAGACCGGAATGTCGCCCAACCTGCTTACCCAGCGCCTCAAAACAATGGAGGACAACGGGCTCATCGAGCGTCGGGTCTATCAGGAGCGGCCCAGGCGGCACGCCTACTGGATCACTGACAAGGCGCGTGAGCTTGACGGAATGATGCTGAGCCTTCATTTGTGGGGAATGCGGCACTGCGGGCTGGACCCGGAGGCCGAAGGCGCTGTGACGATGAAGCATCGGCGAACCGGCGCGGTAATTGGCAGCGACTGGCAACCTGAAGAAGAGGATCTACCTTTTACTTTCAGCCAGGTCGAGACTCGGGTAAATCCAGCATGGGCTGCCGAACGTGCCGCTCGTGCGGAAGCCTTTGCGACAGGACGGCGCATTCAGGTTTCCAAGCGCACACCGCAAAAAAAGGATGCCCCCGTGGCTTTGAAAGCCGAAAACGGGAAGCGGAAAGCGCGCTCCGCGAAGCTTGACTCTGCTTCCTTGAAGGATTGACCTTCTACGAGGACGGGCCGGCTTTCCAGACGTGGAAAGCCGGTGCGCTAGGAGGTCTGGCGCGCTTGAGGAAAATCGGACCGTCCGCTGCAACCGATTGTCAGGCAGCCCTCACTCACTGACGCACATAGCGCAAGTGTGTGGCAGCAGGACCATCAAGAACCCTGTCAATGCGAAACTGTGGCCCGGGCTCGCGCAGGTTCTCGAAGAGACGCCGCCCACTGCCGAACAAA
The DNA here is from genome assembly GCF_905221015.1 of Paraburkholderia nemoris. Taxonomy (NCBI): domain Bacteria; kingdom Pseudomonadati; phylum Pseudomonadota; class Betaproteobacteria; order Burkholderiales; family Burkholderiaceae; genus Paraburkholderia; species Paraburkholderia nemoris. The sequence continues at coordinate 318,697 of NZ_CAJNBO010000008.1, read as the reverse complement.
ACGGGTGACAAGGCGATTTCCAGTTCGTCGACGACACCCATGGTCAGGTACTGCTGGATCACATCGGCGCCACCCGCGATACGAATATCACGACCGCCTGCGGATTCCCGAGCCAGCTCAAGGGCGCGCTCCGGCCCTTCATTGATGAAGTAGAAGGTCGTCCCACCCGGGCGTACCCAGGGTTCGCGTTTCTCATGGGTAAGAACGTATACCGGTTTGTGAAACGGAGCCTCCTCTGGCCAGGCGCGCTCGCCTTGCTCGAACATTCGCTTGCCCATAATGTTGGCGCCGATGCGCTCCGTGGTGCTGCGAAGCAGGTCATTGACCGGGCCGGTCTCTCCCCCTGGTCCGAGCTTGAGGTTCTCGCGGAAGTACTGTTGATTGAAGATCCAGGCCATCAGCGCACCCCACTTGGCACCCCAGTTCTTATACTCAGGCGTATCCCAATTCTCCATGGTCATTCCTTCCGGTGCCATGTAGCCATCGAGGCTAAGTCCAATGTTGACGAATACTGTTCCCATGATTTTCCTCTCGCATGTTCGGATGTCGGTCTAACTTTGAAATAGGGCGACAGTTTTGCGCCCTAACTTCGACGACCGCCGGTTAACTCTGCAACTGGAACTAGAGATATATTGAATCAGATTGGATAGCTGCGCCATTTTTGACTTCTGCCAAGTCCGTTGAATGAAATGCATAAAGCAGCATATCGGCCAGCAAGCCGCCAACGATGCTGCCATCTCCGTCACGTGCAAACACATGCAACGACTTGAAGTCTTTTACGGCAAACGCGGCGGTATAGGCTCCGAGTTGTGATGCGACATAAGCCTCATCCTGTGCATTCCGCACGTCGGTGACTTCAATTTTCATGGTCGTCTCTGAGGTTGGGTTCAGGGAGTACGGCCTTGTGCTCGTTCGAACGCGGCTTTGAGAAAGGCCGCGACGTCCGCGGGAGATTGTTCCTGTGCTTGCAGGTCGCCTCCTAATGTGATGCCCCTGGTCAGGCAACGCTTCGACTCAGCCACGGCGGTGGCACCAGAGAGTGTTTGACCGTCTCGGACCATTGTGAACTTCCTGCTATCGAGATCATAGGAGCCATGGCATTCCCGCGCGCTGGTCGCAAGCTTTACTGAGTGCAGTGGCGTCGGCCTGTCGAAACCGTGATATGCATCGGGATACTCTTTCAGCGTTACCTGCGCGCCTTTCGAACGTAACGCGTCAGCATAGGCAATACAAGGGCGCGCAGGCGTATAGTTGTCCTTCCCGCCGACCAGCATCAAGACAGGAGAACCGTCTACACGAGCCGAGTCGTAAGAGATGCCGCAGGACGGATAGAAAGTGACATGGGCGGCAAAACGCAGATTGCCATCCGTCGCGGCCTGGCGGAAGGGCTCCAGTGTTGAATAAAGCGCTGCAACGCCTCCGCGCGAAAATCCCATGACTGCGATCCTGCCTTTGTCGATTCGAGGATCCGTTGCCAACAGGCGCAAGGCCGCATAGGCGTCGGCGATATCTGCGGTCATGGAAAGCTGCGTCTGATCTTTTTCAGTGCTTTTGATGCCGCGACCGGTAAAACTGTCCACGACAAAGCTGGCATAACCCAGCGCGTTCATGCGTTCGGCCCAAACCCGTTCACCCGGATTCACGCCGCTACTGCCATGCAGGATGATCACGGCGGGGACGATCCGCGGCCCATTGCTGGGCATGGTCAAATCCCCTGTAATGACAGCCTTGTCGCTCGTGGTGTAGTGCGAGAGAAATTCCCTAGCATTCCCGGGTGTAACCGATTCGAAGGTTACAATTCCACTACTGCCCTCAGCCAGGGATGTCATGATCGAAGAGCTAACCGTAGCAGGTGAAGTGCAAGCCGAAATCAGGCTCGCGGCGATACTGAGCAATAAACTTCGAGTCGCATTGCGAACAATCCTTTTCTTCATCACCAGCGCTCTCCTTGATGCCGCAAAAAAAAGAAGGGGGCGAAACAACCGACAGGGCGAAGATCGTCATGTCAGGATCAATAGAGAATCTGGGCAGCTAGATCCCGCTTGACCGCTGCTGCCATCTTTCTTAACTCCAGGTACTGCGCTGCGTCCACGACAGGAGCATCGGTGGTGATATCGAGGCTTCGCGTTACCGTGATGCTCCGGCCCGACTGCGAATAAGTCGACGCGTAAGCTCCGATTGGAGACGCTATTTTGACGGGCTTAGGTAGCGACATCACGTTTAGTCCGTCTGGCAAATCGAGCTCGATCGATTCACTGATATGGCGTCCTGGAAACACAAGAGGAAGCTCGCGTGTTGCCGGCCCGAATACATCGAATGCGCTGGCGATGTCGGTCATGTCGGAGGTGCCTCGTGGTATGCGTAGCGCGCCCGGCCCAGGTAGTTGCGCGTACCCTGGAAGATCGAATTGCGTCGAATAGTCGAAGGGCTGCGTCAAGTCACGAACGCCGCCATGCATGAAACTCCCCGCACCATTCTGGCCGGTGAAGCTCAATAATCTGGCTGCAAACTGCGGCTCCGTCCCGGGCGGCAGAGATCCAAATATCGATCTGGACAACCAGTCGAAGACGCCCGAGTTTTTCACTGCCGCGTTACCTTTGACATTGCCATCGCTATCCAGCGTGATTCGGGTGTCGATCGTCACGCGATCAGTCTCTGGACTACTCAAGGGCAGCGAAACAAGTACCGCATGACCAGTGCCGTCATCGGTGACTAACGCCGGCTTGCCTCGCTCCGCCAAGGGAAGCGTGCCGAACGGCGCTACGCCTGTGGTCGAGTCCACGTATAACCTGAATTCAGGCAGGTAGGTAATGACATGGTCAAACACGGCGAGCGGGTCCGCCGCAGCAGGCAGCCAGTAGCGGGATCCGGCGTTCACCAGAACCGGGCTGCTCGTGATGCCTTTGGCGGCGAGCAAGGCCTGCAGTAGCGTTACGTGATCTTTGCAGTCGCCATAACGCGCGTCCATAGTGACTTGCGCACTGTGCGGCACGACTCCGCCAAACCCCAGATGAATAGCAACGTAACGAATGTTAGCGCTGACCCACCGATACAGCGCCTCGGCCTGCGTTCGCCTATCAGTCACGCCAGCGGTGATTTGATCGGCAAGTGCCTGGAGCGAGGGTGTGACCGCTGCTTGGGGAGCAGCACGTTCAAGGTACGTGCTCCCCACCGCCTCAAAACCGGGAAACGTAGAGATCACGACACGCGGACTGTGATCCGCAAGGGCAGGTGCTCCAAATTCCGGCGCGCGCGCCGGCGTGTCCTTGATCGACCATTGCCACGTCTGCTGGTTGCTGTTGCCGGAGGAAATCCGGCCGCCTTGCATGCCGATCGCATCGACATGGAGCTCTAGCGTGGATGGGGCATGCACCGTAACGCTTGCAGATTTGAACGCTTTGTCATCGAGGAAATTGTCGCTGCTCGAGAACTGCCCGGGGAACAATGCTTTCTTTTGGGTCCGACGCATATGCATGGTCAGCGTTGAGCCGATTTCCACTGCGGGAAATACGATGATCTTTACCTTGCCATCGTCGAAGGTGGGCGCTCCAGGGCTTTCGGAGCTTTGTTGCAGCAGGATTTTGTCCGGCGCTACATCGATACGCTTTCCATCCGGAGTAGTTGTGTAGGCATCCAGAACGTCGAGACTCTCTAACGAGGTGCTGTAATGCAAGGGCAACTGGCTTCGCTGCTGGACACCCTGATCGGTTTCGATGCGGTAAGAGACGATCTCATCTAGCGTAAATGTGCCGTCCGCGTTGACGTTGTACGTGCTGTCATCTCTAAGAACCGTTGTATTTGGTTGAAAGTCCGCTGCAGCTGTAACTGTGCAGTGGCCGGCAACTATTAGTACGGCATACCTCGTTAAATTCCATCGGGATACGGCATTTGAAAATCGACCACTCATAGACCACCTCGCTGAGATATCTTCTGGATCGTGCGCCGTGAGTCACTTTCTTCGCATGCGCATCATTCCGGATCTGTGTAAGAACCGATATGTCCTCTTCCGTTGCTCGGCGGATGCTTTTCGAAGTCATCGCTTGTGTCTCCGTCGAGCCGTCTTGATGGAGGAAGAACGAAGATTAGCAACGTGCCCTTACGTTAGGCCAACCAATCGTCAAATTTCCAGTAATCGACAACGGGCATTTGAAAGGCTTGCTTCTGGCCGGTCGCTGTCTTATGCAAACGGCATGCAACGCACGGGTCTAGGAAGGTAGCGATCGGCAGCACGCGCCATTGACCGGCCCTGGCGGTTCGCTGAAAGCAGCCGCTCGAACGAATTGTTGCCCTATCCTGTAGACATCCCACAAACCATCCGTGACCGCCCGATGCGCTTCGAAGATTTTCTCAAAACGTGGAGAGACGACCCTTCCACAACATTCCAGATCACGCTTCTCATGCGAATCGCGGCCGCGGTCCGAGATTCGCCAGCTTGCACCGGCGCGGTGGTCGTCGGTTCATTTGCAAAAGGGACCGCAGATCGCCTCTCTGATATCGACCTCGTTGCCTTTTGCTCGGGAGGAGCCGGGCATTCATTGTTCCAAACGATACAGCAGCAGATCGCCCCAACGAACGTATTCATCGCGTTTGATGGCGCGCATGATCCGGACAGTCCATTCCAGAAGCTTATCTTCAACGACTTGACTTCTATCGAGTTCCACGTCATCTCGCCCGACACCGAGCTCACCTTGGAGCAGCCCTTTGTCGAGATAGTCAATCGGGACCGTTGTCTTGAGTCGAGAACGTCGTCGAGGCCCGCGCCGACTGAGCCCGACCTGACCGTCTTTCGCTATGGTGACCGGTTCCTGGCGTGGGAACTCTTCAGCTGCTTGAAGTGGCTATGGCGCGGGGATTTTAAAAAAACAAAGCGTTACCTGGTCAGGCTAGGAAGAGCTATTGAGGCGTCGGAAGAAAACGATTGAACTGCCCACCACCCTTGTCGACCCGAAACGATCTTCCTTGAGCCTTCAAAGAGGGCGCCCAATGCTCTTGCCGAATAAATCGAGAGCGTGCTCAACGCTGGCGTGTCCGTTACTCAACAGTCACGGACTTCGCGAGATTTCGCGGTTTGTCGATATCCGTGCCGCGCGCGAGTGCCGCATGAAAGGCGAGCAGTTGCATTGGGATCGTGTGCAGGATGGGTGAGAGCAAGCCATAGTATTCGGTAAGCCGGATCACCTCGATATCGGGACTCGGCGAAAGCCCGCAATCGATATCGGCGAAAACGAAAAGCTTGCCGCCACGCGCATTCACTTCATGCATATTCGATTTCAGCTTTTCGAGCAGGCGATCGTTCGGAGCGACGGCAACCACAGGCATCTGGTCGCTGATCAGTGCTAGCGGCCCGTGCTTCAATTCACCCGCCGCGTATCCTTCAGCGTGAATGTATGAGATCTCTTTCATCTTCAACGCGCCTTCGAGTGCAACCGGATAGTGCATGCCGCGCCCGAGAAACAGGATGTTTTCCTTGCGAGTCAGAATCTCGGACCACGCCATGATGTGCGGCTCGAGCGCGAGCACTTTGCTCATCGCATCAGGCAGATGGCGCAGCGCACGCAGATGGGTTCTTTCGTCGTCATCGGACAGACGGCCGCGCACTTGCGCCAACGTCAGCGCCAGCATGAAGAGCGCGACGAGTTGCGTCGTGAATGCTTTGGTCGATGCAACGCCAATCTCGATGCCGGCGCGCGTGATGAAATTCAATGCGCATTCGCGGACCAGCGCACTGGTCGGCACATTGCAGATTGCGAGCGTCTTCAGCATGCCCCGCTGTTTCGCGACGTGAATGGCGCCGAGTACATCCGCTGTTTCGCCGCTTTGCGATACTGCCACCACTAGCGTGTTCGGATTGGCGACGCTTTCGCGGTATCGGTACTCGCTTGCAATCTCGACGTTGACGGGCAATTGCGCGAGGCTCTCGATCCAGTATTTGGCCGTCAACGCTGCATGAAAACTGCCGCCGCACGCGAGCAATACGACCGCGTCGACCGAATTCAGCACGCGCCAGGCGTTGTCGCCGAAGAGTTCCGGCATGATTGACGATACGTCCTGCAAGGTATCCGCTACCGCGCGCGGCTGCTCGAAAATTTCCTTCTGCATGTAGTAGCGGTACAGGCCGAGGTCGGCCGCGCCGCTGTGCGCGGCGACTGTGTGAACGGAACGTTCGATGCGTCGCCCGGCAGCGTCCACGATCCAGTGGCGATGAAGCTGGACGTCCACGACGTCGCCGTTTTCGAGGTACGCGATCTTGTCCGTCACCCCCGACAGCGCAATCGCATCGGACGCGAGGAAGTTCTCGCCTTCACCGATGCCGATCACGAGCGGCATGCCATCGCGCGCACCCACCAGCCGATGCGGCTCGTCACGGCAAATCACCGCAATGGCGTAGCTGCCGCGCAGCCGTGCGACTGCTTCACGTACCGCGTCGAACAGATCGCCGGCGTACAGATAGTCGATCAGATGCGCGATGACTTCGCTATCGGTCTGGCTCGAAAATACATAACCGTGATCCTGAAGCGTCGCGCGCAACTCCTCATAGTTCTCGATGATCCCGTTGTGAGAGAGGGCGATTCGCGGTGACTCGGCATTGGGCGAGAAATGCGGATGTGCGTTGGTCGTGACGGGCTTGCCGTGCGTTGCCCACCGCGTGTGTGCAATCCCGGTATAGCCGGACAGGCCGCGGTCGGATATCTCCCGCTGCAGGGTGGCGACACGATCTACGCTGCGTGCGCGTACGAGCTCACGGTCCTGATAGAGCGCCACGCCGCACGAGTCGTAGCCGCGATATTCGAGTCGCTTCAGGCCGTTGACGAGATCAGGCAGGATGTTCCGTTGGGCGACCGCACCGACAATTCCACACATCACGCTTCTCCGCAAAGGGTTCGCTGGGAACCGATGCTGCGATAGTAAGGGTGGTCATATGAAAGTAAATTTCATAATTTATCAGAAAATAGAATTTTGAATCGCCGCCGAAGTGTGGTGAAATTTAATTTCATCTACTGTTCGCTGCGAGGTTCGCGTGCCTGGCATCACACTCGACGAGCTTGACCTGCGCATTCTTGGCATTTTGCAAACAAACTGCGCGCTGTCGAATATCGAACTCGCAGAACGCGCGCATACGTCTCCGCCGACGTGTCTGCGGCGCGTGAACCGGCTTCGGGACTGCGGCGTGATCAAGCGCGAGATTGCGATCCTCGATCACTCGAAGCTCGGCCCGACGCTGACCGCGATCATCGAGGTGAGTCTCGACCGGCAAACCGCGGAAGACCATCAGCGTTTCGAGTCGTATATCTGTGCGGAGCCGGCCGTCACGCAGTGTTATCGCGTGTCGCCAGGGCCGGACTTCGTTGTGGTCGCGGATGTCATGGACATGGCCGCTTACGATGAACTCGCTCGCCGTCTGTTCACGAGTTCATCGAACATTCGCAACGTCCGCACGTTTTTCTCGACGCACTGCGCCAAGTTCGAGGCGAATGCGCCCGTACGATCGCGCGGAGTCGGTTCAGAGTGAAGCCGGTTCAGAGTGAAGCCGGTTAGGCGCGACGCGGTCTGTCAACAATCTGGGAGCCGTGATCGAACGTCTCTTTGTGGCCGGCCACGAAGGTCCGCAACCGGGTAGCCTAATAAAATTAGTTCGGCGATGTCGATTTGGCCCAATCTCGAACGTCGAATAGGTGAGCGCTGGAGTTGCGTATCCGGCACTCAACGAGACATCCAGCCAAGGAGAAATCACCGTGCCCCGTCCACTGATCCCCGTTATCACCGCCTTTGAACGCTCGCCCGATCGCGGCAGGGGACTGGCGCGTGACATGCGTGTTCGCTGGGCGCTTGAAGAAGTCGGCCAGGCTTACGAGGTTCGACTTGTTTCGTTCGATGCAATGAAGGAACCCGTGCATCGGACGCTTCATCCTTTTGGGCAAATCCCGACCTATGAAGAGGGCACGCTTGTCCTGTTCGAGTCAGGGGCGATCGTGTTCAATATCGCAGAGCGCCACGCAGGCCTGCTACCTGACGATGCGAATGCCCGGGCACGCGCAATCACATGGATGTTTGCCGCGCTCAACACGGTTGAGCCGCCGATCCTCGATCTCCAGACCACCAAATTCCAGGAGAAGGACAAGACCTGGTACGAACAGCGCCTGCCTATCGTCGAGGATCGCATCCGTGACCGGCTCGGCGAGCTTTCCGATCGCGTTGGCAACGCCGACTGGCTCGATGGTGCGTTCAGCGCGGGCGACCTGATGATGGTGTCGGTGCTACTCAGGTTGAAAGCATCGGGTCTGCTTGACGAATATCCGAACCTGTCCGCCTATGTCGCCCGCGGCGAAGCGCGGCCCGCCTACAAACGTGCTTTCGCAGCTCAATTGGCAGTTTTTGTCGCTAGCCAGCCGCCGACCGTCTGATGAAGGTCAGCTCCAGGCTCAACGCCGTCATCGGGCTTCGCAACTGCCTGCGCGAATACTTCGAGTTTATTGCGTCGTGGACACGCATTTCCACCGCACATCGATCTCTGCGAAGTTGAACGTCGGCTATGGGGAAGGCCGTTCTAAAGCTCGGACGTTCGGTAATAACGGTGCGTCGATGGAACTGACGCACCGTTTCCCCCAAACTGGCGGACGACTCGTTTCACACGCAGGCGGAGCGATGTCCGCTGTACAGCAGCGTCTGGATAACACAGTGGGCTCACCCAAGCCAACCCTTGATGGTATTGGCCATGACGTTGGTCGAAATGCCACAGCGATCGTGCAAGGTCGGTAGCGCGCCCGCACCGAGAAACTCATCGGGCAGTGCGATTTGACGATACATCGGCGTGACACCTGCCGTGAGCAGCGTGGTCGCGACCGCCTCGCCAAGGCCGCCGATCACCGAGTGATTCTCGGCGACCACCACCAGGCGACCCGTGCGCCGGGCCTCGCGCAAGATCGTCTCAGTGTCGAGCGGCTTGATGGTCGGCACGTGCAATACGCCAACGCCCACGTTATCCGCTTCCAGCAACTTCGCCACCTCCAGTGAGCGCATGGTCATGATGCCAGACGAGATGATCAGCACCTCGGCGCCGTCGCGAAGCAGCTTCGCCTTGCCCAGTTCGAACTGATAGTCGTATTCATCGAGCACGGCCGGAACGTTGCCACGCAGCAGGCGCGCATACACCGGACCGTTATGCGCGGCGATCGCGGGCACCATCTGCTCGGTATCGAGCGCGTCGCACGGATCGATGACCGTCATGTTCGGCATCGCGCGCATGAGCGCAAGATCCTCGGCCGCCTGATGACTCGGTCCGTAGCCGGTCGTGAGGCCCGGCAGCGCGCAGATGATCTTCACGTCGAGGTTGTCTTCGGCGATGGCCTGGTGCATGAAGTCATACGCACGGCGGGTCGCGAACACGGCGTACGTTGTCACGAACGGCTGGGCGCCTTCATGCGCCATACCGGCGGCCGCGCCCATCAGCAACTGCTCGGCCATGCCCATCTGATAGTAGCGGTCTGGAAACTCCTTCCCGAAGATATGCAGGTCGGTGTACTTGCCGAGGTCGGCAGTCATACCAACCACATTCGTCTTCTCCCGGGCCAGTTGGGCCAATGCATGACCGAACGGCGCGGAACGCGTGACTTGCCCTTCGCCGGCAATAGAAGCGATCATCGCCGAGGTCTTCAGGCGCGGCTTCCTGGTGATAGTGGTGTCGCTCATGCTTGTCTCCCTGCTTCGAGTGCTGAGAGCGCCAGTTGCCACTCGTGGGCATCGACGCGGATGAAATGGTTCTTTTCCCGTTCTTCGAGGAACGGCACGCCGCAGCCCATGCGGGTATCGCAAACGATAATCCGGGGCTGCTCTTTCGGATGGTCGCGTGCAGCATCGAAGGCCGCCTTCACTGCGTCGATGTCATTGCCGTCCACGCGCTGCGTGAACCAGCCAAATGCTTCGAGCTTCTCGACGAGCGGCTCGAAGGCCATGATCTTCGAGGAGGGACCGTCGGCTTGCTGGTTGTTGACGTCGACCATGGCGATCAGGTTGTCCAGCTTCCAGTGAGCGGCCGACATCAGGCCCTCCCAGATTGCGCCTTCATCGAGTTCGCCGTCGGAGAAGAGCGTGTAGACGAAGGCGTTTGAGCCCTTGCGCTTCAGTCCCAGGCAGCGGCCCACCGCGATCGTGAGACCGTGGCCGAGCGAGCCGCCGGACATCTCCATGCCGGGCGTGTAGCTCGCCATGCCGGACATCGGCAGCCGGCTGTCGTCGCTGCCGTAGGTTTCGAGTTCTTCCGGTGGCAGGAAGCCGGCTTCGAACAGCGCGGCGTAAAGCGCGATCGCATAGTGTCCGTTGGACAGCAGGAAGCGGTCGCGGCCTTCCCAGTCGGGGTTGTCGGGCTGGTAGCGCATCGCACCGAAGTAGGCAACCGCGAGTACGTCGGCGATATCGAGTGCCTGGCCGATATAACCCTGGCCCTGCACTTCGCCCATCAGCAAGGCGTTTCTGCGAATCCGATAGGCGCGCTCAGCGAGCGTCACCCCATCTGATGAGGGACTGTTCATGATGTCTCCTTGATTAAAAAATGAGTCTTTGCGGCAAACGGTGTCAGCGATTGACGGTTTTGGCTGGCACGAGGAAAACAAGCCCGGCACCGATGACGATAGCGACGGAGATAAAGATGAGCCCAGCTGTCGACTTACCGGTCAGGTCGTTTAACCAGCCCACGATGGCCGGCGAGAAGAACCCTGCGAGATTGGCGAAACAGTTCACCGCGGCGATACCCGCTGCGGCGGACATGCCGCCGAGGAGCGCGGTCGGCAACGACCAGAACTGCGACGACGAAGCGAGGATGCCGGCGGCGGCCACGCTGACACACACCAGCGACGCGCCGACTCCGCCCAGCATCGGCAACGTTGCAAAGCCTGCCGCCGAGACGAGCATCGGGATCGCAAGATGCAGACGACGCTCGCGGTGGCGGTCAGCGCTTGCGCCCACCAGCGGCAGCGCAATGATGGCGCACAGGTACGGGATGGCTGTAAAGACGCCCACCCACAGCGGGTCGGCCACGCCGGACTTGCGGATGATCGTCGGCAGCCAGAACGTCAGCCCATACTGACCGAGCACGACGCAGAAGTAGATGGCAGCCATCAACCACAAACGACGATCGCCGATAAAAGATCTGATCGACACATGGGCGACCTTATGGGCGTTGTCGTTCGCCACGTTGCGTGCAAGGAGCGCCTTCTCCGGATCAGTGAGCCATTTGGCGGCAGCGATACCGTTGTCGAGGTAGAGCAGGATGGCGACGCCAAGGAGCAACGACGGCAGCGCTTCGAGGATGAACAGCCACTTCCAGCCGGCGAGACCGTGTACGCCCTGGAACGCATGCAGGATGTAACCGGACAGCGGCCCACCGACAATGCCGGCAAGTGGAATCGCCATGAAGAAGAGGGAGAGCGCCTTGGCGCGCCGCGCAGAAGGAAACCAGTAAGTCAGATACAGGATGACGCCCGGCGCGAACCCTGCCTCGGCCACGCCCAATAGAAAGCGGAGAACATAGAAGGTGGTGGGCGACTTGACGAAGACGAAGCAGGCCGAGATCACGGCCCACGTCAGCATGATGCGAGCGAGCCAGTTTCGTGCGCCCACTTTGTGTAACATGAGATTACTCGGTACCTCGAAGAGAAAATAACCGAGGAAGAAAATACCGGCGCCGAAGCCATACACGGTTTCGCTGAATCGCAGGTCGTTGAGCATCTGCAGCTTCGCGAAGCCCACGTTGACCCGATCGAGATAAGCGCCCAGATAGCACAGCATCAGGAACGGTATCAAGCGCCGTCCCACCTTCGCATACGTTTTTGATTCGAAGCTCGCCGGATCGGCGAGCGATGTGACATCGCCCGTCATTGACGGTGCAGTGGCCTTCGTTTTCATGGTTGTCTCCTGCCATATCGCCCCGGGTTTTACCGCCGGGTGCATTGAGCCATCCGCCGCAAGCGCGACGGATGTCGTATTTAGTGGATCAACATTCCGCCGTTGACGTCGAGCGTGATGCCGGTGAGGTAGGCCGACAGGTCGCTCGAGAGGAACAGACAGGCGTTCGCGACGTCGGCCGCATCGCCGAGTCGACCGAGTGGAATGCCCTTGATGATGTCGACGCGCATCTCGGGAGTGAGCTTGTCGCCCGTGATATCCGTCTGGATCAGGCCCGGTGTGATCGAGTTGACGCGGATGTTGTCCGCCCCGAGTTCACGCGCCATGGCGCGAGCGAGACCGAGTACGCCCGCTTTTGCGGCGCTGTAGTGAGGACCGCCGAAGATGCCGCCGCCGCGTTGCGCGGAAACGGATGACATGCAGACGATGCTGCCGCTCTTTTGCTCTCTCATTTGCGGAATGACCGCCTGCGACATGTAGAGCGTACCGCGCAGGTTCACGTCGATGACCGCATCGAAGTTGTCGGCTCCGATGTCCATCGTCTTCAACGGCTGGGTGATACCCGCGTTGTTGATCAATCCGTCGACACGACCGTACTTCTCGATGACCGCCTTGGCGGCAGCCATGCATGCGGCCTTGTCGGTCACATCGCAGGCGAGGCCGAGATGGTCTTCGCCGAGGTCACGCGCGGCACGCTCTGCGTCTTCCTTGCGAAGATCCAGAATCACCACTCGCGCGCCTTGAGCAGCAAGCGCTTTTGCGGTTGCACGGCCAATGCCACGCGGCGAGGCTGCGCCGGTTACGATTACCACTTTGCTGTCGAGCAACATATTTGTCTCCATCGATCACGTTAGTTGGTAGACGCAGTTTCAGCGCTTCAACCATCTCGATCAATGCAGTCCGGCTCAACTATTGCTGAAGAATTTTCAGGTGTCGCGGCTGATCTCTTGTTCGACCCAGGCCAAAAACTTGGCCACGCGCGGCAATTCCGCGTTCTGGGAAGGGTAAACGAGGTGATGGGCTCCGACCTCAACCGCATACGTGCGATCGAAGACCGGTACGAGCGAACCGCGTTTGAGATGGACCGACGCGAGCATCGTGCTTTCGAGCGCGATGCCGTGTCCCAATGCAGCGGCTTCGAGCGACATGTACGAGCGGTCGAACGCGAAATCGTATGCCTTGCGCGACACGGCGACGCCGAATTTGCCGAACCATTGCTTCCATTGCACGAGAGGCGTTTCCGAGAAGATCAGGCGCCGCTCGAGCAGATCCTCGGGGGTACGCACCGGGTGTCTTCGCAGGTATTCCTCCGAAGCAAGAGGCGCGATGAACTCGTTGCGTAGCGTTTTGATCTCGCCGTCGGTCCAATGAGCGTAGCCATGCCTTACGTCGACGTCATAGAAGCCTGAGGTGAACGACACATCCTCATACGAGCACGCGAGATTCAACTGAATGTCGCCGTTCGCTTCCTGGAACAAAGCCAGCCGCGGCAGCAGCCACATCAACCCAAAGCTGGGACTCGAGTGAATGCGAAGAATCTCTACACCAGACTGGCTCGATGCGCGCTCCGTCGCACGGCTCAGGTCGGCGAGCGATCCGGTGACGTCGGCCAGATACTGCTGACCCGTCGGCGTCAGTACCAGTCCGCGTCCTAGTCTCGTGAACAAGGGCCTTCCCACCATGGATTCGAGGTTGGCAATTTGATGGCTGACCGCCGATGGCGTTAACCCTAATTCATCAGCCGCCCGATTGACGCTCTTTGTCCGGGCGACACTCTCGAACGCGACGATGGCTTTTAGTGGAGGGATGCGCATTGTTCCTGGGGGCAGAAGTGACGAACCGTCCTGGATCCGGGCGTTCTGCTTCGCTACTGGTGGTTCCAGAAATGTCGCGTATCCGGGAGGTAAAGGCAAGCCGGGGTTTGGCCGATACGCAATGGGCTCAGAGGGGCGTGAGACGTTGTGCGAATATGAGGGCGGGCCCGACTACCGAACGCATTCGGTAGTCGGGAAGTACCCTGATCACGCATTGCTCTCCGAGCACCGGCTCGCCAGCCACCTGTAATTCCCGATAGAGACGTATTCGCGTTACTCGTTGTACTAATTTATATCAACGGAAAGTATGTTTTTGGGCTTCTATCGCACACCTCCAGCTTGATGTGGTCGAGGAGCAATTCGGGAAGCTGACGTCCATTGCTTCGCCATTCTTAATGCGCATAGGCTGCGCGTCAGCGGCATGAACTGCATTTGACAATAGATGATCCGCGGACTGGCCCGCGGCGCTAAGATGCGGTCTGATACGGCATCGATAATCGACCTTTTCGCATTAAGCACGGCAACCCCACTGTCTATGGCGAACCACACGAATCAACAACCGCAATCGAACGCTACCCCATCGAATCGATCGCTCGAACGCGGGCTCGAACTGCTGCGCGCGTTCGGTCCCGGTGCAACACTTCTCGGCAATGGAGAACTCGCGGAACGCACCGGCCTGCCGAAGGCGACGGTGAGCCGCCTTACGCGAACGCTCGTGGAGGCGGGCTATCTCGAGCACGATGCGGCACGCAGGGCGTACAGACTGGGCCTGCCCGTGCTCAGTCTGGCGCAGGCGTTGCGCAGCGGATCCACGGTACTGAATGCTGCAGGACCGCTAATCCGCGACACTGCCCAGGCAAAGCGCATCAATGTCGGAATCGCGGGCGCCGACCGGGAAGAGATGGTCTACCTTGAGTCCATTCGTTATAACCAGCGAGCCTCACTACGTACGATCGTCTCGGGACAACGCGTGCCGATGGAACTGACTTCTCTCGGGCGCGCGCATCTCGCAGCGCTGCCACAGGCGGAATTCACCGCCCTGATGGACGCGTTCAAGCGGCGCAAACGGAGCGGCTGGGAGCGTCTCGAGCGGGAAATCACTGAAGCTGTAGACGATGTGCGCCGAAGTGGCTTCTGCGTTGCAAGCTGGCAGCCGGAAGTGATCGCACTCGCGACGCCCCTCGCCATTCCTGGACATCGTTTGCTGGTCCTCAACTTCAGCGTCCGCACGGCGGCGTCAAACGACAGCGTTGTAAGCGAACTCGCGGCGCCCTTGCTGCGTCTTCGCGACGAGATTACAGCCGCGTGCGCGCGCCTGGAAGGCTGAAGACTGCACGCTTCCCTTTCATTCCCGGCGTTCACTGATCGCGCGCGCTGGAATACCTAGCACCACTGCAAGACCGCCGAGTATGGAGACGAACGCAACCGCATAGAGGCCCACGGCGCTGCTGCCGAAGTGCGTCGATGCATAGCCGATGACCGAAGGTGCCGAAATCCCGCCAAACTGGCCGAGGCTGCTAATGAGGCCGATGCCGCTTGCTGCGGCGGTGCTCGACAGATACGCGGGTGGGATCGTCCAGAACAGCGACAGCATGCCCAGATAACCAGCCGTCGCGACGCAGAGCAGTGCCACAAGAATGCCTGCGTGATTCGCCGCCGCCGGCAAAAGCGCGACGCCCAGCGCGGCCATCAATGCGCTTGCCATGAAATGCCACCGCCTCTCCAACATACGATCCGAGTTCCGGCCGAGCAGATACATCGCGACTGCGCCAACCACATACGGAATCGCGGAAAGAAGCCCAATGTGCCAGTAGTTCGATACGCCGCTTTTCTGGATCACGCTCGGTGCCCAGATGTGCACAACAATGCTCGCCCACGGCACGCTGAAATAGGCGAACGTCAGGAAATAGAACTTTGGCTCCTTCAATGCGACCCAGATCGAACCATGAGCGCGTGCGGCCTTCGTTTGCGCGTCCCGGTTGAGCTCCGCAAGCAGGAGGGCCTTCTCGTCGTCCGAGAGCCAGGTCGCCTGCTCGGGGCGGTCCGTCAGATAGACATAGGCAAAGACACCGGCGATCACTGACGGAAATCCTTCGAGAAGGAACAGCCATTGCCAGCCGTTGTAGCCGAGTAAGCCCGACATGCTATTGAGAATCCATCCCGAAACGGGTCCACTGATAATGCCGGATACGCAGATCGCCGTCATAAAGATTGACGTGACTCGGGCCCGCCGCGCGGCCGGAAACCAGTAGGTGAAATAGAGGATCACGCCCGGGAAGAATCCTGCTTCCGCTGCGCCCAGCAATACGCGCGCGATGTAGAACTGCGTCGGCGTCTGCACGAATGCGGTGCCCGCCGAAACGATGCCCCATAGCGCCATGATCCGCATGAGCGTTTTTCTCACGCCGACTCGCGCGAGCCACAGGTTGCTCGGCACCTCGAAAAGCATGTAACCCACGTAGAAGAGCCCTACGCCCAGACCGAATGCGGCGTCGGAAAGACCAATGTCACGCGAGAACTGCAGGTGCGCAAAGCCGATATTGGCGCGATCCAGATACGCGAAGACGTAACAAATAAAGAGGAACGGCAGCAGCCGCCAGGTGACTTTCCGGTAGACAGCCTCTGTCTGCGGTTGCGCGACGGCGCTTACGTCGATCGGATTGGAACGGGCTGCGTGCATCATGTCTCCGGGCTTGTATGGACCGCAGGATCGTCATGGCAAGTGTCCTGCGTTGGAATCCATTATCGGCGCCGAAAGCTCGATGACAATCAGTCAATTCCATCCAGTGGAATTGCTCAACCCTAGGGATAAAACTCGCTCCGTTCCACAGAATGGAATTGATGGGGTGTCGTGAGTGGCCAGTGGGGCTAAGCTGCATTGGCAGTTTGATCAGTCGGTCGACTCCAATTCAATCATCGAGACGCGCATGAGCACATCCACCATTCAAGTCACCATCGACTCACAGGTCGCCACGATCGCGCTGAATCGTCCTGAAAAGCGTAACGCCATCACCAACGAAATGCGTGCCGAACTGATCGCGGCGCTGGAGGCCGTGTCGCGCGACCGTGACGTACGCGCCGTGGTGTTGACTGGTAACGGCAAGGGATTTTGCGCTGGGGGTGATGTAAGCGGCATGGCGCAACGTATGGAAGCGCCCGCCGGCGAGGTTGCGTTCAATGGTTGGTCCCGTCAGCAACTCGTGCACTACACAGTCGATCTACTTTACTCGATGCCCAAACCTACCATCGCCGCAGTCAACGGCGCAGCGGCCGGCCTCGGTGCTGATATGGCGCTCTCCTGCGACTTTGTCCTCGCGTCGCAGGATGCGAGCTTCACGTGGAGCTACATCAAACGCGGGCTGATTCCCGACGGCGGTGGCATGTACTTTTTGCCGCGACGGGTCGGCCTCGCGCGGGCGAAGGAACTGATTTTCAGCGGGCGCAAGGTGGATGCAAAGGAAGCGCTGGAAATCGGCATCGCGGATCGCCTGAGCGAGCCGGATTCGCTCATCACCGACGCCCACGCCTGGGCTGCTGAATTGAGTCAGGGTTCGGCCACAGCGCTCGCGCTGGGCAAGAGCATTCTCAACCAGAGCTACGAACTGTCCGCGCATCAGGTGTTTGCACAAGGCAGCCAGGCACAGGCCGTCTGCTACACAAGCCGTGAACATCGTGACTCGGTGCTCGCATTCCTGAACAAAACCAGGTGAGCACGAAGGAGATCGACATGAACGCAATTTCAAAATTGATGCATCCGGCGAGCGTAGCGGTAATCGGCGCATCGGCGGACGCAGCCAAGACTTCAGGCCGCCCGGTGGCTTACCTCAGGAAGCATGGCTTCGGCGGCGACATCTACCCTGTTAACCCGCGTTACGAATCGATCGATGGCCTGCCCTGTTATCCCGATGTAGCGTCCTTGCCGCACGCGCCCGATGTCGGCATCGTGCTGCTTGGGGCCGAGCGCGCCCACGTTGCGGTGCGGGATTTGGCGAGCCGCGGAACGAGTGCTGCAATCGTGCTGGCGAGTGGCTATGCAGAGATCGGCGAGGAAGGTGCCAGACGTCAGGCGCAATTGATCGAGGCAGCAGGGTCCATGCGCCTGCTCGGCCCGAATACGATCGGGCTCGTCAATCTCACCGATCGCATCACGCTGTCAGCAAGCGGTGCGCTGGAGACCGACGCTTTCACAGTGGGTGGGATCGGCGTGGTGTCACAAAGCGGGGGAATTCTTGGCTCGCTCTTGTCGCGGGCGGCAGCACGCGGTATTGGCCTGTCAAAGCTGGTGTCGACGAGCAATGAAGCAGATCTCGACATGGCAGACTTTGTCGATTATCTGGTGGACGATGATTCGACTTCCGTTATCGCGCTCTACATGGAAGGGCTGCGTCATCCGGACCGATTCCGGCGCGCGGCGTTACGGGCGGCGGCAGCGGGCAAGCCGGTCGTGGTGTTCAAGATCGGCCGCTCAGAATCCGGCGCACGCTCGGCGGTCTCGCATACGGGCGCGCTGGCCGGCTCCGACCGCATGTACGACGCGCTTTTTAGCCAGGTCGGCGTGATTCGCGCCCAGACGTTTGCCGATTTGCTCGACATTCCTCATGCGCTCGCTACGCGCCGCAAGCTCTCCGGGCGACGGGTGGCGGTTCTGACCTCGACCGGCGGCGCGGGTACGCTCGTCGCCGATAGCCTCGGCGTGGCGAACTTTGAAACCCCGCCTCCTGATGAAGCGACTGCTGCAAAGCTGCGTGCGCTCCAGACCGGCGATCATGCAGTGCTCGACCGCAATCCGATCGACGTGACGCTCGCGGGTCTGCAGCCGGCTCTCCTGCGCAGTGCGATCGGCACGCTGCTCGACAGTCCGACTTACGACGCGGTCGTGGTTATCGTTGGATCGTCGGGCCTCGCGATGCCTGACCTGATGGCCGGCGCGATCCACGATTCGCTGCCCGGGAGTGACAAACCCGTGATGGCATTTGTAAGCCCTCACGCACCGGAGATCACGCGGTTGCTTAACGAACAGGGAGTGCCGGCATTCCCATCGCCCGAAAGCGTGACGAGCGCACTTGCGGCGATGTGGCAGTACGGCGAGTACAGGCAACGCACCGTGAGTTTGGACGAACAACACTCCGAAGCAGAAGTCAACGTGAGCGATCTACCCGCCGGATCGCTAAACGAAGCGCAGGCGAAAGATTTTTTTGCCCGCTTTGGTGTGACAGCGGTACGCGAGCGTGTCGTCACGAACGCGAATGAAGCCGAAAGCGCCGCTCGCGAGCTGGGTGACAAGGTCGTGCTCAAACTGCTGTCGAACACGATCACCCACAAGAGCGATGTCGGCGGCGTAGCGGTTGGGGTCACAGCTGACAGCATCGGGGCTCGCCTGAACCGTATGCGGGACGACGTTGAAACCGCGACTGGCGTATCTGCGAATGAGTTTCTCGTTCAGGAAATGGTGACCGGTGGAACGGAACTGATTCTCGGCCTTCATCGAGACCCGTTGGGCACAGCATTGCTGCTCGGCATGGGCGGCGTCACCGCGGAATTGTTCAAGGACACGACGATGCGACTCCTCTCCAGCGAAGCGCCGCTGTCGCGCGATGACGCACTCGAGATGATTCATGAACTGAAAACGTGGCCGCTGCTCGACGGGTATCGTGGACGGCCGCGCGCTGATATTGATGCCCTCGTGACCGCAATCGTCGGCTTTGCGCGAATGGCGGTGCAACTTGGCGGGCGTATTGTCGAAGCAGAAATCAATCCGATCTTCGCGCTGCCTGCGGGCCAAGGCGTACGGGCGGCTGACGGCGTTGCTGTACTCGCATCGGAGCCTCACGAAGAATGACGATGCTGGCAGTCGTTGACGCATTCACTCGCCACGAGCGCGCATCTAAAACGACGGCCACGGGGTCGCACTGAGAGACGGGGCGTCCCCATCGGCGGTCGTCGCGAGGCCAACTAAACGCAGCTCAATTCTCAATCGCGCAAAGATGCTATCTTTGAACCGTCTGCCCAACATCAACCGGGAGCGCGCTATGGCGGAGGACAAAGGTGATGTCGACGATCATTGGCACGTAAGCGCAGCTTGCTTCAACTGCGGCGCGGTTCGAACGGCCGCGCCCAATCTGTTCATCGAGCGAAACGGCGCTTCGGCGTTTGCTCACCAACCTGCCGGTGAACAGGAAACAGAAGATGCGTGGCGAGGCGTCCTTATCTGTCCGGCGGCTGCCGTTCGGCCGCCAAAAGGTTTGAAGATGCCGACAGGCCTGTTCCCGCAAGCCTTGGCTCCCGGTGTGTGGCGGCTCGGGTATAACGCCCGCTCTTCATACGGCGCTCACAGCTACATCACGCTTGCAGGCGGCCTGCGTCTGATGATCGACGGGCCGCGCTGGTCCGGCCATCTCGAGCGCTGGATCGCGGAAACCGGAGGATTGGATCATATCTTGCTGACCCATCGCGACGATGTCGCGGACGCGGGCCTCTATGCGAAGCGCTTTGGCGCCCGCGTCTGGATTCATGCAAACGACGCCGATGGGGCGCCGTTCGTCACTGACGTAATCACGGGTGATCTGGCGCATGAGATGTTGCCGGGCGTTCGGGTCATTCCGGTGGCGGGGCATACACGGGGAAGCGTCATGTTCCTCGTCAACCACGCCCTTTTCTCTGGAGACTCACTGTGTTGGGATTTCCACAGACACGCTCTGCATGCCTTTCGAGATGCCTGCTGGTACGACTGGTCCACCCAACTTCGCTCGCTCGAGCGACTCGTTCACGAAAGCTTCAGTGGCGTGTTCGCCGGACATGGCGGAAGTGTCATTCTGGATGCACCGACTATGCAGCGCGAACTGCGAGCGTTTCTCGATTCGGTAAAAGCGGACTGAGACTTTCCCGGTAAGTTGAGCCAGGATCAATACACCCTGAACCTTTCCGTGCGTGCCATCAATGCCAGCCCAATAACGGCTATACCCGCGAAGAGCGCTGGCAGCAGAAAGACATTGGGAAGGCCTAGGAATGCCACTCCGAAACCGCCCGCGACGCCTCCTAGCGCCGAGGCGAGAGCCGTCGAACTCATGAAAATTGCCGAGGCCGTCGCTACCGCGTTGGGAAGCAGGCGTTGAGCGACGATGATGCCCAGGACCATAAATATGCCCCAGACACCACCCATGAGGATCTGTCCGGCGAACATGCCCGCTGCGGACGGCCAGAGCGCAAAGCAAAGATTGGCACACACTCCCATGGCGGCCGCGATACACATCAACCACACGTTGCCAAGCTTGCGGCCCATGCCGATGCTGAAGGGCATGATGAGCAGCTCGATAAATGGCTGTATCCCGATGACCGCTCCCCGTACGGCCGGACTCAGCTTTAAGTGTTCCTCCATGTAGATCAGTAGGAATCCGTATTTCACTGGCTCCCCTGCGTAGACCAGCACGAAGAGTCCTGTGAACGTCAGCAGTGGAAGCATGGCACGTAGGCTGGCGTGATGCGCGGGCTCACTCGGCGACTCCGGCTTGATCCTGGCGGTTGGGTTCAGCGTTCCGAGCGGTGCGATCTGTAAAAGCATGCAGATGGCGGTCATCCAAAGCATGGGGCGCAGGCCATAGGCAGCCGCCACCCACGCTCCCAGCACAGGCCCGATGATCCATCCGCCGGTCAGCGCCATACGGATGATGGCAACGACACTTTCATTTGTATCGCCGGGCTTGTCGCTGAGTTCATCATGCACTGCCGCAAAAATTTGCGAGGCGGTAGCACCGGAAACGGCCAGCAAGACGATGGCGATGACGAAGGGCATCCAGACCGAAGTAGAGAGGGCGAGCCCCGCCCAGCCCACAAAACCCGCCACAGCGCACAGGCGAAAAAGACCGAGACGATTCCCTGTGCGATCGGAGTAGCGGCCGACGAAATACCCCGCGACTGGCGCTGCAAGGCTGGTCAAATAATAGAATCCGGCTAACGGCAGCGAGGCGCCGAGTTCCTTCGCGAGGAACAGCACGATCTGTGGCGCAGCCGCCGATGCGCCGAGACCCGACAGAAACATCGCAATCGTTGCGCCGAGAAAAAGCTTCGAAGCTGCAACTTGACGCAATGCAGATTGACTACCGGTTCGGTCAGACATCGTGACAGTTTGACTACCGCGTTGGTCAGACATTGTGAAACGTCTCCCGGTTATGTTTCTGAACCTCTTTGGCAGCGACGGTCCGTGCGGCGCGCATGCTGGAGATTATCGCGACCGCTTCCCAATTGCTATGGTCAGGCCGAACTCGTTACTTTTTCCGCATTGCAGAAACAACGGGCTAAGGCTTGAAATTGCAAACGCTTGTGCAGTCTGCGTTCTCGTCAATAGCGGTCAGCCGATTTTATCTTTTACGCATAAATCTCTGTATCCCTAAACATTCCCACGTGATGGGATGACAAAAAAGTTTTTGGAGTTCCAGAGCAGACCTGAATATAGTCACTCCCAAAACAGCCCTGCCGCAAGAGTCAAGCGTTCAACTAGGAGACAGACATGAACCTGCTCGTGTACAGACGTTGTGTCATTTCGCTGTTAACCGCATTAACTGTGAGTGTGTCGCTGGGTTTGTCGGGTTGTGGCGGCGATGCGTCGGACGGTAGTGGCGCCGCCGCTTCGTTGAAGAGCCAACAGACCGTAGCGGTCTCTGCCGCGCAAAGCGAATCCGCGGCGCAGCAAAGCCGCCGCCTCTCTCGTCAAATTGCTGTAGTGCCGCCGCCTATGGGGTGGTCGTCATGGAACAGCCTTGCGGAGAACGTGAATTACAACACGATCAAGGCCGAAGCCGATGGCCTTTCCGCACTGAATGCGCAGATAAAATCCGGCGCGCAATACGAGTACGTGAACACCGATGAAGGCTGGTGGACCTCAGGGACGAGGGATGCCAACGGCAACTTCGTCATCGATAACACCCAATGGCCGGGCGGCATGCAGGCCATCGCGCAATATATCCACAGCAAGGGACTGAAAGCGGGCATCTACATCGACGCCGGTCCGCAGGGTTGCGGGACGCGAACCAACGGCACGCATTTCGTCGGTAGCGACTTCGCGCATTACGATCACGACTTCCTGCAATTCGCGCAGTGGGGATTCGACTTCGTGAAGGTCGACTTCTGCGGGGGCAGCGCAGCCGGCTATGATCCGCAGCAAGCCTATACGGCCATTGCCGATGCGATCGACAAAGCGTACGTGCAGACCGGCCACCGCGTGACGCTCAGCATCTGCGACTGGGGCACCATCGCCAATAACAGCACGTACCCCGACTTCAACGAGGGACCGTGGGCGTGGGCCGCCGGGGTGGGTCGGATGTGGAGAACGACGGGCGACATCTACGGGCCGAACAGCGGCGCGCCGAACTTCGGCAGCGTGACCGGCAACTTTTTTGGCAACTATCACCCCGAGGCCCAGCACACCGGCTTCTACAACGACCCCGACATGATGGTGGTCGGCATGGGCATGACGGCGGTTCACGATCAGGCGCACATGAGCTTGTGGGCGATCGCCGGCGCACCGCTTATTCTTGGCAACGACCTGTCGAAGCCGCTGACCACAGATGCCACGCAGTTGATGACCAATACCGGCGTCATTGCGGTCGACCAGGACCTGCTTGGCACACAAGGCGTAAAGGTAGCGCAGTCCGGCGCACAGCAGGTGTGGGCGAAGCTTCTGGCCGGCCAGGGACAGCGTGCTGTAGTGTTGTTCAACAACGGCGCGACGGACGCGCCGATGACGGTCACGTGGCAGCAACTCGGCCTGGTGCCGAACGCGCGCGCGAGTGTGCGTGATCTGTGGGCCGGCAAGCAACTCGGTTCGTTTGTCACTTCGTATACGGCCCCCACGGTACCGGCGGGCGGCGCTGTGATGCTCCTGGTAAGCGGACAGGACGTCGCCGCGACGACCTACCAGCCGACCTCACTTGGCGGTGGCGCATCGTATACGCACTGCTCGGATTGCGACGGTGGCAAGATCGTTCGGGGACTTGGCACGGTAACCTTCGGCAACGTCGCGTCGACCGGTACCGGCGGATACGTTGCGATTGCCTATGCGAACCGCTCTCGCGAAACGCTGACCGCGCAACTCTCGACAGACGGCGACCAGGCGACCACCGTGGCATTTCCGCCGACCGGCGGTGAAGGGCGCATTGGCACGGTCACGGTCTATGTGCCGTTGCAAGCCGGCGGGGCTAACTCGCTGACATTGTCGAGCGCGGACAGCACTGCGCCTGCGCCCGAGATCGGCACAGTCACTGTCGTCGCCGGCCCGGTGACGCTACCGCCGTTCAAGGCCGCTTACGAGGCAGAAGCGTCGACCAGCGTGCTCGCCGGTGGCGCGCGTATTTCGACATGCAGCGCTTGTTCGGGCGGCTCGGACGTCGGCTATATCGGCAACGGCGGGACGTTGACGATCAACGACATTAGTGTCCCCGCGGACGGTACCTACACTGTGCTGGTGGGTTATGCGAACGGCGACTCGGCGCCGCGCTCCGCGGACATCAGCTTTAACGGATCAACGCCTGTCACGGTGTCGTTTCCGCCGAGCGGTGGCTGGGGCACCGTCTCGACGCTCGCTGTAACGGGCACGTTCAAGGCGGGCAACACGAACGCGCTGATTTTCTCGAACCCATCGGGTTGGGCGCCGGACATCGATGGCGTTAGCGCGCCGGCAGCGCAGTAGCTTCAGTTGAAGGACCTGCGCCGCCGTCTCCAGCGGCGGCGCAGACGGCATGCGACCTGGGCGGTCGGCTAGGCTCCTCGACAACGGACATCCACATGCGCTAGTGATTGACCTCTCTCAGCACGTCTATGAACGCCCGCAAACCAGCAGGCACGTGGCGATGCCCGGGATAGTACAGGCAGAGCCCCGGGATGAACGGGCACCAGTCTTCCAGCACGGTAACCAGCCGGCCGTCGTCCAGCCAGTCGCGGGCCGTGGACTCCGGTACATACGCGAGGCCCAAACCATCGGACGCGGCCTCGACCATCAGACCGCTATGGTCCAGCGTAAGCACGCCTGGAACATCGATCGCCACCTCCTGCGCGTGTTTGCGAAACTCCCAGCGGTAGCGTTTGCCGCTCGGCAGACGTTGGCGAATGCAGTCGTGGCTACGAAGGTCGTCGGGCGTGATGAGTGGTGTTCGACCTGCGAGATACGAAGGTGCTGCAACGACAACGAAGCGAAGATCATCGCTGATGCGCACCGCCACCATATCGCGCGGAATCGACTCGCCAAGCCGTACGCCGGCATCGAAACCTTGCTCGACGATATCCACGAGCCGTCCCTCTGCAACCAGATCGAGCGCCATGCCGGGAAAGCGCTTCAGAAAACGCGGCACCACCGTTTTCAATAACAGTCGCGCTGCACCCTCATTGGCGTTGATCCTGAGCGTGCCGCTCGGATTGCCGCGCGCATCGGCGACGGCATCCAGCGCCTCGTCGAGATCGCGGAGCACGGGTGCAAGTCGAGCGAGCAATGCTTCGCCGGCTTCTGTCGGCGACACGCTGCGCGTCGTGCGGTTGAGCAGGCGTACGCCCAGTTCACGCTCCAGGGCGAGCATGGCGTGACTTAGCGAGGAGCGCGAAACGCCGAGTGCATCGGCAGCACGGCGGAAACTCCGATGCGTTGCGACAGCGGAAAACGCGGTGAGATCGGCGAGTGTCGGCTTGGTCATTGGTGGCGAATTTTCACGGGGTCATACGTACTATAGAGACTTCTCTGACCAATGACGGGTGCCTAGACTGGTGATCAGGCAATGCCATTCCATCCACTCTATGGAGAGACACACCATGATGAAGACCTGGTTTATCACCGGCACGTCGTCAGGCCTCGGACGGCTACTCGCCGAGCGCCTGCTGCAACGCGGCGATCGGGTCGTCGCGACGCTGCGGCACGAGGGGGCGCTCGATGAGCTGAAACAACAGTACGACGACCGGTTGCATGTGCTGACGCTCGATGTTACCGACACCCGCGAGGTGCACGCGAATATCTCCGCCGCATTCGAAGCGATGGGCCGCATCGATGTGGTCGTGAACAACGCGGGCTACGGGTTATTCGGCGCGGCCGAGGAAGTGACTGATGAACAGATTGAGCGGCAGATCGCCACCAATCTCACAGGATCGATTCAGGTCATCCGTGCGGCGCTGCCTCACCTGCGCCGCCAGGGCGGCGGCCGGATCGTTCAGGTCTCATCCGAAGGTGGACAGATCGCTTACCCGAATTTCAGCCTCTATCACGCTACGAAATGGGGCATCGAAGGTTTCGTCGAGTCAGTGGCAAAGGAGGTGGGGCCATTCGGTATCGACTTCGTGATCGTGGAGCCGGGGCCGACGAGCACGCAGTTCGGTGCCGGTCTCGATCACGCGGTGCCGATGCCCGAGTACGACGATACCCCGGCGGGCGACGTCAGGCGGGCAATCGCATCCAACAGCTTTGCAATTCGGGGCGATGCCGGCAAGACGGTCACCGCAATGATCGTCGCGGCGGACTCGGCACATCCGCCGTTACGCCTGACGCTTGGCGGCGGTGCCTACGATTCGATCAGGGCTGCATTGGCTGAGCGTCTAAGGGTGCTCGAAGCGCAGAAGGACATCGCGTTTTCAGTCGACTCGATAAGCTAAGCGTCGGAGCGCTTCAATCGCTCCACTCCGATAGCGCTCACTGAGTTCACATCTAAGGGGCCGTCTCCGTTCGTGAACGCATCCCCTCGCGCTCGAGCCATGAGCGGAACAGCACGATCACGTCATCTGCAGACCTCCCATCCGGAACGTAAGTGCAATAGCTCCGCGACGGTAGACGAGGGCCAGCGAACGGCGCGACAAGCCGGCCGGTAGCAAGGTCGTCTGAGACAAGCGCAGTCGGTCCCATCGCGATGCCTATGCCATCGATGGCAGCCTGCAACGTCAGGTAGAAGTGATCGAAGGTGAGGGTGGCAGCCGGGCGGAGTGCGGAAATCTGTGCCCTTGCCAGCCAGTCCGGCCAGAGTCGCGGCAGACTCGACGTGTGCAGCAACGTATGCTCACGTAGGTCGTCTGGCGTCCGAAGCGGCAGTCGTTGCAAGAGTGCCGGACTGCAGACCGGGAGTCTCTCCTCGGACAGGAAAAGCTGCATCGAGTAGCCATAAAACGTGTCCGGACCACCCCGGACAACGACGTCATAGATCTCTTCCAGGCTCTCCAGCGACTCGTTCGACGTCTCCACCTTGACGTCCACGTCGGGATGCTCGGCGCGGAATTGCGCCAGTCTCGGCACCAGCCAGCGCAACGTGAAGGTCGCGGGCGCGTTCACGGACAGTGTTCGCGAGACCGCTTCGAGCAAACCATATCGGGCGGTTGCCTGCGAGAGCTGCTCGAACAAAGGACCGACTTCCGCCAGGTACGCCTCGGCCGCCGGGGTCAGCACCACGCGCCGGTTGTGCCGTTCGAATAAGGCTGCGCCGAGCCACTCCTCGAGCAGCCGCACCTGCTGACTCACCGCACCGTGAGTGACGTGCAGTTCCGCAGCGGCTTCCTTGAAGCTGCCGAGTCGGCCTGCGGCCTCGAAGGCACGCAATGCATTGAGTGGAGGCAACGTCCGTTTCATTCGAAATAGTTTATCTAACGCGAATGGACAATTTATCTGGTTTGATGGCCCGCCACAAGATAGATATTCTTCTAAATACCGTCTCTTTCCGGAATTCGAATGCTCAGTTATACCGGCGGCTTCGTTCTTCTCGCCGCTCTGCTTCACGCGAGCTGGAACGCGATGCTGCACGGCAACGACGACCGGTTCCTGTCCATGACATGGATGAGCATCGCCATCGCGGCAGCCTCTACGGTCGTGATTCTGTTCACGCCGTTACCGTCCGATGCGGCCTGGCCATACATCGTCGCATCGGGACTCGTGCATGTCGTCTACAACGTGACGCTCGTACGGGCGTATCGCAGCAACGATCTGGCGCAGGCGTATCCGATTGCGCGCGGCTCCTCGCCCCTGCTCGTCACGCTCGGCGCGGCGCTCTTTGCGCATGAGGCGATCGGTCCGTTGCATGTGCTCGGGATCGTGATGATATCGGGTGGCATCGTCGCAATCGCACTGGAGAGGGGACGCGTGTCGCGTGCAGGTTTGCTGGCCGCGCTGACGACCGGCGTGACGATCGCCATCTATACCGTGATCGACGGCATCGGCGTGCGTTTATCCGGTGGCGAGGCACTCGCCTACACCGCGTGGATGTTCCTGTTCTATTGGCTGATGCCGGTTCTGTTCGTCGTAACGCGTGGGAGTGTGGCGCTATGGGCACCGGTAAAGACGGCGCCAATGGCAATTGGCTCATCGCTCTTCGGCGGCCTCGTGTCGATCGCGGCGTACGGCATCGTGATATGGGCGTTGCAGTCGGGCGCGATGGGTGCGGTATCGGCCTTGCGCGAGACCAGCGTGGTGTTCGCGGTGCTGATCGGGCGTGGGTTTCTGCGGGAAACGGTGAGTGGAAAACGCTGGCTCGCGTGCGTGATCGTCGCGGGTGGGGCGGTTTGTTTGGGG
Organism: Paraburkholderia nemoris; assembly: GCF_905221015.1. NCBI lineage: Bacteria > Pseudomonadati > Pseudomonadota > Betaproteobacteria > Burkholderiales > Burkholderiaceae > Paraburkholderia > Paraburkholderia nemoris. The sequence continues at coordinate 290,467 of NZ_CAJNBO010000008.1, read as the reverse complement.
CTTTGACATTGCGCGTTTGCGCTCTTTTGTATCGGCACCACCACGCGGAGGATCACTAAATGAATGCTGTTTCGCAGGCCCCGTTGATTCTGATAACGGGTGGAGGTCGCGGCGTAGGCGCGGCGACTGCGCGGCTTGCCGCCGCACAAGGTTACGATGTAGCGATCAGTTTCGTCTCCAACGAGTCTGCCGCCCTTGCGGTGGCGGCTGATGTGGAAGCTCTCGGGTGCCGGGCCTTAGCCGTGCGCGCAGACAGCGCAGATCCAGAGCAGGTCGCTGAGCTATTCGCCGCGATCGACCGGAAGTTTGCCCGGATCGACGTGCTGGTGAACAACGCCGCGATCATTGCGCAGCAGTCCCGGCTGGAGGATCTTGAATTTGAGCGGATGCAGCGTATCTTCGCGGTCAACTCGATAGGCCCTATCCTCTGTGCGCAGCAGGCGGTGAAGCGGATGTCGTATCGCCACAACGGGCGGGGCGGCGCCGTGATCAACATCTCATCGGCATCGGCCCGGCTTGGCAGTCCGAACGAATATGTTGACTACGCGGCGTCGAAGGGTGCGCTTGAGACATTCACTATCGGCTTCGCCAAAGAAGTCGCGCGGGATGGGATACGCGTCAACTGCATTCGCCCTGGGCACATTTACACTGAGATGCATGCTAGCGGCGGCGAGCCGGGACGGGTGGATCGCGTTAAAGACTCGATCCCCATGGGAAGAGGCGGTCAACCTGAAGAGGTTGCACGGGCGATCCTATGGCTAGCAGGCGCCGAGGCTTCCTTCATCACCGGCACGTTCCTCGATGTTACTGGCGGCAAGTGAGCAGCAGGGTACGGCTATGGCAGATCAGCGACGGCCCGCTGACTCGATCCCGCGAAGCATGAGATCGATTCCGGCGAGAAAATCGGCATGATCGTCGTGAATGCGCAATATGCTCATGACTGTCTCGCGGGACCCTGTGTGACACAGGCGCCGGACTGTCTGCGCCGATAGTCGGTGTCCCGCGACGCGAGCCAGTAATACAGCGGCGATGTCAGAAGCAACCCGATCACCCACGAGAGATCCGCGCCGTCGAGATACTTCGGCACGGGACCCGTATACATCGGCGTGCTCATGAACGGAATCTGCACGACGATGCCGATCCCATAGGCAATCAGTGCCTGCGGATTGAAGCGGCCGTAGATGCCGCCGTCCACCTGGAAGATCGACTGGATGTCGTATTTCCCCTTGTGGATCACATAGAAGTCGATCAGGTTGATCGCGGTCCACGGCACTAGCACGACCAGCAGCGCGAGCACGAGATCGACCAGATTGCCGACGAAATTCGTCGAAGCGCCGATCGCTCCGTAGCAGGAGGCGAGGAGAATCGCAGCCGACAATACGGCACGCGCCTTCGCCGTGGGAATCCAGCGATAGGCGAATGTCTGCAGCGACGTGATGGCCGCGAGCACCGCGCCGTAGAGATTCAGTGCGTTATGGCTGATCACGCTCAGCAGGAAGAGGACGAGCATCGGCAGCCCGAGCGGTCCGGTGGCCTGCTTGACGGCGTCCATCGCGTCGGCGCCGGGCGGCACCGCGAGCACGGCTACCGCGCCGAAGACAAACGCGAGCGTCGAGCCGATCGTGCAGCCGAGATAGGTCGCCCAGAACGTCGATGCGACGCGCACGTTTTGCGGCAGATAGCGCGAATAGTCGGACACGTACGGGGCGAACGCAATTTGCCAGAGCGCCGACAGCGAAACGGTCGCGAGCCAGCCGGCGAAGTTGAATCCACCGCGCGTCAGGAAATCGCCTGTAGAGATATGCGTGAGGATATAGCCGAACCCGATGAAAATCCCGATTCCGAGCACCCAGGTGCCGATGCGATTCAAAATATGAATGAGCCGGTAACCGATGACCCCGATCAGCCCCGATCCCACCGCGCCGATCACGATGCCGACAGGAACCGGAATGCCATGTTCGATGCCATGCAGAGACTTCCCTGCAAGCACGATATTGGACGCGAAGAAGCCCACGTACATCACCCCTGCGATCACGGTGACGAGCAGCGCGCCCCATGAACCGAACTGCGCACGGCTTTGAATCATCTGCGGGATGCCCATCTGCGGGCCCTGCGCCGAGTGCAACGCCATCAGCACGCCGCCGACGGCCTGGCCGACGATGATCGCTACGATGCCCCACAGCAAGTTCAGGTGGAATATCTGCACGCCGAGTGCGCCAGTAACGATGGGCAATGGCGCGATGTTGCCGCCGAACCATAGCGTGAACAGGTCGCGCACCTTGCCATGGCGATCTTCTGGCGGCACGTAGCCGATGGTGTGTTTTTCGATCAACGGCGAAGCGTCGCGTTCGGAAGTATTCAAGTTTGTCTCCAGTGTCGACAGGAGTTAGCGCGTTACTCTGGTCCCATGCAAAGCGCTTACTCCTGTCGCATGCTCTGCGCCTTGCGTAATCAGGCGTGTTCGGTCCACCGAATCGCCATGCCTGGCATTCGAAAGTATTTGAGTTACGTGGTCTTGCAGATCATCTAACTTTGGCGCGAGACAGTGGCCTCGCTATTTGACGCATACGTCTTGCGACGCGGCCGAAATGTAATCTCCCAACCGAGCCAGCATCGCATCGCACTGGTGCAATTGCTCGACCGTGACGAATTCGTCTGGCTTATGCCCCTGGTCCATGCTGCCGGGTCCGCAGACCACCGTCGGAATGCCCGCCTGATCGAACAACCCGCCTTCGGTGCCGAATGCGACCGTACCGAACTTAGTGGAACCGCTGAGCAACGCCAAAAGACGCGCCGCTTCGCTGTCAGGCGAGGTGGCCAATCCCGGATAAGCGGAGAGCGGCTGAAGGCGGATGTCGGTATCTGACTGCACTGCGCGCATCTTCGGCAGCAGTTCAGCCTCAGCGTAGGTCAGCAACTCATCCGCTACCTGGTTTGCGTCGAAGCCAGGCAACGCGCGCACTTCAAAGTCGAATTCGCATTCGGCCGGCACGATGTTGAGCGCACGGCCGCCTTTGATCACACCCGTCTGCACGGTCGAGAAGGGCGGATCGAATCGCTCGTCGTGATGCTCGGGCTGCGCCAACTGTTCGCCAATCTCTTCCAGACGGCCGATCATCCGCGCCGCGTATTGAATGGCGTTGACGCCATACGGCGCATAGGCGGAATGGCAAGGCGCGCCTTTCACCTGACAGCGCATCGCCAATTTGCCCTTGTGGCCCAGCACCGGCTTAAGCTCGGTCGGCTCGCCGATCAGGCACAGGGCCGGCTTGTGCGCACGCCGCTCCAGTTCCGCCAGCATCGGCCGCACGCCGAGGCAGCCGACTTCTTCGTCGTACGAAAAAGCGAGGTGCACCGGCTGCTTCAGCTCGCGCTCGAGAAACCCGGGCACCGCCGCCAGCACCGAAGCGATGAAACCCTTCATGTCGGCCGTGCCGCGGCCATACAGCCGCCCGTTGCGTTCGGTGAGACGGAATGGATCGACGGTCCACGCCTGGCCATCGACAGGCACCACGTCGGTGTGGCCGGACAGCACGATGCCGCCGTGCTCACGCGGACCGATGGTCGCGAACAAATTCGCCTTGGTGCGCTCGGCGTTGTAGAACAGCTCGCTTTCGACACCGAGTTCTTCCAGGTAAGCCCGAATGAATTCGATCATGTCCAGATTGGAGTCTCGGCTGACCGTGGCGAAGCCGATCAGCCGTTCGAGCAGCGCCCGGCTGGATCTGTCATTCATTGCCGGGCACTCCGTAGCTGGGCGCGGCGGTCGGATTCAAGGCCCGGGTCAAGTAGTCCTGCATCTGCGGCCGATACGCCTGCCATAGACCGTCGAGATGGCCGATGGGGTCGTCATCGATCCAATCGACTCGCAAATCGACGATCGGCCAACTCACGTCGCCCACGATCTTGAGCGCCGCCGAATGCACGGGCCCCGCTTCGCCGCCGGCAGCCATCGCGGCATGCATGGCCGCGAGCAGGCGATCGGCCAGCGTGCCGGATGCCTGCTCGAACGCCGGAAGCATCGCCTCGACTACTTCGATGCCGGCGAGCATGTTGCCTGCGGCTACGCACTGCTTGCCGGCGACAGCGTGATACGTGCCGAGCGCTTCCTTGCCGCTGAAGAACGCCGTTCGCCCCTGGCCATCGATCACCGTCACCTGGCGGTATTCGCTCCACTCGCTCGCGCCGAGCACACGGTCCAACGTGGCGGCGGGATCGAGTTGCCCGTTCTCCAGAAGATCGAGAATCTGCGGGCCGAGCGCGGGCAGCGTGACGTTCTGCGTCGCCACGGCGCCCACGCCTGCGCGCAACCATGGACATCGAGCGCCCACCGCGATGCTGGACGAACTGATCGCGATGCCAAGCTGCCCGGATTCTGGACAACGTCCGACGATTGAGAATGTCATGTCCCGCTCCTTAGGCCGTCGGCGGCGTCCATCCATCCGGAATGACCGCGATAACGTCGATTTCCATCAACCACTGCGGCTGACCCAGCGCGACCACCACCAGGCCGGTCGAAATAGGAAACACGCCCTTTAACCACTTGCCGACTTCCTGATAGACCGGCTCGCGGTAGCGGATGTCAGTCAGGAACGTTGTGGTTTTGACGATGTGAGACAGGTCGCTGCCGGCTTCTTCGAGCAACTGCTTGACGTTCTTCATCGCCTGCTCGGCCTGGGCACGCGGGTCGCCGATGCCGATCAGGCGGCCTTCGAAGTCCGTGCCCACCTGACCACGCACATAGACCGTGTTGCCGGCGCGCACGGCCTGACAAAGATCGTTGTCGAGCGTCTGGTTCGGATACGTATCCTTCGTGTTGAACATGCGGATACGGGTATGCGTAGGTTGGCTCATCAATGCACCTTAATGTAGGAAGAAATGGATCGCGGATTAAAGAGGCGTATGCATCAATTCACTCCCATCTCGCTGACTTTGTGGATGGGTGAACCGGCGGAGGTGTTGTCAACGCTTTCAACCCTTTCCTCGCCGCGGCTCGGTGTCTGGCCTTGCGAGTCATCGTAGTAAGCCAGGTATTTACGCTGCGTGACGATGTGATCGGCAATGTGCTTCGCGTCGTGCCACACGCCCCAGATGAATGCGGACCCTCGGCGCGATAGCCAGGGCAGGCCGATGAAATAGATGCCACGCTCCTTCGATACGCCGCGCTGATGTTTCGGCTTACCCTTTTCATCGAAGGCGTTGACGTTCAACCAGCTGAAATCGACTGCGTATCCGGTCGCCCAGACAATCGATGTCACGCCGGCTTTCGCCAGATCGAGATCGTGCAACGGGTGCGTCACGCATTCCGGATCCGCGGGAATGACGCGGGCTTCAGGCTCTTCGGGAAGATCGAGACCGTTACGCTCGGCGTACGCGTCGGCCGCGTCCAGCAGCGACAGATAGTTTTCGTCGCCGCGCGCGATGTTCTCCGCGAGATCGGCTTCGAATGTCACCACGCCGTCATCGAACGATTTCGTGAGACCCACGAGCGTGATGCCCTGATTCGCGAGACGGCGGAAGTCCACCGTGTGGCCGCCACGCGAACCGCTCACCGCAATGGTGACATGCTCCCGGCCGGGCTTCATGACCTCTGCATCCCATTCTCCGAGCACGCCGAGCCACCAGCAGAAGTCGCGACCGCGATAGGCGCGCGGCGGACGATCGTGCGCGCCGACCGAGAGATAGACGCGCTTGCCCGCACGTTGCAACTCGTCCGCGATTTGCACGCCTGACGACCCGGCCCCCACCACCAATACGCCCCCTTCGGGCAATTGGCCGGGATTGCGATAGTCGGCGGAATGAATCTGCGTGAGACTCGAATCTTGCGGTGCGATTGGCGGAATGACAGGGCGCTGGAAGGGCCCCGTCGCGACCACCACGCGATTGGCCTCGATCGTGCCCTCCGATGTTTCGATGGTGAAGCCCTGGCGCCCCGCATTGCGCACAACCTTTTTCACTTCCACACCGGTGCGGATCGGCGCTTCAAACTTCTCCGCATAAGCGACGAAATAGTCCGCGACCTGTTCCTTCGACGCGAAGGCGTTGGGGTCAAAGTCGGCGAACTCGAGATTGGGGAAGCGATCGTGCCACGCGGGACCATTGGCAACCAGCGAATCCCAGCGCCCCGTGCGCCAGCGCTCGGCGATACGAGCGCGTTCGAGCACGAGATGCGGCACGCCAAGCTTACTCAAATGTTCGCTCATGGCGACGCCGGCCTGGCCGGCGCCGACGACGAGCGTGTCGATTGACGTTGTTTCCACTGTCATAGCTGTGTCCTTCTGAAAACGCGGAATGTTTCGATTCGATCGCGGTGTCACGGCGTAGCAGCCTTCGAGGGCTCGCGATCGTGGCGGACCCGGTAGTGTTTTCCGACAGCGCGTCGCCACCTGGTCCGTTCGTCTTTCGTGAAAATCTACGCGCCCATTCAGAATCTGAAAAATATATTTAAAAAATGCATAGCATCGGATTTACCTATGCAAGCCTTTTTGATCGCTTCACAATGCCGCCCATTGGGGACTTTGAACACGGAGCGTTGCAGATGGAGAGTCAACCGTTGCGCTACTCGTTGCGCCAGTTGCGCTATTTCGTGGTCACCGCGGAAGCGCTGTCTTTCACTGCCGCCGCGAAGCGTCTGCACATTTCGCAGCCGTCGATCTCGACGGCGCTCGCGGACCTCGAAGTGTCGTTCGGTGTGCAACTCTTCATACGGCATCACGCGAGCGGTCTCTCGCTCACGCAAGCCGGTCGCGATTTGCTCGGGCAAGCGCGCAATCTGCTGAAGATTGCAGAGGAATTGCAGACGACCGCGAAGGAAATGGACGGCGGCATGACGGGCGTCATCACGCTCGGTTGCCTCGTCTCGCTTGCGCCGCCGCTCATGCCGCGGCTGATCAGCCGATTCACGGACGAGCATGCGGGTATCTCGTTTCGCACTGTCGAGGCGCATCAGGATGGCCTCTTGCGTGGCCTGCACGACGGCTCGCTCGACATTGCGCTCACCTATAGCCTCGATTTGACAGAGGAAATCGCCTTCACGCCGCTGCTCTCGCTGCCGCCTTACGCAATCCTGCCGAGGACGCATCGTTTGGCACGCGCACGCAAGGTATCGCTCGCGGATCTCTTGCCCGAGCCTTATGTGATGCTCGACCTGCCGCACAGCCGCGAGTATTTCGCAGCACTCTTCGATGCGGTGGGCAGCCGCCCAGTGCCCGCGTTCCGCTCGTCGCAGCCGGAAGTCGTGCGCGGCATGGTGGCCAACGGCCTCGGCTATAGCCTCCTGAACTTTCCGCTCAAATCGACTCGCACCGTGGATGGCGAAGAGTTCGTCATTAAGCGTTTCAAAGACAACGTCAACGCAACGATGCTCGGCATCGCGCAATCGCGCACAATGAAGCCGCGCCAGGTCGTGCATCGCTTCACGTCGTTCTGCGAGACCTATATACGGCGCCTGCATATCGACGCATGATCAGGAAGGCGCGATTGTCTGCTTTAAGCCGGCGCGCGCTGCATAGGCAAAAGCTTTGCTTTGTATCTAAAAACAATATTTTGGCTTGCAATTTGGCTTGATAGATTGGTGTCCATGTTGAGCGCTACGCCGCAAAGCCTTGCGTTGCCGCGCTTCCACCGTGAAGAATCAAGGGGGACACCATGGCCAACCCGGCAAGGACGATCGCAGTGCAAGCGCTGGTCGACGAACTGCAGACGGGTTGCGAACGGGCATTCGGCGACGCGCATGCGATGCCGCCCGGTGTCTATACGTCGCCCGAATTCCTCACACTGGAAGAGCGCGCCATCTTCGAGCGCGAATGGCAATGCGTCGGCCGCGCCAGTGCACTCAAAGTGCCCGGCGATTACATGACGGCGCGACTTGGCGCGCAACCGATCGTCGTATTGCGCGACGAGCAGATGCAGCTCAAGGCGATGTCGAACGTGTGCCTGCATCGCATGTCGGTGCTGCTCGAAGGACGTGGCAACGTGCGCCGCATCGTCTGCCCCTATCACGCCTGGAACTATTCGCTGGATGGCGCCCTGCAAGGCGCGCCGCTCATGGATCGGCAAGAGGGTTTCTGCAAGGAAAGCTACAAGCTGCCCGCCGTGCGCTGCGAAGAATGGCAAGGCTGGATCTACGTGACACTCGACGAAAACGCGCCGCCCGTTCACGCGCAGCTCGCCAAACTGAGCGAGCTCATCGGTGCATACGGCATGTCGGACTACATCGAAACTTTCTATGAAGAGCACGTGTGGGACACGAACTGGAAGATCCTCGCGGAAAACTTCATGGAAAGCTACCACCTGCCCATGCTGCATCGCGCGACGGTAGGGCCGCATTCGCGGCTCGATGAAATGGAATGCCCGCCGGGTTATCCAGCTTTCAACTATCACTGGATTACGAAGGAAGCGTCCTTGCCCATCGGCAACGCGCATCCGGACAATACACGCCTCACGGGACATTGGCGCAAGACCACAGCGCTGCTCGCGATCTACCCGACGCATCTCGTCACGCTCACGCCGGGTTACTTCTGGTATCTCGTGCTGCAGCCTCATGGCGTGGATCGTGTGCATATCCGCTTCGGCGGCGGCCTTGCGCCGGAGTTCGTCGCGGATAGCGAGGCGAACGCCCACATGACGACGTTGAAGAAACTGCTCGACGACGTGAATGCGGAAGACAAGCGTGGCGTGGAAGCTGTCTTTCGCGGCGTGCATGCACCGCTCGCGAAGCCCGGTCACTTAAGCCATCTCGAACGGCCCAACTATGATTTCGCACGCTATGTCGCTAGCAAAATCGCCGCGATGCAGCTCGAGAAAACGCATTGATCAAGAAGCACCATCGACAGGACGCGATCACGATGTCAAACCCTTCCTTCATTTCGTTCTCGGGCGTAAGCAAGTCGTATGACGGTGCGCAATACGTCGTCGATGACTTGAACCTCGACGTGAGCAAGGGAGAATTCCTGTCGCTGCTGGGGCCGTCCGGTTCCGGCAAGACGACGACGCTCATGATGCTTGCGGGATTCGAATCGCCCACGCGTGGCGAGATACGCCTCGATGGGCGGAGGCTCGACGACAAGCCTCCGCATCAGCGCGACATCGGCATGGTGTTTCAGAACTACGCGCTCTTTCCGCATCTGACGATTGCAGAGAATGTCGCGTTTCCGCTCTCCGTGCGGCGTGTAAGCCGTGCCGAGCAGAAGACGCGCGTGAAGCGCGCGCTCGAGATGATCGAACTGCCGCATCTGGCGAACCGGCGTCCCGCGCAGCTCTCCGGCGGACAGCAGCAGCGCGTGGCGCTCGCGCGCGCGCTCGTGTTCGAGCCGAGCGTCGTGCTGATGGACGAGCCGCTCGGCGCGCTCGACAAACGCCTGCGCGAAACCATGCAATACGAAATCATGCGCCTGCATCGCGAGCTGTCGCTCACGATCGTCTACGTGACGCACGATCAGGCCGAAGCGTTGACCATGTCGGACCGCGTCGCCGTGTTCTCCGATGGCCGTATTCAGCAAGCCGCCACGCCCAGCGAACTCTACGAGAACGCGCAGAACGCCTTCGTCGCCAACTTCGTCGGCGAAAATAACGGGCTGACCGGGCGCGTCGTCACCACGAACGAGGAGTGGGCCACGCTCGCGCTCTCGGACGGCAGCGTGATTCGTGGCCGCTGCGAACCCGGTCTGCGCGCGGGCGACGAAGCGATGCTCGCGCTGCGCCCCGAACGCGCGCATATCCCGAGCGCCGAAGGCGCGCCAGTCGACGAACACAGCAACGTGGTGCGCGCACGAGTCGAGGAACTGGTGTATTGCGGCGATCATCATCGCGTGCACCTCGCGCTCGGTTCGCGCGATTCCTTCGTCGTGAAAGTGCCCAATACGCAGCGCCATGCGCTGCCTTCGCCCGGCAGCGCGATCGAGATCGCATGGCGCCACGACGACTGCAAGATTCTCGCGATGAGCGTGCCACGCAGCGCGCCCGTGATCCCCGCATCCACACCGCTCTCACCTTCCATCATCACGACCGCACCAGCAGGAGCCAACTGACATGCGCACTCTCATCAAAGCACAAAGCGCCGCACTCGCCGTACTCGCGTTCGCCACCGTAACCGTCCAGGCAGCGGAGACGCTCTCCGTCGTGACCTTCGGCGGCGCGTACGAAGCGGCGGCCAAGAAAGCCTATTTCGAACCGTTCACGCAAGCCACCGGCATTGGCTTCTCGACCGAATCGTATGACGGTGGCCTCGCGAAGCTCTCCGCGATGGAGCAGGCGAAGAACACCACGTGGGACCTGATCGACCTCGAAACGAACGATGCGATCACCGCCTGCGACGAAGGCCTGCTGCAGAAGTTCGACAAGAAGACGCTCGGCAAGACGAGTGACTTCATCCCTGGCACGATCAGCGATTGCGCGGTTGCGAGCATGGTCTGGTCCACGGTCTACGCATATGACACGAGCAAGCTGAAGACCGCGCCGACCACCGTCAACGACTTTTTCGATCTGCAGAAATTCCCCGGTAAGCGCGGCCTGCGCAAGTCGCCGAAGGTAACCATGGAATGGGCGTTGATTGCGGACGGCGTTGATCCGAAAGATGTCTACAAGGTGCTCGCTACGCCCGCCGGCGTGGATCGCGCGTTCAAGAAGCTCGACACGATCAAGCAGAACATCGTGTGGTGGGAGTCGGGTGCCCAGGCGCCGCAGTTGCTCGCAGACGGCGCGGTTGTGATGACGCAGGCCTATAACGGCCGCATCTCCGACGCCGCGAAGAAAGACAACAAGCCGTTCAAAACCGTCTGGGACGCGCAGGTTTACGACTTCGACTGGTGGGCCGTTCCGACGGGCGCGAAGCACGCCGACGCCGCCGCGAAATTCATCGTCTCCGCTTCGCAGCCGAAGGCGTATGCGGATCTGTCGAAGTACATCGCCTATGCGCCGCCGCGCAAGGATGCAATCGCGCTGGTCGACAAGCAACGCCTCGCCGATCTGCCGACTGCCCCCGAAAACTTCAAGCGCGCCTTGCAGATCAACGCGAACTTCTGGGCCGACAACGCGGACCAGATCAATAAGCGCTTCCAGGTGTGGCTGACGCAGTAACACGATCATCCGACGAGAGCCCAACGTGACTACCCACATGCCCGCTTCGGCCCGAGCCACGGCCCCGGGCTCTCCGACGAGAGCCGACGGCCGTGCGTCGTTTCAAAAGGCGCGCCGTCGTGCGTCGGTGCAGGCGCTTTTGCTTGCGCTGCCGCTGATCGTGTTTCTGCTTTCGACGTTCATCGCGCCGATCGCGCTCCTGCTCGCGCGCAGCGTGCAGAACCACGAAGTGCCCGATAGCATGCCCGCGCTCACGCGCGCGCTCGATGCATGGGACGGGCACGGCGTGCCGGACGAACGCATGTTCGCGCTGCTCGCTGCGGGGCTAAAGGAGGCGCAGCAAAGCGGACAGCTCGGCACGGTCGCGCGGCGGCTTAACTTCGATCAGGCCGAGTTCCGTAGCCTGTTGATGCACACCGCGCGCCAGTTGCCAGCTGATGCACCGCCCGCGTGGAAACCGGCGCTCGTCGAACTCGACGAACGCTGGAATTCGCCGGAAATCTGGCGCTTGCTGAAGCGCGCCGCCACGTCGCCGACGCCGGACTTTCTGCTCGCGGCCGTCGATGCGCAAGTGACGCCGCAAGGCTCAGTCGCGTTCGTGCCAGACAACGCTTCCATCTATCGGCAAGCGTTCGTGCGCACGATTTCAATCAGCGCCACCGTCACGCTGCTGTGCCTCGTGTTCGGCTATCCGGTCGCATGGCTGCTCGCGAATCTGCCCGCGAAAAGCAGCAACCGCCTGATGCTCTTTGTGATCGTACCGTTCTGGACCTCGGTGCTCGTGCGCACAACCGCGTGGTACGTTTTGCTGCAACCGGGTGGCGTTATCAATAGCCTGCTGATGGGGCTCGGTCTCACCACCCATCCACTGCCGCTCATCTTCAACCGTGCGGGCGTGCTAATCGGCATGACACATGTGCTTCTGCCTTACATGATTCTCGCGATCTACTCGGTGATGAAGAGCGTATCGCCCGTGTACGTGCGGGCCGCGCAATCGCTTGGCGCGCACCCGTTCACCGCGTTCGTGCGGATCTACGTGCCGCAGACGCTGCCGGGCGTGGGGGCGGGGTGCTTTCTCGTGTTCGTGCTCGCACTCGGCTACTACATTACGCCCGCGCTGCTCGGCGGAGCAGGCGACGAAATGATCAGTCAGCTCATCGCGATCCAGACCAACACGCAACTCAAGTGGGGCCTCGCCGGTGCGCTCTCAGCCTATCTCGTGATCTTCACGGCGATCTTCTATTTCCTGTTCAACCGCATTGTCGGCATCGACCGTTTGCGCTTCGGTTGAGACCCGGTTGACACACGCGAATACGACGAGGGAACGATATGCCAGATAAACGCAACACGGTGCTGACGGAACGTGTCGCCGCGCGCTGGGTGCGGCTGCATACAGCGCTTGTACTGTTCTTCCTGATTGCGCCGATTCTCGCGATCATCCCGCTCTCTTTCAATTCGGGCTCGTATTTCTCTTACCCGTTGCAGGGCTTTTCGCTGCGCTGGTATGAGCAGGCGCTCACGAGCGCGGCTTGGCAACGATCGCTCCTGAACAGCATCGGCATCGGCGCGGCGTCGACGCTGATCGCCACATGTCTGGGCACGCTCGCCGCGCTGGGCATTTCGCGCGCGCAGTTTCCGCTGCGCTCGCTGATCATGCCGATCATCATCTCGCCGATGATCGTGCCGATTGTCGTCGTCGCCGCGGGCTTCTATCTGATCTTCGCACCGCTCGGCCTCGTGAACTCGTATCCTGGCGTGGTGCTGGCGCATGCGGCGCTCGGCACGCCATTCGTCGTGATCACCGTGACGGCGTCACTGCTTTCCTTCGATCAGAGTCTGTTGCGCGCCGCTTCCGGGCTCGGCGCGACGCCGTGGGTCACATTCAGGCGCGTGACCTTACCGCTCATTACGCCGGCGGTTGCGACCGGCAGCGTCTTCGCTTTCGCGACCTCGTTCGATGAAGTCATCGTCATTCTGTTTATCGGCGGCCCGGATCAAACAACTGTGCCGCGGCAGATGTGGAGCGGAATTCGCGACTCGATCGACCCGTCGATCCTCGCCGTGGCGACGATGCTGATCGTATTCGCCGTGCTGCTCTTTGCGAGTATTAACTGGCTGCGCGGTCGCGCAGCCGCCGCTAGCAACGCTCTTATCTGACGCATCGAGGCTACCCAGGGCCATTCCCGACCGCTGCCAGGATGAGGGCAGGGAGAGGGCGGGGAGAATAACAAAAGACCGCTGCCCTTACGGACAGCGGTCTTTCTTATGATGGGTGGCGAACGAGGGACTCGAACTATTGGCCGGCGGGCGACGTTACGCTCGGAGTCGCCAGCGTGTTGTGACTCCCGGGAAGGTTGGTGAGAGACGTCGAGCTATTGCTCGTGCCATTCGGCATGCCTGAGTTCGGCGACGCGGTGCTCATGCCGCTGTCCGAATTGGTGGCGCCAGGCGTGCCGTAGCCGCTCGTTGCATTGGCTGGCGACACGGCGGCCGGCGACACTACACTCGGGGTTGCCAGCGTGTTGTTGGCCTGTGCATAAGCGCCACCCGACAGCGTGAGTGCGGCGACGGCCGCGATTAACGTACTGGTTGTCTTCTTCATGACCGGTTCCTCCTTGTTTTGACTGGAATGTCGACGCAAACGACTCATTCATATTTTTCCGTAGCGTCGTTGCACGCCTGGCTCGTGGCGATCAAATAAACTCACGCGACCTTTCACGGTAATAACATGACGCAAACCACAGATCGCCGCCTAGGGCCATAGCAGGTAAAACAAAGTTTAGGAAAGCGGTCGCTGATAATTAAGCGCATTGTTCGCAAGGATGTATTTCGGTTTTTGGGGTTACCCCTAATCCGCTAAGGGAATGACCGCGGGCCTTTCAGGTCGCCGAGGCAAGCTGGAGGTGGAAGAATTGATATCCGAAATGCATTGACACGTCCTTCGGGTGCAATTAATTTCCCAATGCTTGGGACAAGTCATCCGGGTTATTCCGCGATGACACGGGCTAAATCAGTTGCGGCCCTTTTGAGCCGCGTTGCGTACACAGCAGAACCCATATTCGGTACGACGGCAATACTCAATGCGCAGAACGCTTTCATTTCTTATAGTGGTTACTGTATTGGCGGGGGTAGTGCAGGCGGCGTCTGCCACCCAGATCGGTGTGGTGCTCGCCGGCTCGGGCCTGGATTTCTGGGGGCCGATGAGCAGGGGTATGCATCGTGCCGCTGACGATCTTCATGTCGAACTGCTAATGCGCAGCCCTTCCGACGGAATGTCACTCGGCGCAGAACCCAATATCCAGTTGAGAATGATCGACTACCTGGTGAAGAGCGGCGTAGCGGGTATCGTGTTGGCGCCCGAACCACTGCAAGACGTAGCGACGCCGATTCCGATCGCCGTTCCTACGGTATTCGTCGACCGGAGCAGCACGGACTACAACGCGATTTCCACAGTCAGCACTGACAATTTCGCAGCAGGTAGAACGGCGGCCCTGAGTCTGGTACCCGTTCTGCACAAGGGCGCCAGAATTGCAGTGCTAAGACTCGCGCCGAATATCAGTTCGACAACCGCGCGAGAAGAGGGGTTTTTGGCTGTCGCGCGTGAAATGGGGTGGCGTGTGGTCATCGCCCCTTACGTCGGGTATCAGTTTCGCGAGACGGAAGCACAGGTGCGCAAGTCACTGTCCGGTGACGTAGGGCGCCTCGACGCGGTCTTCGCTCCGAACGAGACGATAGCCTATGGGGCCTTGCACGTCGTCGAAGAGATGCCCGTGAGTACTCGTCCTCGTCTGGTTGTGTTCGATTGGCGCCCGGAATTTCTGCATGCGCTTGAGCACGGCGTGATACACGCGGACGTTGTGCAAGATTCTTACCGTATGGGTTATCGGTCGGTCGAGACGCTGGTCGCTGCCTTGCAGGGCCAGCCGCCTCGTCCCAAGATATTTGTCGACGTGGTGACGGTGACACGCGAAAACTTGAATGACCCGGCGATACGCGCCGTGTTAGCCAACTACAGGCGATAGCGGCGCGATTTTCGGTTGCCGATCGAATAGCAGAACAATTTTTCTCACATCACATAATATGAGTGCCGTTAGACGGCGCACGGGAGACGGGGATGCAAACAGTCACGCTGACGGAATGTGTCCTTACTGGTGTTATTGCGGACTGACCTATGGCTTCGTGATTTGCGCGATCGCGGCGACTGGCGTCGTCGTGTTCCTCGTCGCAATGGCATTTCATCTGGTCGGCTTTCACACGCACCAGCGGGGCGTGTCCGCAATAGAGGTCTGCGTTATCGTTATGACTGTGATATGGGTGCATGTGCGACTTAGCCTGCTACCCAGTCACGTTGCACTCGGCCGGCCACTGCATTGGAGCGCATTACGACGCTCGGCATCGCGCAACTCGACGACGTGATCGAAGCGATGCAGGTGAGCGTCGATGCCGGCGATCCGGTGGGTTACGTCGAAGCGTTAGACCGCTTCTACGCAATCGTGATGACGATCGCCGACAACCGCACGCTGCAGGACAGTCACGCAGGATTGATCGGACCTGTGCGCCGCCTGCGGCGCATTGCGATGGCGCGTGGCGGCCGTATGCAGGCGTCGTTCAGTCAAGCGGTAAAAATTCGCGATGCCATTGTGAATCGCTCGCCGAACGTGCAGGACCTGATGCGCGAACAACTGGCCGGCGCGTGTCGCGCTGCGCTGGACGTGCTGAACGACGCGAGCGAATAGTCAAGGAAACGAGTCATGCTCAATACGCAAACCACCCGCATTCTTTCCCGCTATAAAACCTGGGCCGACAACGTGCTATTCGATTGCATCGAAGCATTGCCGCCCGGTGAAGCTGGCAAAACGCGGCAGACCCTGTTCAAGTCGATGATCGGCACGCTGAATCACATTTACGTGGTCGATCTGATCTGGAAGGCGCACCTCGAACGCAAGGAGCACGGCTTCACGACACGCAACGTGATCGTGCATGCCGATCTGCGCGACCTGCGTCGCGCGCAACAGGAGATGAACGCGTGGTTCGAACGCTGGGCGGATGAACAGACTGACGCGTCGCTGGCTGAAGTGTTGTCGTTCGCGTTCATCTCCGGCGAGCGCTCGGCGATGTCGCGCGGCGCGATGTTCATGCATCTCGTGAATCACGCTTCGTATCATCGCGGGTGGGTTTGCGAAATGTTCTTCGATGTTCCCGCCAGGCCGCCCGCTACCGATCTGCCGGTTTTTCTTGCGACCCACCCGGAGTCCAGTTTCCCGCCGCCTTCGCACGAATCTCCCCTGCAATAATGCGCAACCAAACCGGGGAGCATCCTTCGGCGCGACCAGGAGGGTTCAGAAAGTCAGCGGACAAGTCATCCGAAAACCCGGGACCATGCCGCCCGAACGCGTCGCGCGCGGTCTTCAAAGAGATATGACGCAGCCAGCGCCAGGAGGCCTGAAATAACACCCGTCACGATGTGCTCGACATAGGGGATGCGGTAGTGACTCGCGTGCGCGTAGGCGTCGCCTAACATGGTCAGGAGTCCGACGATCAACGCATTGCCGTATCGATGCGAGTAGAGTTTCGCCGCAGGCGTGAAGGTCAAAATTACGGCAAGGAGTCCGGTGAGCAGACCTGTATGGAATGCAATCACCCAGTGGGAAAGGCTCATGATATTGCCCCAGCTTCCCGGCATGCAGGTCATGCATGCGCTGGTCGGCTGCCAGAAACGCTGGATGAACAGCTTGATGCGGAGCTTCCACTCGGTTGACATGATGTATTTCCGATCAATGTCTCTGTTACGGCCGACGCCGCCATAGGTACTGTCGGACCAGTTTTCGGGCTTTTCGGCCAGCTTGCCATCCTCGTCATCGATACATTAACTCTGCGCGCCGTCGAGGCCGCGCAATGACGTAGGCATGCCGGGATACTACACCGCGATTGGACGGCCGCCGCATCAGCCGTTCGTGCTTGTCCAGATGCAATGACTGCTTGCAGACGTTGGCTCATAAAAAACTTTGCAGCGAATGGAATGTTTGCTCCGAGGCTGTGTTTGCACCTTCGTACACCAGCATCCAGCGCCCGCTTCCAGTCGGAAGCATCGGCCGGATGATTGGCTGGGTATGGTTCGTCTATCGACTCGCCAGTGTGGCTGAGCGAGATCCGCGAATCTCATCCTTCACACATCTCGGAGAAGTCTCATGAAGTTGAATTCGTTTGTCCTCGCCGGTTTCGCCTGCGCCACGCTGCTGAGCGCAACGACGTCATTCGCGCAGGACAGCGCCGCCGCCCCGTCCGCACCGATCAGGAACGTCGTGCTGGTTCACGGGCTGTTCGCAGATGGTTCGAGCTGGCAGAAAGTGATTCCGCTGCTGCAGGCAAAGGGCCTGCACGTGACGGCGGTGCAGAATCCGACCACCTCGCTCGACGCGGACGTGGACGCGGTCAAGCGCGCACTTGCGCAACAGGATGGCCCGACGCTGCTAGTGGCGCACTCGTACGGTGGGATGGTGATCAGCCAGGCCGGCGATGATCCGAAGGTGGCCGGCCTCGTGTACATTGCCGCGCGTGCGCCGGATGCCGGCGAGGACTATCCGGCACTGACGAAGAAATTCCCGGCCGCGCCCGCATCGGCGGGGCTTCAGTGGTCGGCCGATGGCTACGGCAAGCTCTCCGAGCAGGCCTTTGTGAAAGACTTCGCCGGCGATCTGCCGACGGCTGAAGCAGAAACGTACTACGCGGTTCAGCAGCCCATTGGCAAGGCGATCACGATGGCGAAGACGACCGTCGCCGCGTGGCACGACAAGCCGACCTGGTATGCGGTGTCGACTGAAGATCGGACCATCAACACCGATCTGGAGCGCTTCATGGCGAACCGGATGCACGCGCATACGATCGAGCTTAAGTCGAGCCACGTGTCGCTGCTGTCGCATCCGACTGAAGTGGCAAATCTGATCCTCGAAGCAGCTGGCGAGCAGAAGTAGGGCGGCGCTTGCGTCGCCTCGCATTGGCGCATAGAGCGCGAGCGGTATGCGGTGTCGAGCTTGGCAAGGACATGAGTGCCAGCGTGTACGAGTCAAGCTCGGTGTGCACAGAGTTTTCGAGCTGAGATGTCCTGAAAGGCAACGTGCCAACTAACTGCTGAGATCTTTGCGGAGATACGCGGCGACCGCCCCTGTCAGCGCGATGCTGTGCAATTCCTCCGGCGATGCCAGATGCGTGGCGATAACCTCACGATTATCAAGCCGCATCTCGGGTAAGCAATCGAGGTGCAGTTCGAAGAAATGCACCCGGTCTCTTCGCCCGTCCCAAGTGCCATAGACGCTGCCCGCGGGGAGTAATGTGTACGACGGCAGACCAATTTCCTCCTCCATCTCGCGCTGCGCCGCTGCATCAGGCGTCTCACCGGACTGGACACTACCGCCCGGAAAATTCCACTCGGCCCGGTACGATGACTTCACGAGCAACAGCGCCTGCCCGACGTAGATTGCGACTAGCGCGCCCTCATGGCGAGGCCGCCGAAGGCGCCACCAGGCGCGAGCGAGCGGGAATCCGACGCGAAGCGCCATGCGCCAGACTGAGTCGAATACTCGGCGAATCTTGGGACCGGCTAGCGTTAGCATGAAGATTTTCTCGGAAACGTCAGCGCACACCACCTGCGGAAAGGTAGCCAGGGTCGTTGACAATCGACGTGTCGACGCCCTGCCACCTGAAGTAGTAGAAACCAATGACAATGCATATCGCGCAGACCGTCAATGCTGCGCCGATTACTGCTTTGGTCGGACGATCCATCAATCGAACTCCATAGTCAGGCAGTAACAGTGGATGTCGCATTGTCGCTCAGGTTCGGAGCAACGGTCCAGCGACCGCAAGGTCGCTGCCGCAGACCGGCCCGTCACACGAGGGGAATGTAGATATCGGTTTGCCACTGGTCCTGCGGCGTTTCCGGAAAGATGCTCAGGTAGTGAAAGAACAAGGGATGGTCCCGAAGTTCCTCTCCGCTTGCCGGAAGCCAGTCGCGATAGATCGGATAGATTGTCTCGCCGACGTGGTCGGTCGATCCCGTATGCCGAACCACGGCGCATCGACCACCCGGAATGACGAGTTCGCGGATGCCGTAGACGTTCGACGCGACCGGCTCGTCGATTTCTCCGCAGATATCGAAGCGAAATGCATCCGCCGGTGTCGTGTCCGGATTATTGCGCGGGATACCAAAACTTCTGCTCGACGCAACCGGAGATTGCCCACTTTGCTTACGCCAGTCGACGAACTTGCGCACGCTCTCGTTGACGAGCCCAGACGGTCCGCAGTGTTCAAGCGCGGCGACGCGGGTTTCTGAAAATTCGACAATTTGTACTTGCATGGTGAGTTTCCTTGAAAGATAGGGGACGACGAAAGTCGCACTCCAGATCTGCCAGTTCGGATGCTGCCGAAACGAACTCGGCGCCGTGCCGAACGCGCGCTTGAATGCGCGACTGAAGGCTTCGGGACTGTCGAAGCCCGCGTCGAACGCGGCGTCGAGCACCGAGCAGAACTCACGTGAGGCCAGGCGGTGGGCAGCCCGACGCAGGCGCATCAGTTGCACGTAGCGTGCGACCGGTACCCCCACATAGGCGGCAAACTGCCGATGAAAATGGAACTTCGAGAAGTTCGCAATGCGACTTAGCGCTTCCACTGACAGGTCGCCATCGAGGTTCGTTTCGATGTACGCGAGTACGGCATGGAAGCGCTTCGTGTAAGCATGAGTGGCGTCAACATGAGCTTGCATGGTCTGGATATCTGGATTGTGCGACTGACGTTATGGTCGCTCATGCTCGAAACATCGCGCCTAGCCGTTCTTGCTCAATCTCCGGACTACGGAAACTCGCGGAGATACGTGCCTGACACGGGTGATAGACTTTTCTACGCACCGCGGTGCGTAGCTAACCGAACAACGAAGCGAACAACGACATCACAATCTATTCGGAGCCATCGCATGATCAATGAACGACATACGGTCACCCGTGCCAGCCCCTTGTCCGCAGACGGGTTGTGGATTCCCGAAGGTCCGGGTAAGTGGTCACGGCCGCTGCGCTTCCTGAAAGATGGCCGCGGCTGGGTAGAGCTGATGCGTCTCGCGCCAGGTACCAAGCTTGGCCTGCACCGTCATACCGGCGAAGTGCACGCCTTCAACCTTGAAGGGCAGCGTCGCCTTTGTACTGGAGAAATTGTCGAACCCGGCGACTACGTGCATGAGTCTACCGGCAACGTCGACTGGTGGGAGGCGGTCGGTGATAAACCACTGGTCGTGATGGTGGTGGTGATGGGCACCGTCGAGTATCTTGGCCACAATGGCGAGGTCAAACTCCGCATCACAACCGCCGATCGCCTTGCCGACTATCAGCGCTACTGCAGCGAGGCAGGCATCGAGCCGCAGGATCTGCTCGAGCACTGAGCGCGGCGCCCCAGCGTGCAGATGCAGGCGCTCGTGTCCTCCCGGCGCCTGCGGTCCTCAGCCGTCAGTCGAGACCGTGACAGACTCCCAGTCACGGATCTCGTTTCCCAACGCGGACAGCTTGTCCCTCACGAGCCCGAGTGCATCGCTGCCGAGCAAAAGATGCGTGGGAGGGTGGTCCGCGGCGATTGCGGCGAGCATCGCGCGTGCCGCCTTTGGGGGATCCCCCAATTGCTTGCCGCTCTTCTCCTCACGCGCTTTGCGGATGGGCTCGAAGATCGGATCGTAGTCCGCGATCGAACGGGGCGTTCGCGTCATCGAGCGACCTGCCCAGTCAGTGCGGAACGAGCCTGGCGCGACGGCTGTTACGGCGATGCCGAATGGTTTGACCTCTTTGCCAAGCGCCTCGGAAATGCCTTCCAGCGCGAATTTGCTGCCGCAGTAGTAGGTGATTCCTGGCATGGTGATATGGCCGCCCATCGACGTGATATTCAGAATGTGACCACGTCGGCGTTCACGCATGAAGGGCAGCACGGCTTTCATCATGGCAACAGCGCCAAACACATTCACGTCGAACTGTCTGCGCATCTCTGACAAAGGCGATTCTTCCATGACGCCTTCGTGCCCGTAGCCGGCGTTGTTGACGAGAACGTCCACGTGGCCGACGCTCGCCTCGATTTCCCCCACGATGCCGTTTATGGCATCGAAGTCGGTCACGTCAAGTACACGTCCAAAAGCAGCCGTCGCGGACAAAGACTCGAAATCAAGTTTTGCCTGTGCACTTCGCACCGTACCGACGACTTGGTGTCCCGCCGCCAACGCCTCCTGTGCGAGCGCACGGCCGAAGCCGCTGCTGACGCCGGTGATGAGCAGAATTTTGCTGGATGCCATTGAAGCTTCTCCCAAATGGTGTCTGGAGAATGCATACTAGTATGAAGAACGAGGCTAACTAAGCCATATTTCGCTATTTTTCTTGCCCAAAACTATGAGTGCGAAGCGAACCTCTGCGCACAATCCGGATCTTTCCCCGGCAAGCCAGAAACGCATGATTGCGTTGCTCCGCGCGTTGGCGCCGGAGGAGGGCTACAACCTCACGGCGCTGCCGAGCGTGCGGATTTTGCGTTCAAACCGGCCTCTGTCACGCACGCCGGTTCTCTACGATCCCGGCATAGTGATTGTTTGTCAGGGCCGCAAGAGAGGTTATTTCGGCGACCAGCTCTACCTGTACGACGAGCATCACTACCTGGCCGTGTCCGTGCCTGTTCCGTTCAGCATGGAAACCGAGGCAACTCCGGAGCGCCCGCTGCTCGCGCTGTATCTTCACCTCGATTTCACAGTGGCCGCCGAACTCGCTGTACAGATTGATCGCGAAGGCGCAATGGAACACGTGCAGGCGCCTCAGAGCATGATATCGACGCCGATGGATGACGCGATGCAGGCGTCCGTGTTGCGCTTCCTCGAGGCGATGCATCGGCCGCTCGAAGCTGCTGTATTGGGCCCGGGCCTGCTGCGCGAAATTTATTTCCGTGTGCTCACCGGCAGGCAGGGAGGCTCGATGCGCGAGGCGTTGGCGATGAGAGGGCAGTTCGGCCGGATAGGCAGATCGCTACGCCTCATCCATGCCGGCTACGCGCAGCCGCTGGACGTGACGCAGTTGGCAGAGGAAGCGGGAATGAGCCTTCCGAGCTTCCACAGCCACTTCAAGGCAATCACTCACGTTTCGCCGATGCAGTACGTGAAGTCAACGCGTTTGCATCAGGCTCGCCTGTTGATGGTCCGCGAGGATTTGACTGCGGAGGCCGCGAGCCACGCAGTGGGTTATACGAGCGCGTCCCAATTCAGCAGAGAGTTCAAGCGGCTTTTTGGCTTGACACCGGCGGCGGAGGCGAAGCGTATGCGCGAGAGCTTTGCTATTCCGGCAGCGTTCGATGATGCGATGTATGTTTCGTCACATTGAGGTTGGCACAGCTTTTCATTGTCATTAATTTGCCTCGCTATTTAATAAGTTGAAACAAGGCATTCCGTAGACTAGAGTGGTCGGTAACTTCTATTTGCATACATACCCTATTCTCCAACACAAAAGGCCGATAGGTTTTACTCCAGGAAAGGGGATCACTATGCAATCCGCATGCAATGTGATTGGCAATGTGCGTTGTGTTCGCCGCGCCTTATTTGTTTTCACTCTGATCACGGTCGCCGCATTCCAGCCTGCCGCAGGCCAGAGTCTCGTCATCAAAGATCTCGGTGCGCTCCCCGGTGGATACAACTACAGCAACGCGCTCGGAATCAACGAGCGCGACCAGGTGGTCGGCTACTCGATCACGGCGGGCGGGAACACGCACGCTTGTCTATTTGAAAACGGCGTAGTGACCGATCTGGGTACGTTCCCCGGTGGCAGCAACAGCTCAGCTAACGCGATCAACAATCGCAGCCAGGTGGTCGGTTACTCGAGCACCGCACGCGGGGAAACCCACGCCTTTCTGTTCGAACACGGAGTAATGAAAGACCTGGGGACGCTCCCCGGTGGCAACTACAGCATAGCTTCCGGGATCAACGAGCACGGCCAGGTCGTCGGTTTATCGTCCAATTTGCGCGGGTATCTTCACGCTGTCCTGTTTGACAACGGGGTGGTGACCGATCTGGGTACGCTTGCCGGTGGCAGCGACAGCGGAGCCTTGGCGATCAACAATCGTGGCCAGGTGGTGGGGTATTCGTCCATTGCAAGCGGATTCGCGCACGCCTTTCTATATGACTACGGGGTGATGACCGACCTGGGCACGCTCCAGGATACCGGACTCAGCCATGCTCAGGCGATCAACGATCGCGGCCAGGTGATCGGCATATCGTCTATCGCAAGCGGGGACGTGCACGGTTTTCTGTACGAAAAGGGGGTGATGACGGACCTGGGCTCGCTCCCTGGCCGCAACGATAGCAACGCTTTCGGGATCAACAATCGCGGGCAGGTGGTCGGCGAGTCGGATGCCGGAACCAACCCGTACTTACCGCACGCATTTCTGTTTGAGCACGGGGCGATGACCGACCTGGGCACGCTCCCGGGGGACAACTTCAGCGAAGGTGTCGGGATCACCGGGCGCGGCGACATCGCGGGTAACTCCACGTTGCACGCTATCCTTTGGACACGAGAGAAATGATTGCCGGTCTCTAGTGGTTCACAAGTTGGTGCCAGGTCACCCGGTAACGGGATCGTCAAGCGGTCTGAGCAGCCTCGCTTGTCACGGAGTTGCTTCGCATCCACTCCTCGAGTCCGCATACGGCAATCCCCTGTTGCGCGTTGAACGTGCTTTGCTGATCCCACGCTACACCACGCCCTTCCACAAAGACGACGCGGTACTTCCGGAGAGCGTCATGCGGTTCCTCGGCGAGTTTCCGCTTCAGTTCTTCCACGCTCCATTTTTCCGTCAACGAAACGGAGGCCTATTTGCAATGCGGCCTCGAAGGACTGGGACTGATCCAGATATCAAGATTCGCCGCATCTCCATACCTTCAAACCGGGCGCCTGCGGGAGGTTCTCACTGACGCGCGATGCTCGCCGGTGCCAATTTCCATCGTCTATCCGCTCGGCCGGAATGCCACTGCCGCGATCAAGGCGTTTGTTGATTGGATCGTCGAGATATCGACGTCTGCTGCATTCGAATGAAGCGATATGGGTGACGTCTGACGCTACGGCGGCGCGAGTCAGCATGCTCGGCAACGAGACGCTGGAGATGCTAAATCAGCTCCGCGACGCGTACGATAATGAGTGCGGCCGGGACGAGCATTATCTGTGCGCACAAGGTTCCGACAACTCGTGCCCCGGCGAGGGTGGTGATGGCTCGTCGAAAGCTGTTTTCGGAGATTCGGCCTTCGATCACGTCGTCCGTCATGACGGAAACCTGCGGGTCGATGACCACCGCCAATACAACGGTTGCAAAGCCATTAATGACCGACGATAGATTGGCGCACGTCACGCGCAAATCTGGCTTGAGGTATCCCGCGTAGAGTGACGCGAAAACACCGACAGTCCAGATGGCCATCGCAAAGATGTTGAGCGCTATCACCGTTCCGGATACACCGGCACCGCTCGCTAGCTGAGAAATGTTTTGGCGCGATGGAACCCGTGCGCCGTCCCGCATATAGCTGATGCCGCCACGGCTGAAGATGTGGAGCAGAAGGCGCGGCAATGAGCGATTAGCTTGAAAGTGCTCGACAGCACGGCTGAAATAACGCTGGAACGTTGGAATCAGCAACGCGCCGACTATGCTTGCCGCTGTAGCTGTAATCAGGAAGAGCCGAAAATCGCTGAGCAGGCCACCCTCAAGGTGCCGAGAGATATCAAGCTCCACACGCTTGGCTATGAACGGCCCTTGAAAGGAATTCGCCGTTCGGGAGACAAGGGCAATGATTCCGAACAGCGAGAACGACACAGCGATACGTCGAGTGCGAACACCGGCGATCCGCACAGCATAAGCCAGCGTCGCGATGACATGGATTACGAATGTAAGTCCGCAAATGATCAAAAGCTGGGTGTCCATGCGATCGCGGCGAGGTAGGGCGAGAGTTGCAGTCTACCGGAGCGCTGTCGTCGATCCCTGAAAACGAAAACGCGCAGATTTATCTGCGCGTCTCTATGTCATTCCCTCAACAGACCAGGGATGTCCAGGCAGCACTTGATCAACAATACAAGGCTGCAATCAACCCAGTCAATTTATGCGCCGCCGAAAAACACGGACTTCATTCCATCATTCGGGTCGGGGCGAATAGAGCCTTGAATTTTATGTCCCAAGTGGGAGACGGCAGTGCCGAACGAACGCAGTTCATGACGGCCGCCCGACGCTGAAGTACCGTCAGCAACACCGCCAAAACTTCCTGCACTCACGCTAGTTTGTGTGGCCTGAACATTGGCCGGAGCGGCCGCTTCGTTGGATTGAGCAAAAGATGAGACAGCCGGAATTGCAAGAGCAGCTGCGACGATGAGCGATTGAACGAGTTTCATGATACTTACCTCCAGACTTCGTTTGTTCCGCAAACGCCCGTTTGCGTTTCAGTGCTTGCAGTCTAGGCCGTGGCCTGCTCGCAATTAAGTACTTGCGGAACAAAACAATGTTGAAAAAATAAGTACAAACCCTTAGATTCAGGCGTCGCGCGCACGCCAGCTTGCGTTTACCTTGCCATCTACACCACCACGACCTCAGCTCGCGTCCCGATCGCACAGGCGCTGATTTTCCGCGCAGAAGAACACATCGAGTGTTGGGAATTGCGCCTCGCCCTGAATACAGTCGGCCAGATAGATTGCGGTCCCTGGATCTCCCGGCCATAGCGAATGCCGGAGTTGCGAATAACTGCGCTCATCAGCTTCGATTTGGGTGATAACGTGAGTGTCAGCAATCCAGGCGGCGAGGTCGAATCTCTCAAACTGGCCATAGGAGTTCGGTAATGGTAAATGCAGTGAACCCTCCCGATGTTTGGTCGCCGTTCGGCGCATTCTCGATGGCCGTCATCCAAGGCGATGGCCAGATCGTTCACCTGAAAGGGCAGGTGTCACTCGATCGGCATGGGCAAGTCATCGGGCAAAACGACATGAGAGCGCAGGTGCGCAAGGTCCTGGAGAATGTTCGGGACATGCTGGCACCGATGGGTGGGCAAATGGCGGATGTGATTTCGATGGTTCACTATGCAACGGACATTGAAGCATTCATGACCACAGGAGACATTCGACAAGAATTCTTTGTCATGCCGTATCCAGTCACAACGACAGTCCAGGTCGAACGTCTATACCGACCCGAACTGATGATCGAGATCGCGGCTATCGCTGAAATTCCTCGCTCCCGGTTTCGCCACCCCGAGCGGAGGGACTAGGTGCTACGTGAACGGCATCTAATTCCCAATGTTCCCGCTATGACTCGACGAACAAATCAACGTACCTGCGTCACACTTTTCGCAGAATTGCCGGTGCTTCCGATGCGCCGGACGCGGGGCTGCTTGCCGCTCTGGCAGTGGCGCGTTGAATCGCTGGCTTCGTGGTCAGTTCACGTATTGCAATGAAGAACTCAAAGCCTTTGTCGTTCTCGCGCGTCACTTGAAATCCAAGCTTGCGATGGAAAGCGATAGACAATCGGTTGGTCTTGTAGACATGACTTCTTAGCTCACCGATCCCTTGTTCGCTCGCCAGCGTCGCCATCTTTGCGAGCAGCTCAGTTATAACGGCATACGTTCGATACAAAGGATGCGTACCAAATGCGCCAACGAACCAGCAAGCTCCTGAATGCGGTCGAAGCATGGCATAGGCAACGAGTTTGCCTTCCCGTCGCACTGAGCACACCTCGCTGACCTTCAGGGACTTTCGCAACTGGACTCGGTGCTCATCAACATCAAAGGCATCACCAGCCTGCTCGGTGTGTTCGCGTAAGGTCAGCGCGTCAAGCGCGAGGAGTTCGTCGATAGACGGCAACATGGCAGCGATGAGGGCGATGTAGAGACAATTCGCAAGAGTACTTCGAATCAAAATTGTCGCCAATTTGTTCAGCAAACCGCCAGCCTGTTCCTGGGCCGGCGTTACTCATCGCCACGGATTAGGGTTGGCGTTTGCCGCGGCCGCCAGCGGGTTTGCCAGCCGGCTTATGTGAACCCGCAGCTGGCTTGCTGGTGGGTTTGCTGCGTGGCTTTTGCACGCTGAATGGGCTACCGCTGGAAAAGCTTGTGCCTTTACCCGCGGGCACAGCGCGCTTGCCTTTGTTTTCACCACCTTGGGGGCGCGGTTTATTGCTGGGCACCTGCATGGCGCCCGGCGCAGCTTGCGGCACTTTGGGCTTCTTGGGTTTTTTAGGTTTCTTAATGATCTCGCCTGTCGCGCTAGTTTGCGGCACGCGGTGTTCGGCTTCAAAACCCGGCTCTTCTTCACGGCGCAGTGTTTGCCGGATCAGCGCTTCAATCGCGGCCAGTTGCGGCGCTTCATCGGCACACACAAGGGACACCGCCACACCGCTGGCGCCCGCGCGGCCGGTACGGCCAATACGGTGCACATAGTCTTGCGCCACGATCGGCAGATCAACGTTGATCACCAGCGGCAGGTCGTCGATATCCAGCCCGCGCGCAGCCACATCGGTGGCGACCAGCATATGGACTTCGCCCGTCTTGAAGCGCTCCAGCGCACGCAGGCGCGCGGGTTGCGGTTTGTCGCCGTGGATGGTGTCGACCGCGTAGCCCGCGTCATCCAGCATGGCCGCCAGGTAATCCACGCCAATGCGGGTTTTGACGAACACCAGCGCGTGCTCCCAGTTGTTCTCAGCCACAAGGTGCATGAAGAGATCGGGCTTGTTCTTTTTATCCACCGTCACCACCCACTGCTTGATCTTGCTGGCCGTGGCATTGGGCGGGCTGACGCTAATATTGACCGGGCCGCGCAGAATGCCCGCCGCCATGGCGCGGATATCATCGGTAAACGTGGCAGAGAACAGCAAGGTCTGGCGCTTAGCGGGCAACGCAGCAAAGACGGCGTTGAGTTCGCGCGCAAAGCCCAGATCCAGCATGCGGTCGGCTTCATCCAGCACCAGCGTCTGTACTTGATCAAACTGCACTGCGTTCTGGCGATGGAGATCCAGCAAACGGCCCGGCGTGGCAACGAGCACATCCACGCCTTTGCGCAACTTCATCATCTGCGGGTTGATACTCACACCGCCGTAGGCGGCGAGAAATCGTAAATCGAGGCCTTTGCCGTAATCGATAAAGCTCTGCAGCACCTGTTCGGCCAGTTCACGGGTGGGCACCAGCACCAGAACACGCGCGCGGTTGCTGGACACCGCAGGGCCGTGTTGCACCAGTCGTTGCAACAGCGGCAGCGCAAAACCCGCCGTTTTGCCAGTGCCGGTCTGTGCCGCAGCCATGACGTCCTTGCCACTGAGCACAGCAGGAATCGCCTTGGCCTGCACCGGCGTAGGTGTCTGGTAGTTGAGGTCCTGCAAATTACGCAGCAAGGGATCGATCAGGCCAAGCGAGGCAAAAGACATTGGCGTATTCCGGGCTAAAACCGCAATTCTAGCGGTTACCGCCTGATTGCACCGCGCAGATCATGTTCAAGGGTGGCATCGAGCATTGAAATCACGACCGCCCGAATATCTGCGAGCCGCTGAGCGCGGCCGGCGCAGCAGCCGTTGACAAGCAAGAGCGCCAATGAGGCTGGCTATCTCTGTTCTGCGTGGAGATATCGGTAGCTATTCAAACGCAATTCTTGAGGCGTAATTTCATAAGCATCACGAAAGGCACGTGTGAAGTGGGATGGGCTGATGAAGCCGCCTGAATAGCCAATGTCTTTGATCGCAGTCTTCGGAAATCGAACGAGATCGTCTGCGGCGGCGCGCAAGCGAAGCTGGCGAATGTAAGCGCCAAGGCCGCCGTCATGTTCGAACAGCCGATAGATTGTGCTGCGCGGAAGCCCTGGCGATTCAATGACGCCCTCGGGCGATAACCCGCCTTCCTGCAGGTTAGAGCGTACATAGCTTCGCGTATGTTCGTACATCAGCGCACGGTTGACGGCTCGCTTGCTGCCGCTCAAACCAGCCTCTTCC
Source organism: Paraburkholderia nemoris (assembly GCF_905221015.1). Lineage (NCBI taxonomy): Bacteria > Pseudomonadati > Pseudomonadota > Betaproteobacteria > Burkholderiales > Burkholderiaceae > Paraburkholderia > Paraburkholderia nemoris. Next base: position 261,409 of record NZ_CAJNBO010000008.1, on the reverse strand, counting down.
CCGAATGCGGCCACGATCAGTTGAACCAGGTCGGCGAGCTTGCGTTGAGGTCGCTAATACTGAATTCGCCGATATCGTAACGGTCACTGACGCAGATAAAGGGCTGTCGGACCTGCTCACGCGACGGCACGATCTCGATTACATGGCCAAGCCGTTCCCAATAGGCCAGCAATTGCTGCTGCGGTGGCAACCCGGCAACATCGAACCGGCTGTAGGCGATGGCGTTCGCGACCATAAAAAAGCAATCCTGTGGCGAAATAGGATGATAAGGATGCGGCGAAAGATTACCCCAAATCGCCAATTTTCATCTACATAAGAGTGGCGGCGTGAAGTCGCCTCCTATTTGCCGCGTTGTGCGAAACCAGCCACATTGCCCGCTTAAACCTCAAGTCCAGAGTCAAATTGACGTTAATACGTCGTGCAGGGCCAACGTATGGTTTCGCCGACAACCGACATAACCGACTCTCACATGGGTTCAACTCTTATCGAAACCGGATCTGCAGCGCATTTCCCACGCCGATACACAACCATCAAGGTAATCGCGTACTGCGGCATCCTGCAGATGCATCTATTCGCTTGTGCAGTTCGCATATACCTGCGAGTTATATCGACAGAACTGGCAAGCAGTGGCGCATCTCCATTGGCCCTGGCAGACGTGGGCGTTGTATGGCATATCGGGGGTAGGGGCCATCTTTGGCCTGGTCGCGCATGTGGCGCTCGCATTCCGGCGTGCGTGGGGACGCACGCTTCTTGTTTGGGTTACCGCCATTTGCATCGCACTATCTGCTGTGCTTCCTTCTCGGTTGATGTTGCTTTTTTACTTGCCGCAGGTGCTCGTCAGTTTTGCGCTGCTGTACAACCGTCTCAGCAGCGATTTTCTGCACTCGCGGGCGCGCCCCAAACTGCCTGGCTATAGAAGCGCTGCCTGTTTTGCCTGCTTCGCTGTGTCATGTGCGCTGCACTTCTGGGCAATGTCGACCGTGACCATCAGGGCGGGTTTGCTCGTTTATCTGCTGCCGCAATTGCGCCCGCTCGACCTGCTTGTTCCCGCTGCGGTTCTGCTCATCGCCGGTATCGCGCTTTCGACCCGAGGCAAGCGCGCATGGAATGGCGGCATGACATTGATGGTGTTTTCCGTCGCGATGTGCGGCACCCTTGTGACCTGTCTTTCTATCGGTACGTCATTGGTCAGGTATATGCCGGCGCCTTTCCAGCGTGTGTCGATTCCGTGGAACACCATGACTATGTACACAGGAGTCGCGATCGGCGTGGCGTACCTGCTGCTCCAGAGCGGTCGCCCGCCGCGCCGCAACGGCCCGCCGCTCACCATGCCCGATTTCCTGTAGAGCCCGGAAGTTGACGGCCGTCGACCCTCGCCCCTACTTTCGAATCTGCGAACTGCCTCAGTCGAGATCCGCTTTGCCAGCCCCAGACATTAGCGATAGTTAACAAAGTTGATGATGTCATTGAGGAACCACGGCAGAATCAATTGGGTATCGGGATCGCTGACACCGACGCTGAGCCTCGGTCGCCTTGACGTGGGGCCACCAGGCGCCGCACCGTTGGGAGTGTGCAGAATATAGGTATCCGTGCCGGCCGGACTTGGCCCGGCGTTCTGATTATTCGCGGGCGACCCTGTCGAGGCGCAGCCGGCGGTGAGTACGACGAGGGCCGCTGCGAAGCAAAAAGGTTTCATCATGGCGTGAACTCCAGCAACGTGATTTTGTTAACGCAACACCTTACGCATCTTCGGACCCCCTCCGGTACTACCCAATACGGCAACCACGGCATCTATAAGCGGATTATCCCGCCCGGTACTCCAGGCCACAGCGGTAGTCACCTCACTTACGTTTTCTTTGAGTGGGCGAAACACCACATTCTCAGGAGCCAGTTTCTTCAACGAAGCCGGCACCAGGGCAATGCCTTGCCCGCAGCCCACGAAAGCAACCTGAGACGCCACCGAACGGACTTCATGCAGGATTCGCGGAGAGAACCCGTTGGACCGGCAAGACGCCACCAGACTATCGAAGTACACCGGGCTTACCTGCCGCGAAAACATCACGAAATCCTGATCTGCGAGCGATGCCAGCCTGATGCGTGACGTTCCAGCCAGCGCATGGTCACGATGCATGGCCACCGCCAGCCGATCCTGGGCCAGCGGCAATGACTGAATGGTCCCGCCAAGTTCGCCCTCCAGTCTGGCGAAGGCCAGGTCAATGTCGCCCGCCTCGAGCGCTGGGACGGCCTCCACACTGTCGATCTCTTTGACCGATATCGTGAGTTGCGGGTACTCGGACTTTAGCCGCTCGACCAGCGGCGGCAGAATATCCAGCATCGCCGACGAAATCGCCCCAATTGTCAGGACGCCACTTCGTCCGGCGACGGCCTCGCGCACCGAGAGCTCAAGTCGCTCGAGCTGTTCCGCGAACTTACGCACTGCAGGCAGGATCGCAGCGCCAATCGGCGTAAGTTGCGTTCCACGCCGGGAGCGCTCGAACAGCTTCACCTTCAACGCCTGTTCGAGCGCCTGGATCTGCTCAGTCAGCGGAGGCTGGGACATATCCAGGCGTCGCGCGGCACGCCCGAAGTGCTGTTCCTCGGCAACGGCGAGGAAGAGCCATAAATGACGGATAAGCCGGAAGTTGATCATGATTGACTGATAGGTTTGCCGTATCGAAGGCTTCCAAGATTCGGAATTTACATATCGAACTGTAGGCGTGAAAGTAGGGCATCGCAACCATCTCGTGGCGCTTCCATGACCTCGACCTCACTGCTTGACCGCTTTGCCGCGCTCGACACCAACACGGTGTCGGACGCGCTGGACTTCCTTGATCTTCCCGGCGCTACGTTCGGACTGCGCCCTCTGTGGGATTGTCCGAAGATCGTCGGACGCGCCAGCACCATTCAACTGGGACCGAAGAAGGACGCGGGACCAACCGTCCACCTGATTTCACCGGTTATCGCCCAGATCCAGTCAGGCGACCGGATTCTGGTTATTGCTGGCGGCATCGATGGGATTTCGTGCTGGGGCGACATTCTTGCCAACGCTGCCCAGTTCAAGCGCATTCGCGGTTCGGTAATCGACGGCATGAGCCGCGATATCGACGGCAGCGAATCAATCGGATACCCGGTTTTTGCGCGTGACGTCACCATGATCAGCGCCCGCAATCGAGTCGTTCAGGTTTCCTCAGGCGAGCCTGTCCGCGTCGCCGGGGTACTCGTTCATGAAGACGACTACGTCATCGCGGACCGTTGTGGCACGGTGTTCGTGCCGGCTGCGCGCATCGAAGAAGTCGTTGAACTGGGTGAGCGCATCGCGCGGCGCCAGGACGGCATGGTGCAGGCGGTGCGTGCCGGGCGATCGGTCGCCGATGTCATGCACGACAAGGAATTCGACGCCATCAAGGAAGGGTGCAGGTGATGAATCGCCAAGATCAGGAACGCCTGAACGTTCACCTCGCCAAGGCCCAAGCTTCGGCGACCTACCGCATGATGGACCGCGTTGCAGCGCGCCGTGCCTCGGGTGCCAGGGTCATCTCGCTCAGCGCTGGCGAGCCGGACTTCGACACGCCCATGCATATCTGCGACGCGGCCGTCGACGCGATTCGTGCCGGACATACTCGCTATACGCAGGTCGCCGGCATGCGCTCGCTGCGCGAGGCCGTGGCCGCCAAATTCCAGCGCGAGAACGGCCTTGACGTCAGTTGGCAGGACACGATCGTCTGCAGCGGCGGCAAACAGGTTATCTACAACGCGCTGGCCGCAACCCTCAACGAAGGCGATGAGGTCATCGTGCCCGCACCCTACTGGGTGAGTTACCCGGAGATGGTTCAGTTGTGCGGTGCGACCCCGGTTGTCGTCACCTGCGGAGGCGAAGACGGTTTCAAGCTGACGCCCCAGGCGCTGGCCGACGCAATCGGACCACGCACGCGCTGGCTGATCCTGAACTCGCCCTCCAATCCGACCGGTGCGGTCTACACGCGTGAGGAGCTTGCCGCGCTTGCCGAAGTGCTGCTGGCTAATCCGCATGTGCTCATCCTGTCGGATGATATCTACGAACACCTGATCTTCGATGGTGCGACCTTCCATACGATCGCTCAGGTCGAGCCGCGGCTGATCTCTCGCACGCTGACGATGAACGGCGTGTCCAAAGCTTATGCGATGACGGGTTGGCGCATCGGCTTCGGCACCGGTCCGCGCTGGCTGCTGCATGCAATGGAAAAACTCCAGGGGCAACAGACCTCGGGCGCCAGTGCTATCTCGCAGCATGCAGCGTTGGCAGCGCTCACCGGCCCTCAGAACTTCATCGCCGAATCGCGATCCGTATTCGAGCAGCGGCGCGACCTGATGGTGAAGCTGCTCAATCAGGCCCCCGGCCTGACATGTGCCTCACCCAGTGGCGCCTTTTACGCGTTTGCCTCGTGCGAGGGGCTGATCGGACGCACGACGCCGGCCGGCACAAAACTCAACACCGACGAGGACGTAGCAGGCGCCATACTGGACGAAGCTGGTGTCGCCGTCGTTCAAGGCAGCGCCTTTGGGCTCGGCCCCTATATCCGGATCGCTTATGCGCTCGATGACGACGCACTGATCGAGGCCTGCCGTGCGATCACAAGCTTTTGCCAATTACTTAGTCAGGAAAATCATGCCGTCGCCAGGTGAGCTTGCAAGAGAAACGCTGACGCTGAGCGTACAAGGTGTTGACCTCCAGATCGCCGCAATGCGCAGAGTGGGCGAACTGGCGCCGATCTTGTACCTGCACGGCTTCGGTTCGACCAAAGAAGATTTCGCCGATGTCGTTCGCCATCCGGCGTTCGCTGGACGTGCGGTTGTGGCATACGACGCACCCGGCTGCGGCGCAACGCATTGCAGCGATCTGTCGAAGATTTCGATTCCGTTTCTGGTCGCGACTGCGAAGGCCGTGCTTGAGCACTTCGGCATCCACAGGTTCCATCTCGTCGGCCACTCAATGGGCGGCCTCACCGCGCTCATGCTGGCGCATGAAGAACCTCAGCGCGTGCTGAGCTTCACCGATATCGAGGGTAACGTGGCACCCGAGGACTGTTTCCTGAGCCGACAGGTGATCGATTATCCGGCGGAGAACGCGCAAGCATTCTTCGATGACTTCATTGAACGGGCTTGGCGTTCGCCGTTTTATTCGTGTCCGCTCTATGCAGCGAGCTTGGGTCACAAGGTGCGCGCTGAGGCGGTGCCGGGCATCTTCAGATCCATGGTCGAACTGTCCGACCATGGCGACCTGATGACGAAATTCCTTTCACTGCCGTTCCCGCGGATGTTCATGTATGGCGAGCAGAACGCTTCTCTGTCGTATCTGCCCTATCTGCGGGCTCACGGAATAGAGTTGGCGGAAATATCCCATAGCGGGCACTTCCCGATGTACTCGAATCCCGTTGAAATGTGGGCGCGTCTGGCGCAGTTCCTCGCGACAGCTTCGGCCGGTTGACTACCGGCTTCGTCATTGCCGCGCTTCACGCAGCGCGTCCTGCATCACGACGCCGGCCGCCTCGATATGCGCTTTCGTCAGGCGCTTGGCGGCGCGTCGATCTCGGGCGAGCACGGCATCGAGGATCGCATGATGCTCTGCGAGCGAGATGCCCTGGTAGCGCTCTAGCTGCCAGACGAGCCTCAGATAGCGGTCAGTCTTGCGCCAGATTGCTTCCAGCGTCTCCAGCAGATGCCGCTTGTCGCATGGCTGATAGATCGCTCGATGAAATGCCCAGTTGTCGATCGACCAGTGCTCGACCTCGTGCGCATTCTCGTCGTGCTCGAGGATTGCGCGGACCGTGGCCTCGTCGTCCGCGCCGAACGCATCGATCGCGGAGTCGAGCGCTAGCAGTTCGAGCGCGATCCGCATTTCCGTCAATTCTGACGCTTCGAGCCTCGTCATCGCGGAGACGAATGCGCCCCGGTTCGGCACGAGCGTAACGAACCCGCTCGCCTGCAACTGCACGAACGCCTCCCGCACCGGAATGTGACTGGTGCCGAATTCCTTCGCAATCAGATCCTGGCGCAACTGCGTTCCCGGCACCAGGATGCCGTTCGCAATGCGCTCGCGCAGGAGTTCGGCGAGCGCAGTCGAAGAGGGCTTGCTATCTGGAGATTTTTTCACTTTAATATATTAAAACGATAACGGAGGCCCGTGTGACAGTATCTCGCTTAAGAAATATTCCTGGCATTGGAGTCGACCGAATCGGCGACGCCGCGGATTCTCTGCGCGACGCGGACATTCTAAGGCTTGAAAATCTCGATACCGACCTGCGGCCGCCGGCGTCGGCGCTGGCTCGCACGCACGAGGCCATCGACGACGACGCGGCAAACAGCTATCTGCCCTTTACCGGCCAGCGTGCGTTGCGCGAGGCGGCTGCCGAGCGGGTCGGCCGTGCCGCGGGCGTCGCATACGACGCAGCGAGTGAATGCATCGTGTCGGCCGGCGGCCTGGCGGGGATTTTTAACGTGCTGCTGTCGATTCTTGAGCCGGGCGACGAGGTCGTGCTAACGGATCCCACCTACGCTGGGCTGATCAACCGGGTGCATCTGGCCGCAGGCGTGCCGAAATTCGTGCGGCTGCAGCCGGGTGCCGACGGCTGGCGGCTCGATCTCGACAGTCTTGCCGCAGCGATCGGGCCGCGAACGAAAGCGTTGCTGATCATGTCGCCTTCGATGCCGAGCGGCTACGTCGCGTCGCGGGACGAATGGCTTGCGATTGCGGAACATTGCACACGCCATGGCATCTGGCTGGTCTATGACGCGGCGATGGAGCGCATCCTGTTCGACGAGCGCGAGGTCATTCATCCCGCCGGTTTGCCGGGCATGCGCGAACGCACCATCACCATCGGCGCGGTGTCGAAGGAGTATCGGATGATCGGCTGGCGCGTCGGCTGGATCGTTGGGCCCGCGTCGATCATGAACGACGTACGTCTCGTGAGTTTGTCGAACGTGGTGTGTCAGGTTGGAATCGGGATGCCCGGCGCGACTGCCGCGCTGACGGCAACCGACGACGGCGTGGCTGCTGCGGTCGCGGAATGGGAGCGCCGTCGCGACTTCCTGATCGGCGCGCTTGCTGACCTGCCGGTGATCCGTCCACATGGTGGCTGGTCGATGCTCATCGATGCCCGTGAACTGGGTCTGGAGCCACCCGAGGCATCGAAGCTGCTGCTCGAACGCGGCAAGATCGCGGCCACGCCGATGACGAATTGGGGACCTGGCGCAGACCGCTATCTGCGTTTCGTTTTCTCCAACGAATCCGTTTCGCGCTTGCATGACATTCGTGAGCGCATACGCCGGTCGTGGCAGGTATGACTCCCGAGAAGTGGCTACATAAACGGCGCTGACCGCAAAAAACGAGCGCTTTCAGTGTGTCGTACGACCAGGTCGGCCCCCACATGTTCGCTAGGCATGCCTCAGTTGCCACGCGTACTCAATCGTCTTGCGGAACAAACGTTCGACTAGCGGCTCGCTGATTTATTACAAATTGTATTAGCGATAATATTGGCGAAATTCGGGCCGTCGCGCGCTACCTTCCCCACTATATGGACGTTACTGTTCGATCCCTTAATCCGCATGTACGGGATTATACCGAGGCAATAAGTCGATATTGTTGACTAATATTATTACCTAACGCGGCGACCCTACCGTCTCGCGTTGTCAGATGCTGTCCCGCTGGGCAGCCGATCGATACAACGATAGTGGAGACGAGCATGGCGAGCCGCTGTGTACCGCAATGGATGTTGGCGATCCTGATCGCTGACCTCGTGTACTAGCCACCCGCGCTCACGAACGCGATGAGTACCATGCCGCCGCCAGTGGCCGGCGAGATCCTGCGTGACGGCCAGCCAACGCACTTCGACTGCACGGCCGCCACGCATGCCGGCATCTTCGCGGTCTACCAGACAATCAACCTCATTCCTGCGCACCGTATGGCTGGGACGGCGCGCTGTATCGCTCGGCAGCACATTTTCTAACTGCCGGCAATGAGTGGCAGTTCTGAACTCGCCTGACCCGTGATGATTTTTTATAAATCATTTTGCATGACTAAGTTGAATGAGTCTAATCAGAAGCGTGGTTTCATAGGAGGAGGTCATGATGTCCAGAGGAACCGGATTAATTGCCGTCTTGTTAGCGATGACCGTCGGGCTTGCCGCATGTAACGGAGACAGTAGCGGCACGTCCGCATCTCAAGCGACAGGGGTGTCGAACTCAAGTACGTCGCCGTCGCCAACGAATGACACGGCCCAGTCAAATGACAGTGCGCAAGCGGAACAAGCGAGCGCGAGCCCGCTACCTTGCGACGCTGCAGCAACTGCCAACACGCCGTGTTCCGCGGCTCATAGCGTGACTCGCCTGCTGACAAAGAATTACAGAGGCCCGTTATTCCAGGTTCGACGTGCGTCCGATAGTGCAACGCAGGACATCTACCCCTATACGTCGGGTAGCTTGCCGAACGGAGCCGACCGCACGCTGATCGGCTCGGCCAACGTTAAGAGCGCAAATGCGTTCTGCAACAATACAAGCTGCTCCGTCACCTACATCTACGATCAGATTGACCTGGTTGCGCCTCTCAAGGGAGGAGCATTTGGCAACGTGCCGGCCACCCTCACACTCAACGCGGACGGAACAGAGTCACTGACCCTGCCGAATAGCGGCTCAGGGAAGCAAAAGGCGACGACTGTTCCGGTTCTCAACGGCTTTGCGACAATCACGCTTCCAGGAACCAGTGGAGCACTGACCGTTCAACTGCTCCAGCCTCCCACCGCGCTGACCACCCAGTCACCGACCCTCCAATTGTCGATCGGAAACGATTTGCCGGCGCTGCCCGGTACGCCGGCCAAGTTAGGCTTCGTGCCGTTGCAAGGCGTCCAGATTCCAGCGCTCGGTACTTTGGCGGGGCAAGCGTATCGCAACAGGTTCGGCACGGTGAACCAGTCGATTGGTGATAGCGATATCGCTGAATATATGGTGGCGGGAGCGCACTATAGCCAGTCGTCCACGTGCTGCGGGACCTACGGAAATATGGAAAGCAGTGCTAACCCGGGCACCTATGCGCATGGAGAAGTAGAAGGGGAAATGTTCGCGCTGGCGTTCTCGAACGGCAACGCAGCTGTGTTCGGCTATTGTGACGGCGACTCGAACCAGGCACCCAACGTAAAAGACCCTGTATGCAACGCACTCGATATTAACTGGCCGGGCGTCGACGCGGAGGCAGGCGTTTATCTCTATGGTCCGCAGCAGCCTCCAAAAGAAAAGTTCGTCACGGTGCTCTCTAAATACTCACCGGTAACCGCGTCAAATATCTTCGTGGTCAAAGGCGGCTCCGCCTCGCAGAGCGTACTCACAGCACTCTATGACCAGGCGCCCCCAGAAGCCTTGAACTTTGGCAACGACGCGGGTCATGCATTTAATGGGCAATGGCAGGGCGGTCTTTCGCTTGGCGAAGGCGGCGACGGTAGCGGTGCTCCCATCCAGTTCTTCGAAGGAGCGATCATCACCAAGGCGACATCCGACACGACCGATAACGCGATCCAGGCGAGCATTGCAAAGTTTTACGGACCGCCTGCTGACAAGGCCGTGGCTGCCTGCTATGCAAACAATCTGATCAACTCGCCGCTGAGTCTCGCTACACCGGATGCATGGTCGCAACAAAATGGAGGTACCGCTGTGCCTGCAACCGATGTCTCCGGAGTGAACAAGGGGGCAGCAATGGTGACCAGCACGAACGGCTCGTCAGTCTCGAATGTCCGCGAAATCATCAGGGTTCAGGGTGGCCAATCGTATAGTTTTACTGACTATGTTCTCGCCACCACCAACGCGACGGTCTTTCCTGGCGGATCAATCCAGACCGATGACCCGAGCGGCACCGAATTTGGCTGGGTTCTCAATACGAATACGGGCGCCGTAGTGCGCGGGACATGGGGCGCTGGACAGGCAACCTCACTGAGCGCCGTGAAATCGGGTAACTGGTGGAAAGTGACGATGACCCTCACCGCTCCCGCGGGATCGAACAATGCATCAGTTTTTATCGATCCGCCCACGTCTAATGCTGCTGGAGCTCGTTCACAGCAAGCGCCGTACTTGAGCGCAACACACTATTGCCCAAGCCTTGCAATCGTGACTAGCGCGGGAACGTAGACGTGAACCGTGTGGTGGTTGCCGCAGACAGTCGTTCCTAAGGAAAGGGCGTCACGGAAAACACAACGGAAAAGTCAGCAAAGTAGGTGACGGTGCCGGGTGAATGACCCGGCATCCGTCCGTCTTTACAGATAGCTGCAGACGTAGTCGAGCGTTTCGATCACGTCGATATCGAAGCGGCTCTTGCCGGGCACCGAGAACGACTCGCCCGCGCCATAGGTCTTCCACTCGTCGTTCCCTTCGAGGCGGATGCGGCATTGGCCGGCTTGCACTTCCATGAGTTCCGGCGCGTCGGTGCCGAAGTTTAGTGTGCCGGGCAGGATCACGCCGAGCGTCTTGCGCGTGCCGTCGGCGAAGAGAACAGTGTGCGAGACACACTTGCCGTCGAAGTAGACGTTAGCGCGTTTGATAACGGAAACCTGATCGAATTGGGTTGTGGCCGTCATGGCGGTCTTCCTTTGGGTCATCGTGAATGGATGCATTAGCGCCGCGTAGCGGCAGCGGGCGGTACGCGATCTAAGCGGATCGCCGGTGCGGGCTGTTGTCGGACGCAAGTCCGCCATCATACAGGCGGCCGGCGGCGTCAGCCGCTAACCCGCGTGCGTGTCAGGGCAACGCCGCGGTGATCCTGACGACTAGTCAGCCCGGGACCAACGACCCGAGTCAGGGCACACAATCACCCGTTCGCCGTTCAGCTGGACTTGCTCGCTATCCAGTTGCAGCGAGGTCGAAGGGGCGACGTCGAAGGCCACCTTCAGTGCGTGCCCAACATGGGCATTTTCGATGGGAAGCTCCCAGGTCAGGAATATCTGGATCCAATCCTGGTCCGGCGCGAAGTCGGCTGCATTAAAGCTACTGCTGCCGCGCTGGATGACGCCATGAGGCTGGCCAGTATCGAATAGCACAACCGTTCCACGGGTCAGCGGAATACGCCGGCCCAAAGCGGGAAAATTCAAGTCCAGACCTCGGTCTTCGCTCATGAAGAGATTGCAGAAGGCCGCGTCGCCATATTGCGCACCGTCATGGTGGTACCGCGCGCCGCGGCAAGCCATGAGGGCTACGTCACTCGCGGCGAGCACCTCAGGCAGTCCAAGCGCGCGCGTCCAATCGGATACGGCCTGAACGCAGCGCGTGTAGTCCGGCCAGCGCGCCCGCGCTCGCGGCAACGGCATTGGCTCGACGTCCCCGGGTTCCAGGACCAGATGCGACGATATCTCTCGTTCCCAATCCGCAAGCAGACGTGCAGGGGGCATAGGGACGTCGACTGTGCCTGATAGCACGATGTCGCTCACGCTTCGGCTGCGGATGGCGTCGTCACTCCAGTAATAGGAGGTCAGCATGTCGCGCATTCGATTCAGTTGAGGGGGGATTCATGCGGGCATTGTAACGATTCTGCCGGATCGCTTCGGCGCGTGCCGGTTGCATGTCGCGGCGTTCGCGAAGGTGTGTGGGGTCGACTAGGAGAGATCGTTTGGCGTAGTCAGCCGTCGGCGGACGCAGCGTGTGAAGCATCGCGCAGGCTGACTCGTATGCATGTGCCGGGCCTGACGTTGTGAGGCTGTGACGACTGTCAGGTCCGGCCGTTCTCTCTGTTGCACCCACGAGATCGCGCTGGAGGTGCCCCCCGGGGCACCTCGCGTTGCGGACTAATGCTTGGGTGTGGACGGCGCGTTGCCGCCGCCAAGTCCACCTGTGAGGCCGCCGAGCAGGTTCGTCAACGGGGCGAGCGGAGACGAACCGCCGCTGGCGCCGCCGAGTACGCCGGTCAGTGTGCCGACCAGGTTGGTCAGTGGTGCAACCGGATTGGACGTGGTGTTCGTCGACGATCCGTGCGAGGTGCCGCCGCCCAGGCCTCCGGTTAGTCCGCCGAGCAAGGTGGTAACCGGTGCGAGAGGGCTGCTGCCTTGCGAGGTGCCGCCGCCTAGACCTCCGGTCAATCCGCCGAGCAAGCTAGTGACCGGCGCGAGGGGGCCGCCGCTGCCTTGCGAGCCGCCGTTCACTGAGGCCACCGACAGTCCGCCGAGCAACGCGGTCACAGGTGCCAGCAGGCCACCGGTGCTATGTCCGCTCGATCCGCCTGTGACACCATGCGAACCACCGGTTGTGCCGTTGGCCACGCCGTTGCCATTGCCGCTACCGCTGTTGTTGCCCACGGTGATCGGCACGATAGGCACGCTGATCGCGCCGACGCTGACGACCAGGTTCACGATCGGATCAAGCAGGCCGCCGGTGGTCTGGCTGCCGCTGCTGGAGCCAACGCCGGTGTTGGAGCCGCCGGAGCCGCTGGAGCCGCCGTGACCACCGTTGCCACCGCCTGAGCCACCGGAGCCACCCGAACCTCCAGAGCCGCCGCCGTACCCGCCACCTGAGCCGCCGTGGCCGCCGTCTCCAGAGCCGCCGCCGTTCCCACCACCCGAACCGCCCGAGCCACCGGAGCCACCGGAGCCACCCGAACCTCCAGAGCCGCCGCCGTACCCGCCACCTGAGCCGCCGTGGCCACCGTCTCCGGAGCCGCCGCCGTTCCCACCACCCGAACCGCCCGAACCGCCCGAACCGCCCGAACCGCCCGAACCGCCCGAACCGCCCGAACCGCCCGAACCGCCCGAACCGCCTGAGCCGCCTGAGCCGCCTGAGCCGCCCGAGCCGCCCGAGCCACCGGAACCTCCAGAGCCGCCCGAACCTCCAGAGCCGCCGCCGTACCCGCCACCTGAGCCGCCGTGGCCGCCGTCTCCAGAGCCACCACCGTTCCCTCCGCCTGAACCTCCGGAGCCGCCCGAGCCACCGGAGCCACCGGAGCCACCCGAACCTCCAGAGCCGCCGGAACCTCCAGAGCCGCCGGAACCTCCAGAGCCGCCGCCGTACCCGCCACCTGAGCCACCGTGCCCACCGTCTCCAGAGCCGCCGCCGTTCCCACCACCCGAGCCGCCGGAGCCCCCCGATCCACCTCCGTATCCACCACCCGAACCGCCCGAGCCAGTGGAGCCACCCGAGCCGCCGCCATAACCGCCGTCTCCAAAACCGCCGCCCCATGCCGAGCCGCCGGCCCAAGCCGAGCCGTTACCCGTACCACTGCCGGCCCATGCGCCGGATGTGGTACCGCCTCCTGTCCACGCGTATCCCGATCCTGGTTGCCCGGTTGTCGTCCATCCGCTGCCTTGCGTAAACGAGGGCGGTGGTGTGGTCGTGACGTCTCCGGCCTGACAAGAAGTGGCTAGCGACCACCATAGGAGTGCGCTCGCCGATGCAACAAGAGTGTGTTTGAAGGGAGCCATGATTAGTCCTTTCGCGATGAAATCGCGTCCTGATTGGAAGGTGTAATCAGTGCCCCCGGAAAACCGCTGATCGGTCTTGCAGAAACGTTTGCTTTTCTAGCCCGAGACCGCGTTTGTGCGCGTCGCCTTCGATTAATTTTGGAACTGGCGCGGTAGCGCCATGCTCGGATGTGGCTTGCTCGGGCAATTGGTCGCTGCAAGTTCCGAGCCAATGCGCCGGTTACGGAGCGCTGCATGTTCCGCGCACGGGCAGTGCTGAAATTGAGTGGCGTGCGGCGATGAGGGTCTTGCTGGACAGGGTAGAGCGGGAGAGGTACGGAACGCCGTGACGGCATCGCGTGGCGCGTGTTACGTCCCAGGTGTTACGTGTTCCCATCACATCGAACGTAACCTCGCCGTTACACGTCGTGCCGCGCAAATAGTTCAGACAAAAGACGGCGTTGTCATTATACGGAGTCCGATCTATTGAGGCGCATGTTGGAAACGCGCGTTTAGATCTGTGCCGGCTCAATGACTTCTGGCGCTCGCGATTCGAGGGTGCTTCGGGCTCACTTCGTTGCAATTGCCTGCTTGTCTTCGATCAGGGATCTAATCCGCTCCTGATCGACCGGTGTCGCCGGGTTGTAGACGATCATCTGAAGATCCGGCCGCCCGTCGACTGCGAAGGATGAGTATTCCAGTGAGATCGGCCCCAGCACGGGGTGGCGCAGGCGCTTGACCCCCTCGCCGTGGGTCTGCACTTCATTGTCCCGCCACATGGCGGCGAACTCGGGGCTTGAGCGGCATAGTTCGTCGACGAGCGGCGCCACCTCGGCGTCGGCGCCTGCGCGCGCGGCATCGATCCGGAAGGCGCCCACCACGAAGCGGGCCACGCTTGTCCAATCGAACTGCGCGGCACGGACGCGGGGATCGCAGAAGATCATGCGCAGGACGTTGCGCTGTTCGGGTGGCAGGGAGCCGTAGTCGGTGAGCACGGTCGCGGCGGCGCGGTTCCAGGCAACCACATCCCACGTCGCAGTCCTGACGATCGCCGGACTGTAGGGCAGTGCATCGAGCAGGCGCTGCAGTCGCGGCGTGATTGCGTCGCCGCCGCGATAACGGACTTCGGGCGGATGGCCGAGGCCGAGCAGGAACACGTGTTCGCGCTCGACTTCGGTCAGCATGAGTGCCTTGGCAATGCGGTCCAGCACGTCCGCTGACGGATTGCCGCCGCGCCCCTGCTCCAGCCACGTGTACCAGGCCGCGCTGATATTGGCGCGCTGCGCCACCTCTTCGCGGCGTAGTCCGGCCGTGCGCCGCCGGCCGCCGGAAATACCGAAGGAGGCGGGATCGAGCTTGGTCCGCCGGTTCTTCAGATAGTTGCCGAGCCGGTTGCTGCTTTCGTCGTCGTTCACTTGGGGCATGCTTAACCTGTTAAGACGTATACCCGAATAAAGTTGCCAACTTAACAGGATGATTTTGCCTCGTACGTAGCTCGCGATCAATCGGATTTGCGAAGTTTCGTACGAGCATCGCGCGCGGGAAGGGCGTGTCGGCTTACGTGGGTGACGGCCTCAATTGCCTGGACCGGATCGGAGAATCAAAGGCGATCTCGGCTGATACCATGACGCTCACCCTGTTTAAGCGAGAGAACGACATGAGACTGAAAGACCGCGTTGCCCTGATTACGGGTGCTCAACGAGGTATTGGATATGCAATTGCGGAAAGGTTCGTGGCCGAAGGAGCGAAGGTATTGCTTGCCGACGTAACGGACGCGACCGCCGAGGCAGACGCGCTCTGCGCCTCGGGCGGCGAAGCCTGCTACGTTCGTGCGGATGTGTCGCTGGAATCCGATGTGAGCGAAATGGTCCGCCTCGCTGAAGCACGATTCGGAAACGTGGACATACTGGTTAACAACGCCGGCATCGAATTCGCGAAAACTGTTCTCGACACGAGCGTTGCGGAATGGGACCAGTTGATGGCCGTTAACCTGAAAGGCGTTTTCCTGTGTTCGAAGGCCATCATCCCGGCGATGCAACGGCGTGGCCGGGGCGTCATCATTAACATTGCATCTGAACTGGGACTCGTGGGCGAGGCCAATGTGGCCGCCTACTGTGCCTCGAAGGGCGGGGTGGTGATGTTGACGAAGGCGATGGCGATCGACCACGGTCGTCAAGGTATTCGGGTGAACTGCCTTTGTCCCGGACCCGTTACGACGCAATTGCTAGAGGACGTGTTTTCCAGCAGCGCCGATCCGGCCGGTCTAAGGCGTTCTTTCGAAGCCTCGACGGTGCTGGGGCGAATTGGTTCTCCTGACGAAGTAGCCGGCGCCGCAGTCTTTCTGGCGAGCGACGACTCGGCCTACATGTCTGGCGCAAATCTGGTCATCGACGGGGGATGGACCGCGCGGTGAATCCGGATCGAGCGCGTCGGGGCGGGGCGCGGCATCCGCGTGGCAAGGCCAGTGCTATCAGGGCATGGCGGCGCGGAACGGACTTTTATATCACAACGAGATATAATGCTGGCGAGACGCACTTTCATTTCGTGAGGATTTTCACCTTAAGGTGCGATCCAGTCCCACGTCATACCCGCCAACTTTCCCATCTAAACCTTGTCCCGCTACGCTCTCATCCGCTGGCTTTCCAGCTTCGCTCCCCATCCCATCGCCGTCCGGTGGCCGGAACGCCTGAGATCGTGTCTCGGCGCATTGCTAGGGATTGCGTTCACCGGCGGGACAATGCACGTCCTTCTCGGACCGGCAGCAAATATCCCGCTCCTGGTCGCGCCCATGGGCGCGTCGGCTGTGCTGCTGTTCGCGGTGCCCGCCAGTCCACTTGCGCAACCGTGGTCCATCATCGGCGGCAACATCGTCTCCGCGACGGTTGGCGTTGCCTGTGCAAGCTGGATCGTCGATCCGTTAGGCGCCGCTGCTTTGGCCGTCTCGCTGGCGATCTGTGCCATGTTCGCGCTGCGGTGTGTTCACCCTCCGTCAGGTGCGGTTGCGCTGACCGCGGTTCTTGGTGGTCCGGCCGTGCATGCGCTGGGATACCGATTTGTGGCCGAGCCGATTGCGATCCAGTCGGTGATGCTGCTGTGCGCGGCCATCGTTTACCACGCTGCGACCGGCCATCGATATCCGCACGTCGCGCAGAGTTCGGGCAAAGGCGCGGCCGCTTCGTCTGCGGCGTCTAACGAAGGTTTCACGCGTGCTGACCTCGAGGCAGTGCTGAACCGCCGCGGGGAATTGCTGGATATCGACACGGACGATCTGGAATCCCTGCTGCGAGACGTTCAGTTGCAGGCCTACGCCCGCACGTTCAATGAACTGACCTGCACGGACATCATGTCGCGCTCGCTGGTCGCCGTGTCGGCAAACACGAGAGCGTCGGCCGCATGGAGTCTGCTGAAACAGCGCCATATCAAAGCGCTCCCGGTCACTGACGAGAGACAGCACGTAATCGGCATCGTGACTCGCGCCGACCTTGTCGACAAACGGGCGTATAGCAAAGGCGCCGGTTTGTCGTCCCCCATGCAACGCTGGTTCCGGCGCAGCATCACGCCGGCGCCGCTCGTCGGTGCGTTGATGAACGTCGACGTTCACACGGTCGACGCGGCGACACCGATCGTCGAACTGGTGCCGGTGTTCGCGAACTACGGGCATCATCACATCCCGGTTCTGGACTCGAATCAGCGGCTTGCAGGAATGATCACGCAGGCCGACCTCATCGCGGGACTCTATCGCCAGGCTTACGCCAGGCAGCGACACGCGGCATAGCAATGGCAATCGCACTATCGTAGGCACTTGCGCGTGAGTACGTGCATAAATATCACAACGTGATAGAATTTCGCATCACCTATTTCTCCACGGTACTCCGATGAAAACACTCACTCGCGGCTTGACCAAGGCGAACTTCGAGCAACTGTCCGAGTTTCGCTACCAGATGCGTCGCTTCGAGCGTTTTTCTGAGCAGGCCGCGCAGGGTGAAGGCATCACACCGTTGCAGTATCTGTTGCTCCTGCATATCAAGGGTTATCCGGAGCGTGACTGGGCGACCGTCGGCGAGCTTGCGGAACGGCTTCAGGCGCAGCATCACGGCGTGGTCGCGCTCGTGTCCCGCTGTGAGGCGCTCGAACTGGTCCGCAGAAAGGTCAGTGAGACGGACCGTCGCCAGGTCGAGGTTCATTTGTTGAAAGCTGGCGAGCAACTGCTGGCCCGCCTCGCCGAGATGCACCGTGCCGAACTGAAGTCGCTCAAAGGCACGTTCAGTGTTCCCCAGATCGATATTTGAGTCACCATGAGTCTCGATACCCACAAGCGCGATTTTTCCACCAACGCGCGGCTTCCCGGTATTTCCGCACTCGCCGCGGGAATTGGTGCGCTCAGTACGCTTGCAGCGTTCGTGCTGCTGAGCCTGATCCATCTGTTCACCAATCTGTTTTTCTTCCAGGAATTTTCGTTTGCGGAGCGCTCCCCGGCCCTCAACACGTTGGGCATTTGGGTGGTGATCATCCCGGTGATCGGCGGTCTCATCGTTGGTTTCATGGCCCGTTACGGTTCGGAAAAGATCCGCGGACATGGCATTCCCGAAGCGATCGAAGCCATCCTGTTCGGCAAGAGCCGCATGTCGCCGAAAGTGGCGATTCTCAAACCGCTGTCGTCCGGCATTGTGATCGGCAGTGGCGGACCATTCGGTGCGGAAGGCCCGATCATCATGACAGGCGGCGCGCTCGGGTCGCTGATCGCGCAGTGCGTGAAGGTCACGTCCGCTGAACGTAAGACGCTGCTGGTTGCCGGCGCAGCGGCGGGCATGACAGCGGTCTTCGGCACGCCGGTGGCGGCCGTGTTGCTGGCGGTTGAACTGCTGCTGTTCGAATGGCGTCCGCGCAGTTTTTTACCGGTCGCCCTTGCGTGTGCGGTCGCGGGCTTTGCACGCGTGGCATTCTTCGGCACGGGGCCGCTGTTTCCGCTTGAGACTGCGCCTCCCGGCGCGCTGTCGCTGGTGTCGTGCGTCATTGCAGGGCTGCTGTCCGGCGCGCTCGCGTCGGGCCTGTCAGCCGCGTTGTACAAGACCGAAGATCTGTTCGGCAAGCTGCCCATCCACTGGATGTGGTGGCCCGCGCTCGGCGGCCTCGTTGTCGGTATCGGCGGCTTTCTCGAACCTCGCGCGCTGGGCGTCGGCTACGACGTGATCGGCGATCTGTTACACCAGCACATTGCAATCCAGATCGCGCTGGCGATCCTGATCGTGAAAGCGATCATCTGGGTCGTGGCGTTGGGCTCGGGCACTTCAGGCGGCGTCCTGGCGCCGTTGCTTATGTTGGGTGCGGGACTCGGTGTGGTGCTCGGTCACGTGTTGCCTGGCGGTGAACCAGCCCTGTGGCCGCTCGTTTGCATGGCAGCCACGCTTGGCGCTACCTTGGGCGCGCCGTTGACCGCAATCGTATTCGCATTCGGCCTCACGCACGACAGCAACGCATTGCTGCCGCTGCTCGCCGCGACGCTGATCGCGCATGGGTTTGCAACGGTCGTCATGAAGCGCTCCATCATGACCGAGAAAATCGCCCGGCGTGGTTATCACATCTACCGGGAATACGGTGTCGATCCGCTTGAGCGCCACCACGTCGACGAGGTGATGTCGCGTACGGTCGAGACAATCGATGGCGATATGTCCGTGGGTGAAGCGCTAGCAACGTACTTCGGTGCGACGCAGACACATCGTGCTTATCCGGTCGTGCGTCAAGGCGTGCTAGCGGGTGTGGTCGATCGCGCGCTACTGGAAAAAATTCGCGATGACGCCGCCGCGGATGCGCTCGATTCGCGCCTCGCTGACATGTTGCGCCACCGGTCCCTCGCATTTGCATTGCCGAGTGAAACGTGCCGGCTCGTCGCAACGCGGCTTGCGGTGCACGGTCTCGAACGCTTGCCCGTAGTCACGGACTCCGAAACGTTGCAACTGGTCGGCATCGTGTCGCGCAGCGATCTGGTCAAGCCGTCACTTGCGCACTTCGACGAAGAGCACAAGAAAGAACGCTTCCGGCGTTTGCCAATTCCCGCCGGCAAGCGGCACTTTCCGCCGGTTCCTTAAGTCAGCGACCAGTCAGCGGCCGCTCAACAGCCGGAACAGATACGCAGCCGAAGAACAATCAACGTTCCGGCACGTACGCCACTAGATCCCCACGCCACACGGCTGATGCCGGAGTCGATGCCTGACTGAGTTCAGGCATTCGTACCTTCGGCCAACCGGACGGCCTCCACGCCTCCATCCCCCAACCAGTCCCCAGGGAAAACAACGAGTGGACGAGCACCCAGGGTGGTGTACGATCCAATCGTTACATCAAACAATGTAACAATAAAAAATGTCATCGTGACGGGCGGCCGCACCCCCGTCGACAGCATATTCGGGAGGCATGTATGGGTGACAAGTCCATTCCACACGTCGACGTGGAAGAACTGACGCAGTTCCGCGAAGTCCAGCAACTGGCTTATCGCTGCGTCGAGAGCGTTGGCGAAATGCTCCAACCGGGCATGACGGAAAAAGACGCTGCCCGGCTGCTGACCGAATGGCTGCAGGATCACGGCGTGCGCGACTGGCTGCACAAACCCTTCGCCTGGTTTGGCGACCGTACCGCCTTTGAAGGTTTTTCCGGGCTGTCGCACATGGCCGGTTTTAACCTGGCGTTCTTTCCGAGTTCGCGCCGGCTGGAAGAAAACATGCCGGTCATTCTCGACGTGGCGCCGGTGCTGAACGGTGTGATCGCCGATGTCGGCTACGCCACTTGCGTCGGCACGAATCCCACTCTCGAACAACTGAAAGATGACCTGGCCGAGCACCGCGAGTTGATCGTCACCATGGTGAAGCAACGGCATACGCTTGCTGACGTGGCGCGCGCGGTCGACCTGTTGTGCAGAAAGCAGGGCGTCGAGCCGCGCCACAAGGCCTATCCGTTCAAGGTGCTCGCGCATCGTGTCGCGAAGCTGAAGCAGCCGGCCAAGCCGCGTTTCGTGGCGCGTTTCGGCCTGAACGCCACGCGCAACCTCGTCCTCGACCAGGTTAGCGCGGGCAGGAAGGAGGGCTGGTCGCCGTTATGGTCGATCGATCGCCGCTCCGATCATGCGCCGACGCCGGGCCTCTGGGCCGTCGAGCCGCATCTCGGTTTTCAAGGTGTGGGCGCCAAATTCGAAGAGTTGCTGGTCATCACCGATGACGACGCCTACTGGCTCGACGACGACCTGCCGCATGTGCGCCGCTGGGCGCAGCGTGGGCGTGCGTTGGCCGCAGCATGACGGAGGCGCACATGCAACTTCTAACCGAGCCGATATCGCCCACGCTGTACGAGGCGCCGCCCGTCACTCGCCGCACCGAATTCACGGTGAGCTCGGGCGACGTGACGCTTGCCGCGAGAGCATGGGGCGACCCCGCCAGGCCGACTGTGGTGTTAGTGCATGGCTATCCCGACAACAGCGAAGTCTGGGACGCAGTGGCCGCATTGCTGGCCCACGATTTCCATGTGATTGCCTACGATGTTCGCGGTGCGGGGCAATCCACTGCGCCGAAGGGGACAGCAGCTTACCGTCTGGGAAAACTCACCGACGACTTCATCGCCGTCATCGATGCCGTGAGCCCCAATCGCGCCGTCCATCTGGTCGCGCACGACTGGGGCTCGATCCAGGGCTGGGAGTTCGTCACCGAAGAGCGCTTGCGCGGGCGCATTGCGTCGTACACGTCGTGCTCGGGCCCTTGCCTCGATCACGTCGCTTATTGGATCCGAGCACGCTTGCTGCGTCCCACGCCGCGTTCGATCGGCAAGCTATTGGGGCAACTGGTGCGCTCCTGGTACGTGCTGCTGTTCCATTTGCCGGTGCTGCCAGGCTTGACCTGGCGCATGTGGCTCGGCCGCGCGTGGCCGCGAGTACTACGTCGCGTGGAAAAGACGCAGATCGCGCCGCGCCCGACGCAAACCCGGGACGGCGTGCGCGGCGTATCGCTGTATCGCGCCAACTTCATCCGCTGCCTGTTCACGCCGCGCAAGTGCTACGCGCACGCACCGGTCCAGGTGATCGTGCCGACGCTGGACAAATACGTCAGCCCGGCCCTGTCCGAAGATCTTTCGCGATGGGTGCAGAAGTACTGGCGCCGTGAGCTGACCGCGCGGCACTGGCTGCCGGTTACGCATCCCGAACAGATGGCCCGGATGGTGCGTGAACTCGTCGATCACGCTGAAGGTGGCGCCGAACCGGACACGCTGCAACGCGCCCGTATGGACGCCGCACGCAAACCGCTCAGCGGCAAGCTCGCGGTCGTGACCGGTGCGGGCAGCGGCATCGGCCGATGCATTGCACTGGAATTCGCGAAGCAAGGCGCCGCGGTGGTCGCGGTCGATATCGACACTGCAAGTGCGGAACGCACCGCTACCCTGGCCAGGTTGTCAGGCTGCCAGGCGTATGCGCGCAAGGCCGACGTCGGCAGCGCCGAACAGATGGAAGAGCTGGCGGACTGGGTCGGGAAGGGCCTCGGCGGCGCCGACATCATGGTCAACAACGCGGGCATTGGCATGGCAGGCGGCGTGCTCGACACCTCGGCACAAGACTGGGAACGTATTCTTCACGTCAATCTGTGGGGCGTGATTCATGGCTCGCGCCTGTTCGCCCGGCAGATGGTGAAGCGCGGGAACGGCGGTCACATCATCAACACTGCGTCAGCCGCGGCCTTCGCTCCTTCGCGCGACCTGCCGGCCTATGCGACCACCAAGGCTGCCGTGTTGATGCTTAGCGAGTGCATGCGCGGAGAACTCGCAGCGCACGGTATCGGCGTCAGCGCAATCTGCCCGGGGTTCGCCGAGACGGGAATCATGGCCTCAACCCAGTATGTCGGCGCCAGCGCTCAGGAGCAGGACCGCATGCGCCAGAAAGCCGCGAAGCTTTACCAGTTGCGCGGCCTGCAGCCCGAGACGGTCGCTAAAGCCGCGCTCCGTGCGGTATTGCGCAACAAGCCTGTGGTCGCCATCGGCATCGAGGCGCATTCAATGCGTTTCATCTCACGCTACATGCCTGGACTAAGCCGCGTGATCGCTCGCATCGGCATGGTGCCGCGCTGATCTTATCCACCGGATGCCGGAGACCGTCATGACCCAAGAACACACGCAATACAAGATCAGGGCACGCCATGTGAAATTCGACTGGAGTCAAACGCCGATCCAGTGGATTCCCGGCGACCCGTCGAGCACGCACATCATCAATGTGCTGAACCTGCTGTTCCCTGCAGGCGAACTATGGTTCTGCCGCGTCTACAACAAGGCGCTGCCGCTGATTGCAGACCCGGCGCTGCGCGATGACGCAGAGGGATTTCTCAGGCAGGAAGCGGTGCATTCGCGCTCGCACGGCGGTGTGCTCACGCACTACTACAAGGCTCACGGAATCGACACGCAGCCTTTCACAAAGAAACTCGACTGGCTGTTTGGCAAACTGCTCGGCGAGCAACCGCTCGGACTGAAGATCGGCAAAACGCGTTTCTGGCTGCGCCAGCAACTGGGCGTTATCGCCGCGCTGGAACACTTTTTTGGTTATCTCGGCAATTGGGTGCTCAATGCCGACGGCCTCGATGCCGCTCATGCCGACCCAACCATGCTCGACCTGCTGCGCTGGCACGGCGCCGAGGAAGTGGAGCATCGCACGGTAGCCTTCGACATCTTCCGGCATATGGGCGGCACCTACTTCGAACGCTGCTTCCACATGTTGTCGACGGTGATTCTTCTACTGTACTTTCTCACGCACGGCGCGCGCTTCATGCACCGGCGCGATCCTGACGCCGGCACGTACCGCGGTTTTATCCTCGCATGGCGCGCCGGGGCGCGGCGCGGTTGCCTGCCGTCGTTCTGGAAGATGATCGCAGCCGCGTTACGCTATTTCAATCCGCGCTATACACCGCATCACGAAGGCTCGACCGAGCAGGCACTCGCCTATCTTGCCACCTCGCCCGCTGCGCAGGCCGCGGCGCATGGAGGCAACTGGGTGCGCGATGCGAATTGACACGGCGGCGTGAAGCACTAGGTCGTTGCCGTTTTCAAAGCCTCTATGTCACGGCGAGGTGGCGCTCCAAACATGCGCGAGTATTCGCGGCTGAATTGCGATGCGCTTTCGTAACCCACCTGATAGGCCGCCGCTTCGGCATTGGCAATGCCTGCCACCATCAGGTTGCGTGCTTCAAGCAGGCGAAGCTGCTTCTGGTATTGCAACGGGGTCATCGATGTCAGCGCCTTGAACTGCCTGTGGAATGCCGACGGACTCATTTGTGCCACGGCGGCCAGCTCCTCGATGCGGACGGTCTCGGTGAATTGGCCTCTTAACGCATGGATGGCAGTCACGACTTTATGCACATGGCTGGTGGCCAGCACGACCCGGGCGACCTCGTTGCCGTGACGCCCCGTGAGCAACCAGTAGCAGATTTCCCGCTTGATCATCGGCGCGAGAATAGGAATAGCGTGAGGCGTGTCGAGGAGACGCACCATGCGCAGCATGCAGTCAGCGAGCGGCCCGTCCATCTCGGTGACAAAAACGCCGTGGCCGAGTTCGTCTTCCGGCGCAGGCGGCGTATCGAGACATGCCATGACATCGCGCATGATGGCGAGGTCGAACTCCATGGCGATCGCGAGATAGGGCTCGGTTGGACTGGCTTTCACAATCCTGCTGAACGCCGGCATCTCGACGTTGACGATCAGGGCTTGTCCTGCCCTGTAGTCGTAGCGCCTGTCACCGAATGTCGTCCACTTGGCGCCTTGAACGACGACACAGAGGGCCGGCTTCATGATCAGATGAGAGGGATGCTTTTCATGATCCGACCGGATGATGATTAAGCCATCGATGGCGGTCATGAACGGACCCTCGCTCCCGGCTTGATTGTCGGTGTAGCGTTTGACACCTTCGACCAAGGCATTTGACATATGAAACTCCTTCGCGCCAGCATTTCCGCATGTTACTGCCTCGCGTGTCGAGCTGCAGAGCCTGAGCAGGATTAGGCAAGAAGAAGGACAGTTAGGGCATTCAGCCTCGCTATCGGCCGGAATAAGCTGCGTCTACACCTCTAACGTGGAGCGCAAAAATGACAGCAGGACAATCGGCAGACGCCATTTCGAAGATCGCCATCGTGACAGGCGGGAGTCGCGGTTTGGGGCGCAATACGGTCCTGAGCCTTGCGAAGCGCGGCGTCAGTTCCGTATTTACCTATCGCGCCAATCAGGCGGAAGCCGACAAGGTTGTCGGCCTCGTGGCGGAGGAGGGGCAAAGAGCCATTGCTCTGCCACTCGATACCGGAAAAGTGAGCACATTCGACGCGTTTGTGGAGCAGGTTCGGGCGTCGCTTGCGCAGTTGGGCGCCGAGCGTTTCGACTACCTCGTCAACAACGCCGGCACGTCGAATCACACTCCGTTCGAAAAGACTACCGAGGAAGAGTTGGACAGTCTTTACCATGTCCATTTCAAGGGCGTGTTTTTCCTGACGCAAAAGCTTCTGCCGTTGATCAAGGACGGTGGCCGCATTGTGAATATCTCCTCGGGACTGACCCGTTTCACTTTTCCAGGCAGTGGGTCCTATGCATCCATGAAAGGCGCGGTCGAGGTTCTGACTCGTTATCTCGCGAAGGAACTCGGTCCGCGCCGAATTGCCGTCAATACCGTCGCGCCAGGCGCAGTCGCTACGGACTTCAGTGGCGGCATGGTGCGCGACAATCCCGAGATCAACAAGCTGGTGGCGGACGGCACGGCGCTCGGTCGTGCGGGCTTGCCCGACGACATCGGCCCGATGATCGCGTCGCTGCTGTCCGAGGACAATCGCTGGGTCAATGGCCAGCGCATCGAAGTTTCGGGCGGCATGTCTCTGTAGCTGTGCCAGAATCGGCATTCTCCCAACGAGGACAGAATGCCGCTATGGCCGACAATCACAACGACAGCCTGGATATCCGAAGGCTCGCCCCAGCAGAATGGGCACAAGCCTTTCCGGTGATCGCGCAATTGCGGGCGCTTGATCAAGACGAATTTCTCAGAAGAGCGAGGCTGCAATCGCATTCTGGCTATGAGCTTGTCGGCGCGTTTCAGGGTGGCAAGCTGATTGGCGTGATGGGGATGAGGCCGGTCCACACATTGGCGCGCGGGGCGCACTTGCACATCGACGATCTCGTCGTCGATGAGGCGACACGGGGCAGCGGCGCGGGCCGCGCCTTGACGGACTATGCTGAAACCGACGCACGAGCTCGCAATATGACTGCGGTGTTTCTAGATGCCCGTCCGGATGCCGTTCCCTTTTATGAGCGACAGAATTACGTGGTCCATCCCGCACCGTCGATGAAAAAAGCGCTCTTGCCCTCGTAGGCATCAAATGGGGTAACGTCAACAACATTCGCCTACAGGAGGATCGAAAGTCATGACCGACAAGCAAGATGCAGCGCCAGACAGTACAGCAGCGCGAGTCGCCTTGTGGCGCGCTCTCCATGTCCAGTCCGACCCGCCGCCGCATGTTCTGGAAGACGTAATCGGCCTTAAGCTGCTGGCCCCGGACGAGGGTTGGCGCAGCCGCGGTGACATGGACCCTCAATTCACGCGACCCTTTCGCGCTTCGATCGTGGCGCGTGCTCGCTTCATCGAAGATCTGGTTGTGGAACAGGCAGGCCGCGGGCTTGACCAGTACGTCATCCTCGGCGCCGGCCTCGACAGCTTCGCGCAGCGGCGGCCGGAGATCGCATCCCATCTCAAGGTGTTCGAAGTTGACCAGCCAGGTCCTCAAGCATGGAAGCGTCAGCGCCTGACCGAGCTAGGCTTCGGCGTTCCGGATTGGCTGCGTTTCGTGCCGGTCGATTTCGAGTCGGGGGGAAGCTGGCGAGACGGGCTCGTGACTGCCGGCTTCGATGAGAGCAAGCCGGCAATCGTGGTTTCCACAGGCGTCAGCATGTATCTCACCAAGGACGCGAACGCGGCCACGCTACGCGAAGTCGCGTCCCTTGCTCCAGGATCGACGCTCGCCATGACGTTCCTGCTCCCGCTTGAGATGGCAGACCCTGAGGTGCGCCCCGGACTTGAGATGGCGGAGAAGGGCGCACGAGCAAGCGGGACACCGTTCATCAGCTTCTTCACCCCGCCGGAGATTCTGGCGCTGGCCCGCGAAGCAGGCTTTAGAGAAGCACGGCATGTCTCGGCGGCCGATCTTACCGAGCGCTACTTCATGGGCAGAACCGATGGTCTGCGGCCGCCAAAGAATGCTGAGGAGCTGCTGGTAGCCAATACCTAGCTGCTCGCTCAAAGGAACCAGCGGTATTCCCGCGCATTCACCTCGTTCATGAAATCCAGATGGTCCTGCCGTTTGTTCTCGCAGTAGACCATCACGAACTCTTCGCCCATGCCTCTGCCTACGACCGAATGGCTTTGCATCGCGGCGACGGCCGTGAGCATGTCTTGCGGAAAGTCGACGCCGCTCCTGCGGTCTTCGTTGAGCGGCGCGATGGGTTCACGGCCTGCATCCAGCCCGTGTTCCATACCGGTGAGAATAGCGGCCAGTACCAGGTAAGGGTTCGCGTCGGCGCCCGCCAGGCGGTGTTCGATGCGCAAGTTGCGGTCATCCGATTCGGGAATGCGAATGCAGGCGTCGCGGTCCTCGAAACCCCAGCTGGCACGGCTGGCCGCATTCGTCTTCCAGCCATAGCGGCGAAACGCGTTGTGATTGGCGGCGAAGACAGGCATGCAATGCGGCAGCAAGGCGAGGCACCCGGCCACTGCATGGCGCAGCGGGCGCTGGCCGTCAGCGGCTAGCAGGTTGTTTCCTGCCTCGTCGTAGAGACTCACATGTACGTGCATGCCGCTGCCCGGCGCGTGCAGGTACGGCTTGCTCATGAAGCTCGCGCGGTAGCCGTGTTTCAGCGCCACGCCGCGCGTGCTGCGGCAGAACAGGGCGGCCCAGTCGGCGGCGCGCAGAGTGTCGTCGTTGTGGCCAAAGTTGATCTCGAACTGCCCGGGCCCGAGCTCGGCAGTGATCACGGTAGCGTCTACGCCTTGCTCGCGCGTCGCGTCGACCATCTCGTTGAGCACACTGGAGAAGCGCGACAATCGTTCGATGTGCATGTTGGACTGGTCGTCCGGATCGTCGCAGAACGGGTCGCGTGGGAATTGCGGAAGACCGTCCGCCAGCCTCGCGTCGAACAGATAAAACTCCAGTTCGAAGGCGACAACCGGGCGGATGCCGCGCCGCTCGAAGCGTTTCAGCACGCGCGCCAATACCTCGCGCGGCTCGAACTCGATGGGCGCCTCGGTGCCGTCCGAGCTGATCAGCATCTGTCCCAATGGCTGGCTTTCCCATCGCACGGGCTTGAGAGTGCCGGCTATCAGGCGGCGCTGCGCATCCGGATCGCCGTCGTTGAAGCAATAGTCGCCGATCGGGAACACGCCACCTTGCGCGCCGAGCAAAATGCAGTTCTGCGGCAGTTTCAGGAGACTGCCGGCAGCGACTTTCTCGAGCATGTCTATGGGGTAGCGCTTGCCGTAGAAGTGCCCGGGGATATCCAGGCAAATGAGGTCGACGTAACGCACCTCGGGATACGCCGCGCGGAAGGCGCGTACTTCGCTGAGCAGGTCGGCGCTGGGGGAAGTCATATTGTTGTCCTTCTCACGCAAAAATGACGCGATGATTGAGCTTTAGTTAAAAGCTGTCGTGGGAAACGTAGGCAAGTCGACGACATAACAGAACTGAACGCGATAATCACAACGCCGTCCATTAGTCATCCGAATTGACACTCAGCGCAGCGTTCGCTGCTGCGTCACGTACTGCCTGAACCCTAGGTGAACACCCAAAGTACTCGCGTAGGTTCGTCGGAAAGATTGGCGTAGCGGAACCGGGCGTGCGCGGGCACCTGGAAGCCGTCGTTAGGGCCGAGCGTTGCCGGTTGCGCTTCGTCGTCCAGCCAGATGGTCAACTCGCCCTCAAGGACGAAGCCGCCTTGCTCGTCACTGTCATTCAACGGTTTGTCGCCGCTGCTGGCGCCCGGCGCCAGGTGGCTCTCCAGCATCGAAAAACCTGCCGACATATTCGGCGACACCAGCACGTCAGTCACGCCTTCGGCGTAATACAGCGTGCGGCGTTCATCCGGGCGGGTCACCCAAGGCAGCGCACGCGGCTTGCTCAGGCTATAAAAATAGGTGGTGGGTACGCCGAGCGCCTCGCCGATGGCGGTTAGATCGCCCACGGTCGGACGCGAGAGGCCGCGCTCGATCTGGGAAAGGAAACCCACCGAGCGGCCGATCTTTTCCGCCAACGCGCCCAACGTCACCTTCTTATGCTTGCGCAGGTCCCGAATCAGTATCGCGAGACCTTCAATTTCTTCCTGCTTGTTCATCTTCTGCCTCTTCTCTCAGACTCTGTCGCGCAGACGATACCAGGTCTTGCCAATGACCTCCAGCGGCGCGGCCAGTAGCGTACCGCCGGGAAAAGGCGGATTGTCGATGGCCCGGTACAGGTCGAGCAGTTCGTCGTCACCGAGGATAGCGTCGGCGACCGCCCGGCCGGCGGCGAGCGTGGGCAGCACGCCGTGCCCCGAAAAACCTTGCAACCAGTAGCGCTCACCTTGTCGGCCGATATCCGGTGTGCGTTTCATGCTGATGTCGATATGGCCGCCCCACGCAAACTCCAGTTCCACTCCGCGCAGTTGCGGGAATGCGCGCTCCAGATAAGGCCGGGTAGCCGCCGCAATATCCTTTGGAATGCCGCCCGCGTAGGTGCAGCCGCCGCCGAATAGCAGGCGGTTGTCAGGACTTAAACGGAAGTAGTCGGGAACGAACTGGTTGTCGATCACGCAGCTATTGCGTGGCAGTAGCGAGCGGGCCACCTCCGGCTGCAGCGGCGACGTGGCCACCTGATAGGTGCCAACCGGCAGCATGCGCCTGGAAAGTTTGCGGTCGAGGCGGTCGATATAGGCGTTGCAGGCGAGTACCAGCACGTCCGCCCGCACCTCGCCTTTATCGGTGCGCGCGACATAGCCGCCCTGCGTCTCGCGGTAGTCCAGCACCTGGCTCTGCTCGAAGATGCGTCCACCGGCCTGTTCGATCGCCGCGGCCAGGCCCTGGGCCAGTTTCAGCGGATTCAGATGGCCCGCCTCGGGATCGTAGAGTGCCGCCTGATAGCGTTCGCTTGCAATCCATTGAGGCATTTCCTCGCGAGGGATGAAGCGCATCTTGTCGTAGCCCCACTTTTCCTCGGCTTCCCGTTGGGCCTGTTCGAGGAGCGCGGTGCGGCGCGGCAGTACCGCGGCCCACAGACTTCCCGCACGGTAGTCCGCATCGAAGCCATGTCGCGCCGGCAGCTCCCGTATCTCTGCGGCGGCCCAACGCATGC
The DNA here is from genome assembly GCF_905221015.1 of Paraburkholderia nemoris. Classification (NCBI taxonomy): domain Bacteria; kingdom Pseudomonadati; phylum Pseudomonadota; class Betaproteobacteria; order Burkholderiales; family Burkholderiaceae; genus Paraburkholderia; species Paraburkholderia nemoris. Next base: position 231,648 of record NZ_CAJNBO010000008.1, on the reverse strand, counting down.
TGTCCCACAGTCGACGGGCACGCTCCAGACCCAACGCTGCCTCCAGTGGAGGCATGTCGCAGGACCAGCCGAGCAGGGCCTGGCCGCCGTTGCGCCCGGACGCCGCCCAGGCTACCCGGCTGGCTTCGAGCACCGTGACACGCTTGCCCGCGAGAGCCAGACGCAGCGCTGTGTGCAAGCCACTGAAACCCGCGCCGATGATCAGCACTTCCGTGTCGAGACGCTCTTCCAGCGCCGGCCGTAGGGGGATCGGGGCAGGATAGGTGCGTGCGTAGTAGCTCGCGACGTGCTCGGCAGACTGGTCGAACATAGTGACTCTCGTGAAAAATACCTAGGTAAATTTCATGAAAAAATACCATTCATTTTTCACAACCGCAAGCGCGCGTCAAAATGCCGACGTTCTGTTCATCGATCAACCTGAGGGGAAACGCACACCGGGCATCGGGCATCAGGCCGAGTTCCGGCAATGTGAGACTGCTATTGTTGTTCCGCCCCGAAGGCGTGCGGATCCGCACGGCGTCTTAGATCTTCGGTCGTTTCCCCGGTGTTATCGGGCCGCCAGCCCGGTGGCTTGGCGACATAGCCCCACGCCTCGCCGATGGAGCGCGCGGCCAGCAGGTCGCGCCACAGCGCGCGCCAATGATCGAACTCGATGGTCAGCAGGTTGTAGGTCGTCATCGGCCGGACCAGACCGTAGCGACACGGTACGTCGCGCCGTTCCGCGATGTAGGTCCCAAACAGCCGATCGAATACGATCAGCACGCCGCCATAGTTTCCATCGAGGTATTCGATGTTGGACGCGTGATGCACGCGGTGTGCTGAAGGCGTGTTCAGAATCCATTCCAGCGGCCCGAGGCGAGGAATCCAGGTTGCGTGCAGCCAGAACTGGTAGAGCAGGTTGAGCGAAAGCAGCACCATCACAATCTGGGGTGGCATGCCGACTAGCGGCGCAAGCATGAAGAACAGCAAGGAACCCGTAAGACGGCCGGTCCAGCCGAAACGGTATGCGGCGGACAGGTTGAGTTGATTGGGTGAATGGTGAATAGCGTGGGTGCACCAGAACCAGCGTGTGCGGTGGGCTGCCCGGTGGTACCAGTAGTAGCAGAATTCCTGGCCGACGAAGCACGCCAGCCAGGCGCTCCAATGGTTCATCGGTAGCGTCCAGAGCCTGTGCCGCCAGAACCAGTTCATGGCGTCGCTCCAGAATACGAGCGGGAGCAACCAGCGCAACGGATACTCACGCACGAGATAGTCGACCACCGAGACACTGGCCGCCCGCCAGTCGTAGCGGCGCCAGCCGTGGCGAACAGAAAGCACTAGCGCCTCGACCAATGAAGAGGCGAGGACGATGACGATAGCGAATTTGAGTATCGTGAGCAACGCAGCCATGACCGGACCATCCCTGTCGTGATGCCAGCTTGCGTGATTCTACGCGGCTTGGTGGTAACCTTCCCCCCGCCTATTCAACCGGCCGGCGCGGCATCTTCCGCGCCGGCATCCAACATCGACCGAAAGAGTGATCATGACCAGTTCCATCTACAGCGCATCCGTCCCCGTCTTCAAGCAAATGCTGACTGCATTGTCCGACGTGCTGAAGAAAGCCGAAGCGCATGCCACCGGAAAGAACATTGAGCCGAACGCGCTGCTGCAGGCGCGCCTGTTCCCGGACATGTTTCCCCTGGTGCGCCAGGTGCAGATCGCCGCGGATTTCAGCAAGGGCGTCAGTTCGCGCCTGGCCGGCGTAGAAGTGCCGTCGTGGCCCGACACTGAAGTGACGTTTGCCGATCTGCAAGCGCTGATCGCCAAAGCGTTGGCCCACCTCGGTACGCTCGACGCCGCCCAGTTCGAGGGTAGCGAGAACAAGGAAATCGTCCTGCGCCCGGGTACGCCGAAAGAGAAGAAGCTGGTCGGCAGCGCCTATTTGCAGAACTACGGTCTGCCCCAGTTTTTCTTCCACGTCACGACGGCCTACGCGATTCTGCGCCACAACGGTGTTGAAATCGGCAAGCGCGACTATATGGGATCGTACTGATCTTTGGAGCAGGGGCAGGGCGGTCATTTCATGTGCACTTGCTGTCCGGCCCGCATGCCCTTGCTCGATCGTTCGGTTTTATGCGTAGGCGGTGAATGACGGGTAAGCCGTGGAGGGATATCGCGTGCCACGCGAAAGATTTTCTTTCGCTACGGACAAGATATCGTCGATAGTCGATGAGTCTGTGGGCACGCATACTCCTTCCCCGGCAGACCCGTGTCAACGCCCGTCACCCACCTACGCAAAACCGATCGATTAGGGACATGAATCTGAGAACCATAAGCCTCATCGCAGCAACCTTCTTCGCGTGTGCTGTCACAACCGTTGGCCATGCGGCCGACGATCAGCAAAACAGAATTAGACGTACGGTAGACCGCGCCATACAACCGATCATGGTGAACGATGGCATCCCTGGCATGGCTGTTGGCATCATCGACGGTGACAGGCATTACGTATTCAACTATGGCCTGGCGTCGACGAAGACCAGAACGCCGGTTACCTCCGACACCTTGTTCGAACTGGGTTCTGTCAGCAAGACGTTGACGGCGACGCTTGCCTCCTATGCGCAGGTGAGCGGTTATCTATCCCTGTCGGATCAGACGAGCAAATACCTCCCGTCTCTGCGCAATAGTGAGTTCGGCAAGGTCAGTCTTCTCAATCTGGGCACGCACACGCCCGGCGGGCTCCCGCTGCAGGTGCCGGACAGCATCCGCAACGACGATCAGTTGATGCAGTATTTCAAGCAGTGGCAGCCCACCTATGCGCCGGGAACCCATCGGACGTATGCCAATCCCGGCATCGGCGCGCTCGGCCTGATAACGGCGAAGAGCATGGGGCAGGATTTCAGCGCGCTGATGGAAAATCGTTTGTTTCCCGCGCTTGATATGAAGCACAGCTACATCAACGTTCCCGCCGGCAAGTTGAACGACTACGCTCAGGGCTACACGAAAGACGGTGCGCCGATCAGAGTGGCGCCTGGGGTGCTGTCCGCCGAAGCCTACGGTGTGAAGGCCACGGCTGCCGACATGGTTCGCTTCGTGGAAGCCAACATGAATCTGATCCAGTTGGACCCGAAGCTTCAGCGCGCGATTACGGACACGCATTCCGGATACTTCAAGGCAGCGGGAATGACCCAGGACCTTATATGGGAACAGTATCCCTATCCCGTCAAATTGCAGACGCTTCTGGACGGAAACTCGTCGGCGATGATTTTCAACGCAACGCCGGTCACTGAAATCGTTCCACCGCAGCCCCCTCGTGAAGACGTCTGGATCAACAAAACCGGCTCGACCAACGGCTTCGGCGCGTACGTCGCATTCATTCCGCAAAAGCGGCTGGGGATCGTCATTCTCGCGAACAAGAACTTTCCCATTGATGAACGGGTGAGCGCCGCATACCGGATTCTCACGTCGCTGGCCAACGACGAACAATGAGTGTGTAAGCCGTTATCATCGACCGTAGTCCCCAAAGGAGAACACCCGATGAGCCGACCCGATTTCATCAAGCATTGGACTGAGCTGGAAGAACCGGATGCGCATTCCTATCGCGGCGATACCGAAAAAATGGCGCTTGATGCGCCGCTTTCCGCCGCACTCGGCATCACGCGCATTGGCATCCATCACGTGAGGCTTTTACCCGGCCGGCGCACGTCATATCCGCACGCCGAAAGTACCGAGCAGGAGTTTGTGTACGTGCTCGCAGGCAAGCCCGATGTCTGGATCGACGGTGTGCTTCATCCGATTGCTGAAGGCGATTCCGTCGCGTTTCCGTCAGGCACGGGCATCTGCCACACCTTCATCAACAATACGAAGGACGAAGTCAGGCTGATGGTAATCGGCGAACGTCCGCGCGACGACAACCGCATTCGTTATCCGCTCAACGAAGCGTACGAACGGACCCGCGCGGACCGCTGGGTGGACTGGCCCACCAGAACTCTCGGCGACCACAACGGAATGCCGGACTGAGGGCCACGCCGCGGATGAGCGCGTCGGCGTACATCCGCAGCGCGGTCCTGCAGAAATCAGCGATTCAGGCTAGGCTACCCTGTGGGCCGTTTTTGCGTCGCAGCGAAGCGGCCGCGCCACAGCTTATTTCAGTCAGGAAAGCAATGAAACAACAGCTAACAATCGATTTTGTCTCCGATATCGCATGCCCGTGGTGTGCCATCGGCCTGTCGTCACTCGAGCTTGCACTATCGCGTTTGAGCGATACGGTCGACGCTCAAGTCACCGTCCATCCCTTCGAGTTGAATCCGGACATGGGGCCGGACGGCGAGGCCATTGTCGATTATCTCGGCAAGAAATACGGACGCACGCCAGAGCAGATCGCGGAAACCCAGGCCATGATCCGCGAGCGCGGGGCGAGTGTTGGTTTTACTTTCGGCCCGCGTGAGCACGTCTATAACACCTTCGACGCGCACCGCCTGCTGCATTGGGCCGGTATCGAAGGCAAGCAGTTGCCACTCAAACTGGCGCTGCTGCGGGCCTATCATGGCGAGGGCAAGGACCCAAGCAATCACGAAGTCCTGGTTGAAGCAGCCCAGTCCGTTGGGCTCGACGCCGCGCAAGCAAGGGAAGTACTGCGCAGCGGAATCTATACCGACGACGTTCGTGCGGAAGAACGGGAATACCAGGCGAAGGGCATCCAGTCCGTGCCGGCGATCATCTTCAACGGTCGCTATCTGGTCAGCGGCGGACAACCCGTGGAAACCTTCGAGCAGGTCATTCAGCAGATTCTCGCCGAAGCGTAGGGCGGCAAATCGGTAATCGGCAATCGCGCCTGCGACCCGTTGCGTGCAACGGGTCGTAACCGGGTTCATTTCCCGCACACCGAATCCCGCCACACTTGTCACTCACACCGTTCGACGCACGGCATTAGTGTGCTCTGCAAGGACGAGGCTGGTGATGTGTTCCATAGCGCCTCGACATCCATAGGAGAGACGCTCGTGATGGATCGCATCATGGCGATGCAGACCTTCGTACGCATCGTCGACGCCAACAGCTTTACCCGCGCCGCGCAGTCGCTCGGGATTCCGCGCGCAAGCGCGACAACGCTCGTGCAAAACCTCGAGGCCATGCTCGGCATCCAGTTGCTCGTGCGCACCACGCGCCGGCTCAGTCTGACGGCCGAGGGGGCCGCCTATTACGAGCGTTGTGTGCAGATTCTCGCCGACATCGACGATATCGAGGCGAGCCTGCGGCATCCCGACGACCGGCCGCGCGGACGGCTGCGTGTTGAGATGCCGGCGGTCGTCGCGAACGCGATCGTGTTTCCGGCCCTCGACGATTTTCACGCGCGCTATGAGCACATCCTGCTCACCTTCGGCGTCAGCAACCGCCAGGTTGAACGGGTCGGCGAAGCGATCGATTGCTGCGTTCTGACTGGAAAATCGCCGGATGCGGGCTTCGCCGCTCGCCGACTGGGCGCGCTCGAGCGTGTGACCTGCGCGAGCCCGCTTTATCTCGCCCGGTACGGCACGCCGCAACGGTTCGAGGAGCTAAGCGGTCACGCCGCGGTGAACCACGTGAGCGCGCAAACGGGGCGTGCGGCGGAATTCGATTTTCAAGTCGAAGGCGACACGGTCAACGTGCCGCTTGGGGGCTTCGTACAGGTAAGCGACGAGCACGCGTACCTCGAATGCGGGCTGCGCGGACTTGGACTGATCCAGCCGCCACGGGCGCTCGCCCAGCCCTATCTCGACTCTGGGCGCCTACGCGAAGTGCTGCCGCATCATCGACCCGCTGCGCTGCCGGTATCGATCGCGTATCTGCGTCATCGCCGCGCTCCGCCTCGCGTGCTCGCCTTCGTCAACTGGCTCGCGGAACTGTTCGAAACGGCGCGGCATGTAAGCCATGAGCAGCCGCCCGTGCAGCGGAGCCTCCGTGGCGTGGAGACTGCCGAACCGGCCTAATCCAGCGATAAACCAAATAGTGGGAGGCGGCCGCGAGATACCTGTGCGTACGACACTAGGGAATGCCTACGCTTGAGCCGCTGCCATTCAGCGTCGTAAAATCGTGGCACATCAGTTTGGGTGGCCCAGCAATGTGTCTGGCTTCTCGTTACGATTTCAGCCGCGATACCCGGCAACGCCCGGCGCAGCGGCTTCCCACGCTTTCTCGACCCGCTCCCCGAATTGAGGCCAGCGGCGGTCGCGGACTTGTCGTTCAATCCGCGCCATGACCCCGCTCATTTCCGTTAAAAAGCTCAACAAGCGCTTTCCCGGCGTGCGGGCGCTTCACGAAGTCCAATTCGAGCTCATGGCGGGCGAAGTCCACGCGCTAATGGGCGAGAACGGCGCCGGCAAGTCGACGCTGATGAAAATCCTCGCCGGCGTCTACACCCGGGATACGGGCGACATCCTCTATGACGGTCAGCCGGTCGAGTTCTCGAGCCCGCGCGAGGCGCAGGCTCTCGGCATCGGCATCATTCATCAGGAACTCCAGCTGATGAATCACCTGACCGTCGCCCAGAACATGTTCATCGGCCGCGAGCCGCGTGGGCGCCTCGGTTTGTTCCTCGACGAAGACAAGCTCAATGCGCAGGCGCGCGACATTCTTGCCCGCATGCATGTGAATATCGACCCGCGCGCGGTGGTCAGCACGCTCACCGTCGCGAAGCAGCAGATGGTCGAGATCGCCAAGGCGTTGTCTTTCGACTCGCGCGTCTTGATCATGGACGAGCCGACCTCGGCGCTCAACGACGCCGAGATCGCCGAGCTATTTCGCATCATTCGCGAGCTGAAGAGCCGGGGCGTGGGCATCGTCTATATCTCCCACAAGATGGACGAGCTAAAGCAGATTGCCGACCGCGTCACCGTGTTGCGTGACGGGGAGTATGTGGCCACCGTCACCGCGAAAGACACCAGCGTCGACGCGATTATCGGCATGATGGTCGGGCGCACCTTGACCGACGTCGCGCCTTCTGTGAACGTCACAGGTACAGGCGAGGTTGCGCTCGAAGTCAGCAATCTGAACGCCGGCCCGCTTGTCAGAGACGTCTGCTTCACACTGCGCAAAGGCGAGATATTGGGTTTTGCCGGCTTGATGGGCGCCGGCCGCACCGAGGTCGCGCGAGCGGTGTTCGGCGCCGATCCGATCGAATCGGGTGAAATCATCGTGAAAGGTGTGAAGGCGACGATCAGGAATCCGAGCGATGCGGTGGCGCGCGGCATCGGTTATCTCTCGGAAGACCGCAAGCGCTTCGGCCTTGCGACTGGCATGAACGTCGAATCGAACATCGTCATGTCCAACTTGCGCAAATTCCTGTCGCTCAATTTCTTCTTGCGCCGCACCGAGATACGCCGGACAGCCACCCATTTCATCAATCTGCTCGCCATTCGTACGCCGTCCGCCACGCAGGAAGTGCGGCTTCTCTCGGGCGGCAATCAGCAGAAAATCGTCGTTGCGAAATGGCTCGAGCGCGACTGCGACGTGCTTTTCTTCGACGAGCCGACGCGCGGCATCGACGTCGGCGCCAAGAGCGAAATTTACAAACTCCTGCGCTCGCTCGCCGGAGAAGGCAAGGCGATCGTAATGATCTCGTCGGAACTGCCGGAGATTTTGCGCATGAGCGACCGCATCGTCGTGATGTGCGAGGGCCGCATTACCGGCGAACTTTCAGCCACGGAGGCGACGCAGGAGCGCATCATGCAACTGGCGACGCAACGCGAAACCTTAAAAGCGGCGTGAGCCCGAAGAGGAGAGATCCAGTTTATGACACAGCCATCGGATACTTCGACGCTCGCTAACGAGGGCCGCTTGTCCGGCCTCAGAGCCCGCGTCTTCACGCCGACTGCTCTGCAAAAGCTGCTCGCCTTCGGGAGCCTGATCCTGTTGCTGGTCTTTTTCAGCTTCGCGTCCCCTGCGTTCATGCAGATGGACAACATGCTCGGGATTTTGCAGGCGACCGCCGTCAACGGCGTGCTGGCGATTGCCTGCACGTTCGTCATCATCACCGGTGGCATCGATTTGTCCGTTGGCACCTTGATGACCTTCACGGCGGTGATTTGCGGCGTGTTTCTGACCTATTGGCATTTGCCGATGTGGACCGGCGTCCTGGCTGCGATCGGCACGGGCGCGATCTGCGGGACCATTTCGGGCACGCTCACGGCGAAAATGAAAATACCGCCGTTCATTGCCACCTTGGGCATGATGCTGCTGCTGAAAGGTCTTTCGCTCGTCGTCTCGGCCGACAAGCCGATCTATTTCACCGACACCGAAAACTTCTACATGATCTCGCAGGATTCGCTGATCGGTTCTTTCCTGCCGAGCCTGCCGGTTCCGAACGCGGTCCTGATCCTGTTTTTCCTTGCGGTGGTGAGTTCGATCACACTCAATCGCACGGCGCTCGGCCGCTACACGTTTGCGCTCGGCAGCAACGAGGAAGCCGTGCGCCTTTCCGGCGTGAATGTCGACCGCTGGAAGATCGCCATATACGGCCTGGCTGGAGCCATTTGCGGGATCGCCGGGCTGCTGATCGCCTCGCGCCTGAATTCGGCTCAGCCGGCACTTGGTCAAGGTTACGAACTCGAAGCGATCGCCGCCGTGGTGATCGGCGGGACCTCGCTTAGCGGCGGCGCGGGCACGATTCTGGGCACGATCATCGGCGCGTTCATCATGAGCGTGCTGACCAACGGCCTGCGCATCATGTCCGTCGCTCAGGAATGGCAGATCGTGGTGACCGGCCTCATCATCATTCTCGCGGTTTATGCCGATATTTTGCGGCGCAAGAAAAGCTGACGAAGGTGGACGCTGCGCGAAACAGGATCAAAAGACAGGATCAAAAGACAGGATCAAAAGACAGGATCAAGAAAAGGGAGCGCCAAAGGCTCCCCGCACGGCTGAAGGTTGATGGCCAACTTAGGAGGAGAACCCCATGTTGAAAAGAAGACTAGTCGGTGTCGTGGTCGGCGTTGGCGCGCTCATTGGCGGGGCGAGTGTGACGTACGCGCAAGACACCTACATCCCGTTGATCTCGAAGGGCTTCCAGCATCAGTTCTGGCAGGCGGTTAAATCCGGCGCGGAACAATCGGCCAAGGAGCATAACGTCAGGATCACTTTCGAGGGTCCGGAAACCGAGGCCATGGTCGATAAGCAGATCGACATGCTCTCGGCGGCGCTCGCCAAGAAGCCCCAGGCGCTCGGCATCGCCGCGCTCGATAGCAAGGCAGCCATTCCGCTGTTGAAGCGGGCGCAGGCCGCCAAAATACCCGTGATCGCCTTCGACTCGGGCGTCGATAGCGACATTCCGTTGACCACGTGCGCGACCGACAATCTTGCCGCGGCCGCACTCGCCGCCGACAAGATGGCCGAGGCGATCGGCAATGCCGGAGAGGTGGGTCTGGTGGTGCATGACCAGACCAGCCGCACCGGCATCGATCGCCGCGATGGCTTCCTGAATGAGATGAAGACGAAGCACCCGAACATCAAGATTGTCTCAGTCCAGTATGGCGGCGGGGACCACCTGAAGTCGGCGGAAATCGCCAAGACGATGATCCAGGCCAACCCGAACCTCAAGGGCATTTTCGGGGCGAATGAAGGGTCGGCGGAAGGTGCGGCGATCGGGATCAAGGAATCAGGCAAGAAACTCGTGCTGATTGGTTATGATTCCGGCAAGGAGCAGAAGGACGACATCAATTCGGGCTTGATGGCCGGCGCTATTACGCAGAACCCGGTCGGCATCGGCAAATGCGTCGTCGACTCAGCAGTGAAGGCGTTGAAGGGCGAGAAGCTGCCCAAGAAAGTCGACACGGGCTTCTACTGGTACGACAAGAGCAATATGAGCGATCCGAAGATCGCTGCCGTGCTCTACGATTGACCGGGGCCGCTTGAGGCGAAGAGAGGGGAGGGGGCACGGCGCTCCCTTTTCTTTTCTCGCCGTGTCTCGCGTTCGATTGGCGCGAAGGTGGCTGCAAAGAGGCTAGGCGAACACGCATGGCCTCTTTGCTTATAAGCCGAAGACGATAGTTGTCGCAGAGGAGGGGTTCAGATGCCCACGATCACCAGGCTGTCCGTCCGGGACATTCGGTTCCCGACCTCGCGTTCACTCGACGGCTCCGATGCGATGAACGCCGCACCGGATTACTCCGCCACCTATGTGACGCTCGAAACCGATTCGCCGACGGGGCTCACAGGTCACGGCCTGACCTTCACCATCGGCCGCGGCAATGAGATCTGCGTGAGTGCGGTAAAGGCGCTTGCCCCGCTGGTGGTCGGCACGACGCTCGAGGATATCGCCGCGAATATGGGCGCCTTCTGGCGCACGCTGACGTCGGACAGCCAGTTGCGCTGGATCGGTCCGGACAAGGGCGCCATTCATCTGGCGACGGCCGCTGTCGTGAATGCGGCCTGGGACCTGTGGGCCAAAGCGGAAGGCAAGCCGGTGTGGAAACTGCTCGTCGACATGAGCCCCGAGGAACTCGTGCGATGCCTCGACTTCCGCTATGTGACCGATGCGATCACGCCGCAGGAAGCCATCGCCATGCTGCACCGTCATGCGAAGACAAGAGGCGAGCGCGAAAGCGAAATGCTGGCGCACGGCTATCCGGCCTACACGACGTCGGCCGGCTGGCTCGGTTACGACGACGACAAGATTCGCCGGCTCGCACGTGAAGGCGTCGCGCAGGGCTGGACGCACTTCAAGCAGAAGGTGGGCGGCAATATCGAAGAAGACATGCGCCGTGCCCGCATCCTGCGTGAAGAAATCGGCGAAAACCTGAAGCTGATGATGGACGCGAACCAGGTGTGGGACGTCGACGAAGCGGTCGCGAACATGCGGCGCCTGGCAGAATTCGATCCCTGGTGGATCGAAGAACCCACGAGTCCCGACGACATCCTCGGCCACGCGGCCATCCGCGAGCGGATTCGGCCCATTGGTGTCGCGACGGGTGAGCACTGTCATAACCGGGTGATGTTCAAGCAGTTGCTGCAGGCGCAGGCCATCGACTTCTGCCAGGTCGATAGCTGCCGCCTGGGCGGTCTGAATGAAGTGATCATCGTCCTGTTGATGGCGGCGAAATTCGGTGTGCCCGTGTGTCCGCACGCGGGTGGGGTCGGTTTGTGCGAGTACGTCCAGCACATTTCACTGTTCGACTATATCTGCGTGTCAGCGTCGCTGGACAAGCGGGTGCTCGAATACGTGGATCATTTGCATGAGCATTTTGTCGATCCCGTCGTGATTCGAAACGGCCGTTATATGCCGCCGCAACGAGCCGGCTACAGCATCGAAATGCATGCGGCGTCGCTCGACGAGTATGACTTTCCTGATGGCCCGGCCTGGCGCGCTTGAAGCGGTACCCGCAGAGCACTCTGTGGCCATTGGCTAACTCGTACTCGTCAAAGCGACGATGAAGTCGAGAAACACCCTTGTCTTGGCCGGCGTGTGGTGCCGTGATGGATGGTACGCATAGATTGGAAAGCGCTCATCCGGCCAGTCTGGAAACAGGTTGATGAGCCGTCCCTCGCGAATCAGAGGTTCTGCTCCGATCAGAAGCATCTGCGCGACGCCGGAGCCGGCCAGACACGCGTTGAGGAGTGCGCTCGGATCGTTCAACGTAAGCCGTCCATTCGTTTCGACAATCAGCTTTTTGCGCTTGCGATGAAACTCCCAGGGATACGGCTTGCCGGTTTCCGGGTTCCGGAATTCGAGGCACCGGTGCGCCCCGCGACCCAGATCCTGAGGCTCCGCTGGCCGTCCGCGGCGAGCGAGGTACGAGGGTGCAGCGACCGTGACAACCGCGGTGTCCAGAAGCTTTCGCGCAATCAGACTGGATGAGCGAGGTTCGCCAAATCGTAAGGCCAGATCGAAGCCGTCCACGATAAGGTCGCCAAGCTGATCTCTCGCGATGAACTCGAGTTCAAGTTCAGGATGCGCATCCATGAATTCGTCGAGCTTCGGGCCCAGAAGGATTCGCAAAAAGGCCGGATCAAGATTGATTCGCAGTTTTCCGCGTACTGTCGCGGTGCCGCCTGATGCGGCTGCGGCCGCTTCCTCCATTCCCCTTAAGTGCGGCATGACCTGCTCGTAGAACCGTTTGCCCTCTTCCGTGAGGGAAACGGCGCGGGTCGTCCGATTGAAGAGCCGTATTTTCAGCCGCTTTTCGAGCCGGGCGATGGCCCGGCTAACCCCGGGTGGCGACATACCCATCACTTCGGATGCGGCTGCAAACGTCCCCGCATCGACCACAGCCGCAAATACGCTGATACCGCTAGAGAGATTCTCGCTGGACGATCTCATTGGCGCTCCCCGCACAGTGCGTCAAAAGCCGCACTATGGCCCATTAGTGACTGGGTGTCACTTCATAAGTGTCATTCGTGTCATTTAGTTTCTCATCGCGTTTACCCACAATGCATCCCAACGGTCCGTTTCGACCGCAACGATCCCAAGGAGCATTGTCATGAATACCCGTTACCTCGCAGTTGCTATCGCCGCCGCCATCGCCTTCCCTGTCGCTGGCTACGCTCAGGAATCCAGCTCAACCGTTACGCGTGCACAGGTGCGCGCAGAACTGATCCAGCTGGAAAGCGTGGGCTACCAGCCCGGACGCGCCAACGATCCGCATTACCCCACCGACATTCAGGCGGCCGAAGCTGCGGTGGCCGCACGGAAGGGCGCCGAGTCGAACGTCGCCAGTGGTCTAGGCGGTGTGCGCAGCGGTTCGTCTGATTCGGGCAACCGCGTCTCCGCCGGGGCCGCCCCCGCGACTGCACCGCTCAACTCGCTTTACGCACATCGTTGATCGGCGCTTGGAACCATCTATTTACGCACGGAGAAGCTGCAATGTATGCAATCACAGGGATAACAGGAAAGGTCGGCGGCGCGGTGGCGCGCACGTTGCTCGCAGCGGGCCAACCGTTACGCGCGGTGGTGCGCGATGCTGCCCGGGCACGTTCGTGGGCTGAGCGCGGATGTGAAGTGGTGACGGCCGACATGGACGACGAGGCAGCGCTTACCGCCGCTTTCGAGGGCGCGCAAGGCGTCTTCATTCTGCCGCCGTCCGACTTCGATCCATCGCCGGGCTTTCCCGAGGCACGTGCCGTCATTGACGCTGTGCGTGGGGCGCTGCAGTCCGCAGCGCCTGGCAAGGTGGTCTGCCTGTCGACGATCGGCGCGCAAGCCACCGAGATCAATCTGCTCACGCAACGTACGCTGATGGAGCAGGCGCTTCAGGATTTGCCGATGCCCGTGACATTCCTGCGTCCCGGCTGGTTCATGGAAAACGCCGCGTGGGACGTGGCGCCGGCCCGCGACACGGGAGTGATCCCCAGCTTTCTGCAGCCGCTCGACAAGGCGGTGCCGATGGTCGCGACCGCAGACGTGGGTCGCGTCGCCGCGCAACTGCTTCAGCAAACCTGGCGCGGCGTGCGTGTTGTCGAACTGGAGGGGCCGCAACGTGTGAGCCCGAACGATCTGGCCGAGGCATTTGCCCAGGTGCTCGGTCGTCCGGTTCGTGCGGAGGTGGTGCTGCGCGAAACATGGGGCGATCTGTTCCGCTCTCAGGGTACGACGAATCCGTTGCCGCGCATGCGCATGCTCGACGGCTTCAATGAAGGCTTCATCGCCTTCGAAAGCGATGAAGCGGACATCGTCAAGGGCGAGGTGGAACTGGAAACCGTTCTGCGAGGCCTCGTCTCGCAGGCGGGCTAACGCGGGCACACCCGGTGGCGCGTGCAGGACGCCGCGTCGCCGGGTGCTTTCCGTTCATCGTTCATCAAGAGATTCATATCAAGGGGTTCGCTATGGAATACAGCACGCTCGGCAGGTCAGGCCTGCGCATTTCCCGCCTTTGTCTTGGCGCCATGACCTTTGGTGCCGGTACCGGGATCTGGGGTGAAATTGCCGGCCTCGATCGCGCCCAGGCCACCCGGCTCGTCACGATGGCCGTCGAGCGCGGCATCAACCTGATCGATACGGCTGACGCCTATTCGCAAGGGCACTCTGAAACCGTCGTCGGTCAGGTATTGGCTGACCTCGGACTCGACGAATCGCGCATGCTGGTCGCGACCAAAGTTCGGTTGCGCACAGGGGCCGGTCACAACGACGTCGGACTCGGCCGCTCGCACATCATGCGCTCGGTGGAGACGAGTCTTCGGCGTATCGGCCGGGACCATATCGACCTTTTTCAGTTGCATGACCGTGACGCACTCGTGCCGCTCGAAGAAACACTTCGCGCGCTGGATGATCTTGTTACGCAGGGGAAGGTGAGGCACATCGGCGTGTGCAATTTCAGCGCGGGCGATCTGGAGCGTGCGCAGGGAATTACCAACTGTACGCATGGAGTCCGCATCGTCAGCAATCAGGTTCACTATGCGCTGACGAGCCGCGACGTCGAGTATGAAATCGCGCCCGTGGCAAAGGCGAATGATGTTGCGCTTCTGGTGTGGAGTCCGCTCGCGGGCGGGTATCTGAGCGGTAAGTACACGGAGGGAAGCAGCGGCGAAACCGGGCGTCGAACCAGGCTGAATTTCCCGCCGATCGATCCCGCGAAGGCGGATCCTGTCGTGCACGTATTGCGCGACATCGCTACGGAATTGAACGCGTCGCCGGCTCAGGTGGCATTGGCCTGGATTCTGGCGCGCCGCGAAGTCTGCTCCGTCATCGTAGGCGCGCGCACTGCAGATCAACTGAGCGCTAACCTCGACGCTGAGCGCATTGCGTTGAGCGCAGCGCAGACCGAACGTCTGGATCAGGTTTCGCAGCCACATCTGCCTTATCCGTACTGGATGCAGCAGTTCCATGACAAGGATCGAGTGGTCCCCAAGGATTACCCCAGGCGCAGTCAAACCGCTTGACATCCTGAATTTGGCTTCATAAATTCGCTTCGACTGAGCCGTCATTGTTTCTGGCGGCTCCACGGCAACGATGCCGTGCTACATATGAAAGGCTATGCAGCCCCCGAACTTGCGTCCAACGCTGGTTCGGGGGCTTTTTGCTTTTGGGAGAAGAAATGATGACGTTGCAGTACAACCCCGCGGAACGTGGCGTCGCAGGCCTGGTGGTCGCATGCGTTCAGATGGAACCTCATGTCGGGAGCAAGCACGACAACGTGGCGCAATGCATCCGCCACATCGAAGCCGCGGCGCATCACGGCGCGTCGCTGGTGGTGTTGCCGGAGCTGGCCAATAGCGGCTACGTGTTCAGCGATCGCGATGAAGCGTTCGCGCTGGCCGAACCGCTGCCGGAAGGGGAAACCGCGCAACTGCTTGCCGAAACGACGCAGCGCCTTGGCATTCATGTCGTGATGGGTATTGCCGAGCGCTCGGGCAATCAACTCTACAACTCAGCGATCCTGACTGGCCCGGCGGGTCACATCGGCGTCTATCGCAAGCTGCATCTCTGGAATAACGAACATCGCTTCTTCGAACCGGGCGATCGTGGTGTTCCGGTGTTCGACACGCCGCTGGGACGAATCGCCATCGCAATCTGCTACGACGGCTGGTTTCCCGAAACATACCGGCTTGCCGCGATGCAAGGTGCGGACATCGTTTGCGTGCCGACCAACTGGGTGCCGATGCCGGCACAGCCGGACGATCGCCCCGCCATGGCTACGACGCTCACCATGGCGGCCGCGCACAGCAACGGCGTGGTGATCGCGTGCGCAAACCGTATCGGCATGGAGCGTGGTCAACCGTTCGTCGGCCAGAGCCTGATTGTGGGCGGCAACGGATGGCCGGTCGCGGGCCCGGCCAGTGTCGATCGCGAAGAAATCCTGTACGCCGCAATCGATCTGACGCGCACCCGTTCGGAACGCACGCTGAACGCCTTTAACCACGTGCTGAGCGATCGGCGGGCGGACGTGTACGACCCGATGCTGGGCACCGGCTGGCCGCCTTCACGCGCATGAGGCATTCGATGGCACGCCCGTACGAAACACAAGAATTTCATTCGACCACTGTGAGGGAAAAATCCATGACTCCGTTCAATAGACAAATCCTTGGCGCCGCCGTGGCGCTCGTCGCGGCCTGCACCTGCATGAGCGCGTTCGCCGCCGATCCGATCAGGATCGGCGTAGCGGTGGGGCTCTCTGGCGCAAATAGCGTGGTCGCGCCGGCCGTCGTGCAGTCGTCGCAACTCGCTGTCGACGAAATCAACGCAGCGGGCGGGATCATGGGCCGCCAGGTGCAGCTCGACATCACCGACGACGCGTCCGGTGCAGTCGGCGCGCAGAAAGCGTACGACACGCTCGTGTTCCAGAAGAACGTCGACGCGATCATTTCCATGGAAACGAGCGCGGCGCGTAACGCGGCGCTGCCGATCGTGGCGCGCGGCAAGAAGCCGTTCGTGTACACGTCGTTTTATGAGGGCCGTTCGTGCAGCCCGTGGATGTATGTCAATGGCTGGGTGCCTGAGCAGCAGGTCGCGCCGGTGGTCGATTACTTCGCGAAGAGCAAGGGCGCCAAGACCTTCTATCTGGTCGGCAACGACTACGTTTTTGGCCGCGGTATGCTTGGATTCACCAGAAAATATATCGAGGAGCACGGCGGCAAGGTAGTCGGCGAAGAGTACTTGCCGATCGACGGCACCGACTGGACGCCGATTCTCTCCAAGATCCGCGCGGCTCATCCTGATGCGTTGATCAGCGCGACAGCCGGCGGCGCGCCTAATGTGTCGCTCGCCAAACAGTTGAAGGGTTCTGGCATGACACTGCCTTATGGCAACCTGGCGATCGATGAAGGCACGGCGAAGAGCATGGGCGACGTTGCCACAGGCATGTATATGTCGGGCTCCTACCTGACGGGCATCGATACGCCGGGCAACAAGAAGTTTCTCGCGGCCATGGACAAGAAATTCGGCAAGGATCTGAAGACGCCGAACGAGTTGTCCGAGCCGCAGTACGAAGCCTTCTTCCTGTACAAGGCCGCAGTCGAAAAGGCGGGCTCGACCGATGCCGACAAGGTGATCAAGGCGCTGGGCCAGGTGTCGTTCGACGGGCCGCGCGGACCGGTGGCTATGAACAGGAGCCGCCACACGCCTCTCGCCATGCGCCTGGGCCAAATACAGGCGGACGGCTCGATCAGGATCTTGCAGACCTTTCCGAACGTGGATCCGGGCGCGCAGTGCCCGAATATCAAGTAGACGCAATCGGAAATACAGCATCCGCCTGACGCGCATTCACAGGCGGATGCGACTGGAGAAGACAATGGTTCTCGCACTCGACATTTTCACAACCGCGGCGGTGCTATTCATCGTGACCGCGGGGCTAATGGTGATTTTCGGCGTGATGAAAATCGTCAACTTCGCCCACGGTGCACTGCTGACAATAGGCGCATACGCGAGCTTCGTCGTGACGCAGCTCAAGCTGAGTCCGTGGCTCGGGTTGCCGCTCGCGGTCGTAGTGGGTACCGTCGTGGGCATGCTTGTAGAGCAGGTGATCGTACGCCCGCTCTACAAGCGTCCGCTCGACGCGATCCTTGCTACCTGGGGTCTCGGCATCGTGATTGGACAGCTCATCGTGATGACCTTCGGCCGCGAGGCGCAGTTCGTGGAGACGCCGCTCAAAGGCGCCGTCACCATCGGTGGGACGGATTACTCGGCCTATCGTTTGCTACTGATCCCGATCGCACTCGGCCTGTGCATTCTCATGACCGCGCTGCTCACGGGAACGCGCTTTGGCATCAAGACGCGCGCGGTGATCATGAATGAGGATCTGGCGCGGGGGCTCGGCATTCATTCCGGCCGCATCCGTTTTATCACCTTCAGTCTGGGCGCCGCGCTCGGTTCGCTCGCCGGCACACTCATTACGCCGCTGTCGAGCGTCGACCCCGATATGGGACTGCCGTGGCTGGTGAGCGCGTTCATGCTGGTCATGGTTTCAGGACATTCGATGCTCAGTTTGCTGGTGACGTGCCTCGTATTCGGCGCTTGCCAGGTGCTGGTTAGCACGTTCGTCAGTCCGGTGCTGGGCGGCTTGACTATCGCCGTGCTGGCGGCGCTCACGCTGCGCATTCGTCCGAAGGGGTTCTCTCATGGTTAAAGTCGACGCATCGCCCCATCGAGCCGATGATCCAACCGTGCAAAACGATGAGCGGGCAAGCAACGGGCGAACGATTCACGGACGCGGTCTGCTCGTGGCCGGTGGCCTGGCTGTCGTGCTGCTGGCCGCGGGTCCGCTTGTCTTCGGCTCGTATCTGCTCAACGTCCTCATTCAGGCCTTTTTCTTCTCAATCGTAGCCGTGACCGTGGATATCCTTTGGGGGTACACCGGGTATCTGACGTTCGGGCAATCGGCGTTCTTCGGTCTGGGCGCCTATGCAGCGGGTCTTGTCTTTACGCACGGCGGTTTTTCAGCGGGTTACGTGGTGCTTGCCGTGGGAGCGGCTATCGCGGTGACCGCGGCCGTGGCCGCATTACTCGGCTGGCTGTCGTTCTATCGCGGCGCGTCGCCGTTCTTCGCGACGGTGATGTCGCTCGTATTGCCGATCGTTCTCAGCCAGTTGCTGCTCTCCGGCGGCGCGTGGACCGGCTCGAGTTCGGGACTCACCGGCTATGAGACCTTCGATCTCTCGCTGCAGGCCTGGTACTGGCTCGCCGGTGCGGCGCTGCTGGCCGTTGCATCGATTGCGTGGCTATTCGTGCGTAGCGACGGTGGCCGCGTGCTGGCTGCTATCCGCGACAACGAATCACGCTGCGCGTACCTCGGCATCAATACCTCGCTCGTCAAGATCATCTTGCTGGTTGTAACCGCGGCCATCGCCGGCCTCGCTGGATTCGGCTACGGATCGTTCAGCGGTGTGGTCGCGCCTGAGCTGGCTGGGTTTGTTCTTGGCACCCAACTGATTATCTGGGTCGCGCTAGGCGGCCGGGGAACGTTGTGGGGGCCGGTGATCGGCGCGCTTCTGATCAATGTCGGGACCGCCTATCTCAGCGGCAGCATGCCGTTCGCGTGGCAACTGATTCTGGGCGCTGCGTTTGTCGCTGTGATCGTGCTGTTGCCGCAAGGTTTGGTGCCTCTGTTGCTCAAGCCATTGCGTCATCTGGCGGGTCACGGCGCCGAACCGGAGCTGGTTGAGCGAAACGTCGGCACAGCTCATGAACGGGAGCTATCAGTGCCAGCGCTGCAGATGAACGGCGTCGCCAAACATTACGGCAGCCTGAAAGTGTTGCAAGGCATCGATCTGAACGCCGATGGCGGTGAGCTGGTCGGCCTCATCGGCCCGAACGGCGCCGGCAAAACGACGCTTATGCGCTGCATGAGCGACGGCGCCGAACGCTCTGCCGGCACGGTCGCGCTGTGTGGCAACGATGTCCGTCAATTGCCGCCGGACCGCTGCGTGCATTTCGGCTTGGGGCGCAAGTTCCAGAACGCGAACATCTTCGAGACGCTTACCGTTGCGGAGTGCCTGAGAATCGCGGGCACCATCATCGGGCGGCCATCGCTCCTGCGACGCTCCACGACACTTGCATTGCCGCCCTATGCGCTGGAGGTACTGCGTACCACGCATCTCGATCAAAGGCTGGGCGCCGTGGCGAAGGATCTTTCGCATGGCCAACAGCAGGCGTTGGAACTGGCGATGGTGCTCGCACTGGAGCCGCGTATCGTACTGCTCGACGAGCCCACGGCAGGCTTGACCAAAACGGAGCGCACGCAAATCGGCAACGTGCTCGCCGCGTTGGCTCATCAGTATCGGCTTTGTTGTCTGCTGGTGGAGCACGACCTCGACTTCGTGGCCGGAATTGCCACACGTATCGTGGTCCTGCATCAGGGGCGCATCGTGATGCAAGGCAACTTCGACGAAGTGGTCAACTCGGAGCTGGTCAGAACGATATATGCCGGGACTGCGCAAAGCGCTGCGGCAGGCGAAAACGTCGGACAACGGGAGGCGTCATGAGCCAGATTGCGCTGGAGTTGCAGGACGTGACGAGCGGGTACAAGGCTTCGGTCGTGCTGCGCAAGCTCTCGATGACCGTTGCCGACGGCGAGGCCGTCGCGCTGCTCGGCAAGAACGGAATGGGCAAGACGACGGTGCTCAAGACGATCATGGGCTACCTGCCGAAGAAAGCCGGCGCCATCCGTGCGCGCGGGCAAGACATCACGCGCATGGCGCCTCACCAGATTGCACGAGAAGGCATTGCTTACGCGCCGCAGGAACATGCCTTGTTTCAGGACCTCACCATTCGCGACAATCTGCGTCTTGGGCTCCAGAAGGCGTCGGCGTTCGACGAACGCTTTGCCGCGATCGAGCCTGTGTTCCCGGTATTCGCAAGTCGCCTGAAGCAGCTGGCCGGCACGCTTTCCGGCGGCGAACAGAAGATGCTGCTGGTGGCGCGCGCGCTCATGATGCGTCCTTCGCTCATTTTGCTCGACGAGATTACGGAAGGGTTGCAACCGTCCGTGATCGACCGTCTCGCCGACGCACTGCTATGGGAACGCAGCCAGCACGGCACGACGCTGCTGCTGGTGGAGCAGAATGTTCCCTTTGCGCTGAAGGTTGCCGACCGCTACGCGGTACTCAAGCAAGGCGAGATCCTCGAGCATGGCAACGCGAAAGATGAAGCAGCGGTAGGATCGATCTTCGAACACCTGCGTGTGTAAGCAACATTCAGGACGACCATGACGATAGGCGGCATATGACGAACGCAAACTCTTTTTATCGACCCCGCTCAGGACTGGACCTGCTCGAGCAAACCGCCGGCGACCCGCGCGAGCGCGAACGCGCCGTTCTCGAGTCGTTCGCGCGCATCGAGGAAGTCGAGCCCGAGGTGAGGGCGATGACGGCCGTCGCTCAGCGGGAAACGGCGTTGACTTCGGCCGCCGGTGCAACGGGTCCGCTGGCCGGCATACCGATCGCGGTGAAAGATATCTTCGACACGAGCGACCTGGTCACCGGCTACGGTTCGCCAATTTACGAAGGCCATCAGCCGAAGTCGGATGCCGCGATTGTGACGTTGGTGCGGCGTAACGGCGGCATTGTCATCGGCAAGACCGTCACCAGTGAATTCGCCTATATGACGCCCCCAGTGACGCGCAATCCGTGCGACCTGACGCGTACCCCTGGTGGGTCATCATCCGGGTCGGCTGCTGCGGTGGCCGCCGGCATCGTGCCTTTCGCTATCGGCACGCAGACCGGCGGCTCGACCATCCGGCCCGCTTCGTTCTGCGGCATCGCTGGCTACAAGCCCACACTCGGCATGTTGCCGACTGTCGGCATGAAGTGCTTCTCGTGGTCGTTCGATACGGTCGGCCTGTTCGGCGCCGGTGTGCGTGACGTGGCTTACTTGGCCCAGGCCTTGTCGGGCCGCTCACTTGCCCTGAGCGGCGTGACGGCCGGCCCGGTGTTCGGCGTACCGGACAGCTACCCATGGACCGCGCCGTCAGCGAATGCGAGTGATGCGCTCGACAAAGCGGTGCACGCCATCGAGCAGGCGGGAGGGCGCGTGCGGCGTGTGCGTTTCGCGCCGTGGATGGCCGACCTGGTCGCCGCGCACAACACGATCCAGAGCTATGAGGCGTATCAGTCGTTGGGGTTCGAGTACGATCATCATCGCGCCGATCTATCGCCGATGCTCGCCGGTTTTCTTGATCGCGCAGCGAGGATCGATACCGCAACCTACATCAAGGCATGTGTGCTCGCGGAACAGGCGAAAGCCAGGCTTGCCGAACTATTCGACGGCATCACCGGCTTGCTGACACCGAGCGCGCCCGACGAAGCGCCCGACGGCCACGCATCCACGGGCGACCCCGCGTTCAATCGCAATTGGACCTTGCTCGGTTGCCCGTGCGTGAACGTGCCGGGATTGAGGGGCGCACGCGGCGCCCCGATCGGCGTGCAGGTGATCTGCCGCCCTTGGGACGATGCCCGATGCCTTGACGCCGCCGCATTTGCCGAGCAGGCGATCGCGGCAGCAGTGGGACGTTTTCCCGCGACCTGAGCAACGAGGAAGCGATGCAAGGAGGAGACGAAATGGAGGCGAGCTCGCGACAGCCGGCCAATCCGGCGCCCGCGGACGATGGTTGGCGCATCGGCGTGCTGTACTCGCGCACGGGCGTGACTTCAGCGACCGGGTCGGAGCATTTCTTCGGCACCGTGCTCGCGATCGAGGAAGTCAACGCGGCCGGCGGCGTGGGCGGGCGCCTGCTCGACCCGGTTGTTTACGATCCGAAGAGCGATCCCGACGAATATCGCCGGCTCGCCACGCGGATGCTGCAGGAAGACGACGTGACCGTGATTTTCGGCTGTTCGACTTCGTCGAGCCGAAAGGCGGTTTTACCGGTGATCGAACGCACTAACGCATTGCTCTGGTACTGCTCGATCTATGAAGGATTTGAGTATTCGCCGAACGTGATCTACACCGGCGGGGTGCCGAACCAGAACAGCATGCAACTGGCCGCTTATCTGCTGCGCAATCATGGCCGCCGTTTTTTTCTGGTTGGCGCCGACTACATCTATCCGCGAGAATCGAATCGGATCATGCGTGACATGGTCGAGCAGCATGGCGGCGAAATCGTGGAAGAACTCTATCTGCCGAGCGATGCGGATCCAGCGGCGCTCGAAGACGTGGTGCGGCAGATCAAGGACATCGAGCCCGATGTCGTGTTCTCCACGCTGATCGGGCGAGGTGCGCGCGACTTTTACCGGCTGTATCGCGAGCACGGTATCGACCCGGCACAGATTCCGATCGCAAGCTTGACAATGACCGAGGGCGAAACGCGGATGATCGGCTCCGAGCTGTGTGGCAGCCACATCGTTTCGGCGAGTTACGTCAACACGCTGAACCTCGCGAGTAACCAGCGCTTTCTGAAATCATGGCATGCGCGATTCGGAGATCAACCGGCCAGCATGTGGTCGGAGATGGCGTATAACCAGGTGCATCTGTTTGCGTTGGCGCTGGCCCGTAGCGGGAGTCTCGATACGGCCAGGCTGGTGGAGGCGGTACACGAAGTCGAATTCGATTCGCCAGAGGGAGTGCTGAAAATCGATCCGGAGAACAATCACGCTATCCTGACGCCGCGCATTGCCGTGTGCAGGCCGGACGGCTCGTTCGATATCGTCTGGGAGGGGCGTGGTCCGGTCAAACCTGATCCCTATCTGACGACGTACGGATTCGCGGAATTCTGGCTCGACGGAGAATCGGCATGAGCACGGGGGCCCGTCGTCTGTTCGACGATCTACGCACGCTGCGCGTCCTCGTGATTCATCCGCCGGGCGAGGATCGCATTGTTCTGGAAGAGCAGTTGCGCCGCATCGGCTGTCCGGTGCGCGTGCTCTGGCCGTTTCCGTCGCAACTGCCCGCCGATGTCGACGCGATTTTCTTTCTCGTCGGCCCCGAAACCCGCAGCGCGGGCAACTGGTGCGCAGCCGATACCGAAGCCACGTTGATCGCGTTATCCGACTACGAGAATCCAACGGCGCTAAAAATGCTGGTGGACACGCAGGCGCATGGTGTCATCACCAAGCCCTACCGGTCTACCGGCATTCTGAGCACCCTGGTGCTTGCGCGTGCGTCTTCAGGCTACCAGCAGCGCTTGCACAGCAAGGTGTCCAAGCTCGAGGAAGCGATCAAGGCGCGACGCCACATCGAAAAAGCCATCCGAATTCTCATGGAGGCGCACCAGCTCAGCGAGAGCAACGCATACGAGCACATGCGCTCAAGAGCGACAAGTCTCCGGGTCACGGTGAGCGAGATCGCCACGTTGGTGATCGATGCGCATGAAGCAATGGAAAAGCTCGGCCTTGGCAAGGGACCAAAGCCGTGAGCGTCACACGCTAGTCGGGGATCACCGGCTCGACCAGCTTCGCCAACTGAACCAGCGACTCCTGCCAGCCGAGGTAGCACATCTCCACTGGAATGACCTCGGGCACACCCTCTTGCACAATCGTGAGCTCGGTTCCGCAGGACACCGCTCGCAATGAAATGGTGACGTTCATCTGGCCGGGCAGGTTCGGGTCGTCGAATCGGTCCGAGTAGCGGATCTTCTCGAACGGCACCAGTTCGATGTACTCGCCGCCGAACGAGTGGCTATTGCCGGTGCCGAAGTTGCGGAAGGACATCTTGTGAGTGCCACCCACGCGTGCATCCATGTGGTGGACCTGACAGGTGAACCCATAGGGAGGAAGCCACTTCGCGATCGCATCGGCTTCGAGGAAGGCCCGATAGATGCGTTCGGGAGTTGCGTTCAAGACGCGATGGAGACGGACTGTTCCGGTAGTCATGGTGTGCTGGCCTTTCACTGGAGAAGTTGAACATACCCCTACGACGATCCGGCGACGCCGGTATCGACATAGGCTGGGACCAGGAAAAACCCGTAGGTGGCAAAGAGCAACACCTGTTATCGCCGCTACCCGGCCACCACGCGGTTGCGGCCATCGTGCTTGGCCCGGTAAAGGCGTTCATCGGCGACGCGTAAGAGGGTGTCGATCGTGACGCCGTCGCGGCCAAACTCCGAGACGCCAACACTGACAGTAACGGCGACGGCCCGCCCGGTTCCGGTATAGAACTCTTCGGTAGCCACGGCGCCCCGAACGCGCTCCGCGATCGAACGTGCCACGTCCAGCGCGGCTTTAGGCAGCAGCACCATGAACTCTTCGCCACCAACCCGCGCCACGCCGTCATAGGGCCGAATGGCATCAATGCATTTCTGCACGAATCGCTGCAACACCTCGTCACCTACTTGATGGCCGTAGTTGTCGTTGATCAATTTGAAGTGGTCGAGATCCAACGCCAGCAGCGAGAACGGCGCACCACCTCGCTTGGCTCGTGCGATTTCCGCCTCTACTTGCTGGATAAACTCGCGCCGGTTCGCGGCACCCGTCAGCGGATCGGTCGCGGCGAGGTGCTCGAGCTTGTGATTGGTGCGTTGGAGTTCCTGCAGCGCGCTTTCCGTGCGTGCCATCGCTTCGGCGAGGCGAGCCATCAGTTCTTCCTGACTGTAGATCGTCGAAAAGGAGCGCGTGGTGCGAAACGCCTGAACGACGCCATAGCTCAGCAGGAAAAAGCCCGCGGCGAAGATCGCGTGTGCCAGCCACCACATATGATTCCACGGCTTGCCGAGAATGAATGCGAGCGACGCCAGCGCGAAGAAGGTAATGGAGATGCCGTAGACCACCATCAGCGGCGAGCGAATGCGACGCAGCATCAGCACCGTGACGTTCAGCGTCGAGAAGACGAGCGCCCCGCCTTCCATGGATAGCCGCACGGCGAGGTTGCCCGCGATGGGCGAGTTTGCAATGACTCCGACGACCAGGTCGATCACGACGAACACGGCGATCCACGTTAGCCACGGGCGCGGATTCGAGCGCTCTTTGAGCGCGTCCGGCGCGCGGTGGTACGAGAGAAGCCCAACCAGCAGCAGCACCGACATCACCAGACGCGATGCGGGTCCGTAGAGCAGGAATAGCCAGATATTGTGGTGAGCCATGCCGGTGAACGCGCCGTGCAGCGCATAGACCAGCACAAAGCCCAGAAAACCTAGAGTCAACCACCGCAACAGCGGTTCACCCGACGACAGATAACACCGCCAGGTCACATAGGTGACAAACAGCCCCTCGAGCGTTGCTGCCGCAATCGCGATTTCGTGAAATCCGTGGTTTTCGAACTTCAGGCTTGGGTCTTGAAAGAAAGCCAGATAGGCAATCAGGTAGGCGGGAAGGAGCGCAAAACCAATGATCAGCAAACCTGAGTAGACCTTGGTCACGATCCCGATGAGGCGAGGCGGCTCTTCGATTGAAATTGTCGTGCTCATGTGCCCGTCTCCGACAATACTACGGTGGTTTTTCGCATCGCCGAGCGATTGACACGTGGATCAGCCGACTCGGGCACGGCACCATGCGGTTATGCCTGGCCAAACATACCGCGCAGCAGACTACCTTCAGGCAATTGAAAGTATAGCGGACTGTAATTTGCATCGGTGGTATATCGGTCGCGCAATGAGCTCCTGATATATCGTGCAGTTGCCTTCTGAAAATATCAGAAGCCGCAGTCGACGGCAGCCAGCCGGTGAATCCGATTCAACCTAGGCTGCGGCGCCGCGTAAATCCCTTATATGCTGATAAACAGTCGCACGGCCCATGCCCAGAACGTTGGCAACGTAATTAGCCGCGCTCTTTCCTTTGAAGGCCCCTTCCTCCCACAGTGCCTCGACCAGTTCGCGACGGTGTTCCCGGGTCAGGGAGTTGAGTGCCAACTGGCGTTCCTGAAGCCATGCGTGGAGAAACGTGTTGATGCGCTCCTGCCAGTCGTCCTTGAACAGCTCCTCAGGCTGCTTCACCAGACCCGCGCCCGACACCACGCGGTCGATGACATGTTTCATGTCCTCGAAGACGGCGATGTTGTAATTCACGCACATCACGCCGACCGCCGCGCCTGCGTCGTCAAAGAGCACCGTGCTGACACAGCGCATTCGTCTGCCGTCCCAATTGATCTTTTCGTACGGACCGATCGTGCCTGACTCCGCTGAATGATCAATCTCTTCCAGCGCTGATTCATCGCCCAGTTCACGCTTTGACAGGTTGTTTGCGATGTACGCGATCGTCTGGCTATGCAGGTCATGAATGACGATTTCGACGTACGGAAAGAAGAGCAGCGCAATACCGTCGGCGACACGGCCGTAGCGATCCAGCAAGAGCCGGCGCGCGGGTGTGGTCTTAGTCTTTCGCATAGGGAAGCATGAGATTTTTCGGTTTGGCCGGGTCTGCCGGCATGTGCGTCAATGTGCAACGCATATTCGTGCGATGCACTATTTTGCCACGGGCAATATTCCCCCCTGTTTGCGGCGGCCCACGCACCGCCGCATCCGTCTTGCTCAACCGATCGGTTGCCCGCTCACGTGCATGAACAACGCGTAGGCGATCGCCACATCTTCCAGTCCGAGTCCGATCGAGCGAAAGAAAACGTGCTGCCGCCAGGAGGGTTTCCTGGCCGTACCGGATACGAGTTCGGGCAAATCGCCCAGAACGCTTTCCGGCGACCAGTCATGCCGTTGCGCCGCCAGTTTCATTTCGCCCGCGCTGGCGGGCGTGGTTCGCCGATAGTCGCAATAGACGTCCATGTCTTGAATCCACGCCGGTGGAATTTCATGCGCATTGGCGACATTCGTGCTGATCGACGTGATAAGTGCCGGCTTGGTCAGCAGGTTGTCCGACAGTACAGGCGTGCCAGAGGATGTGCACAACGCGACCACGTCGGCATCGCGCACACACTCATCGAGCTGGGTGCAAATCCGCACGCGTTCATGAAGGGCGGCGACCTCCGCGCGCTTTGCCGCGTTGCTAGCAAGCTCGGGTGAAAACACATTGATCGAGTCCCACGCTCGCAGCGGTGCAAGGTGGCGCAAATGCGCCTGCCCCACGGCACCCGCGCCGACGATGGCGAGCCTGCGTGCGTCGGGCGCCGCAAGGTGTTCCACCGCAAGTGCCGTTGCGCCGGCGGTGCGCTCGATGGTGAGCAGACCCGCATCGCACCACATCAAAGGTTGCCCCGTTTCCATCGACATCAGTGCGGTCCATGCCGTAATGACCGGTTTCGCTTCGGTCACGATGTACGGCGACATCTTTGCTCCGAATACCTTGGCGTCCGCCAGGACCCCTAAGTACGTAATGAAATCGCCAGCCCCTTGTGGAAACGGAGTGAAGGTCTGGGGCGGCTGCACCGCGGAGTCGTTCGCAAGCGAGAGAAACATGCGTGTCAACGCGCCGCGCACATCGAGATGAGGCACTGCTTTGCGCACCGCGTCCTGCTGGACGATCAACGGGAATACTGTGTCTGTGCTGCTCATGGGCCTGCTCTCCACATCGTTGCCGGCTAGCGGCGTCAACGCAATTCTAAAGTCAAAAAGTCCAGTCTGGACTTTTATTTTGAAAATCGCTTGCATTTGTGAGTGTCCAGAATAGACTGTTTTTCCAGAACGAGTGTGAGAGCAGGCCTTTCTGGCACCTCATGCGTCTTCTCGAGGTCGCGCCGTCAGTTATCGCCCGTGCCCTAATTTTGTGAACCCCAATTTCATAGGGAACCATCATGCGTCTGAAGCTTTCACTCTCACTTTTCGTCGCTGCTGCTCTAATCGGTTCGGTTGGCACTGTCAGCGCCGAGACTCAAAGCACCTTGCGCTTCGGCATCGAGGCCGCGTATCCGCCGTTCGAAAGCAAGTCGCCGACGGGACAATTGCAGGGCTTCGACGTTGACGTCGGCAACGCGGTCTGCGCGAAGATGGCCGTGAAATGCGAGTGGGTGGAGAATTCGTTCGACGGCTTGATTCCCGCGTTGCAGGCGCGCAAATTCGATGTCATCAATTCCGCGATGAACATTACGGACAAGCGCAAACAGTCCATCGATTTCACGCCGCCGATCTACGTGGTGCCGATCGTGATGGTGGCGAAGCGTGGTTCGTCCTTGTTGCCGGATGTGAAGAGCCTGCAGGGCAAACGCGTCGGCGTTCTGCAGGGATCGTCGCAGGAAGATTTCCTTAAGCTCCACTGGGCGAATGCCGGCGTCTCGATCGTTTCGTACCAGGACCAGGATCAGGTGTACGCCGACCTCGTTGCCGGACGTCTGGATGCCGCTGTCCAGGAAGCGCAGACTGTTGAGGACGGTTTCCTGAACAAGCCGTCAGGCCATGACTATGCGATTGCCGGCCAACCGCTCAGCGATCCGGCAACGCTTGGCGAAGGCACGGGCTTCGGCTTGCGCAAGGGCGACAAGGCGTTGGCCGGAAAGATCGACGCCGCGCTCGCCGCGTTAAAGAAAGACGGTACGCTGAGCAACCTGTCGCAGAAGTATTTCAAGCGCGACATCATCGCGAAGTAACCGGTTCATGACCCGATGCGAGCTGAATCGCATCGGGATCCGAAATGAACATTCGAGCGAGTTTATGGATTTCGATGTGATCGTGCTGGGAGCCGGGATTGTCGGCGTGTCGTCCGCGCTGCATCTGCAGGATCGCGGCCGCCGCGTGGGACTCGTCGATCGACGCGGCCCCGGCGAAGAGACCAGTTTCGGCAATGCCGGGCTGATCGAAAGCTCGTCGGTGGTTCCTTACGGCTTTCCGCGCGATCTCGGTACGCTGCTGCGCTATATGCGCAATCGGTCGACCGATCTTTACTGGGACTACAAAGCGCTGCCGTCTTTCGCGACGTGGCTCGCGCGCTTCTGGTGGGAGTCGTCTCCCGAGCGGCTCGAAGCTGCCGCGCGCGATATGTTGCCGTTGATCCGGCGAAGTGTCGCCGAGCACGACGTGCTGATCGCGCGTGCCGGTCTCCAAAGCCTCGCGCACGACGGCGGCTGGATCGAGGCATTTCGCACGCGCTCGGAATATGAACGGCAGGCATCGGCCGCCGAAGACACAGCGAGGACATACGGACTGCGCGTGGTGCCGTGCGACGCCGATGCACTGGCGGCGCGCGAACCGGGTATCGCGCCGGGTTTTAGCGGCGCATTGCATTGGCAGGACCCGAAGAGCATCTCCAATCCAGGTGCGTTGACGAAGGGCTACGCGCGACTGTTCGACGAGGGCGGCGGCGCGCTGCTCACTGGCGAGGCGGTCACGGTGCGTCAGGAAGCCGATGCATGGACTGTGCAGACTTCGCAAGGCAGGATCAGTGCCAAAGAGGTCGTCGTGGCGCTCGGCCCCTGGTCCGACAAAGTCTTTGAGCCGCTCGGATATCGGATACCGCTACGGGCAAAGCGCGGCTACCACATGCACTACGAGGCGACGAAATCGATGCTGTCGATACCGCTGGTCGACACGGAAAAAGGGTATGTGGTTGCGCCCATGCAAGGTTGCTTGCGCCTGACTACTGGCGTTGAAATCGCACGGCGCGACGCACCACCGACGGGCGTTCAACTGGACCGCGCGGAAGCCCTTGCCCGGCCGATATTCGGTCTAGGCCGCCGCCTCGATGACGCGCCATGGCTCGGGTTGCGGCCCTGTACGCCCGACATGCGGCCTGTCATTGGGCGCGCGCCTCGCCATCGAGGGTTGTGGTTCTCGTTCGGGCATAACCATCACGGATTGACGCTCGGTCCGGTGACGGGCCGTTTGCTCGCGGAAATGATGACGGGCGGCGAGCCTTTTACCGATCCTCATCCGTTCCGTCCCGAGCGATTCCGATAGCGAGCCGTGGCGGACCCGCTTCATCGATAAGTCACTGCGTCACGAATTGCGCGAACCGGCATGCACGCTGCCTACAGTCCCTTAAGGAACGCAACCAGCAACTCGCTCACTTCCGCCGAACGCTCGCGTTGAATCCAATGACCCGCGCCGTCGAGAATATGGCATCCGCGCAGTCCGGGCAGCACGCGTGCCAGATTCGCGATACGGGCCTGCGCGCCCGGAAACTTAAGGACGTCGTCTTTCGCGCCGGCCACGAATAGCGATGGCTGCCGGATCACGCAGCCGCGCCATGCGGCCATGAGTTCCGACGAGCGTCGAATGGCGCGGTACCAGTTCAGCCCACCTCGGAAACCGGCGCGCGCGAATTCGCCTGCCACGTAAGCGATCTCTTCGCTGCTCAGCCAGGCCGGCAGCGTCTCGGGGTCCACTGTGTTGTCGAGAAAACTGGTGCCGGGCGCGAGTATGCCCGCCACCACGTGGTCGGGCCCATCGCCCGACATGCTGAACGTGACGCGTCGAATCGTGGCTTCGGGATCCGCCTCGAACTCGCGCTCAGCGACGCCAGGTGTCTGGAAATACTGCATATAGAACGTTTGCACGCCTTGCCGCTCCAGCGCACTGAGCAGGTCCTCCCGCGCAGGCGGATGGAACGGCACGCTCATGCCGACAACGGCACGGAACAGATCGGGCCGCAACAGCGCCGCGTTCCAGGCCACCGGCGCGCCCCAGTCGTGGCCGACGATCACTGCCTCGCTCTCGCCGAGCACGTTGACGAGCTCGACCATGTCGCCGACGAGATGCAGCATCGTGTACGACTCCGCGTCCGGCGGCGCGTCGGTGCCGCCATAGCCACGCATGTCGGGCGCGACGGCGCGGAAGCCGGCGGCTGACAGCGCCGCCAACTGGTGCCGCCAGGCGTACCAGGACTCCGGAAATCCATGACATAGCAGCACCAGCGGGCCGCTGCCCTGGCTGGCCACACGCATGCGCAGTGCACCTACCTGCAACGTCTCGAGGCGAAGTTCGTGCAAGGTTTGCTCCATGATGTTCGGGTTCTGGTGGATCGCCTTAGACGATCATTCGCTGCTGGTCCATTCCACGCGCGCCCCCACTGAGCGCAGGTTTTCCACAAAATTGGGGTGTGCGCGGCGGATCGGCAGCGCGTTGGTGATTTCCGAGCGCCCCTCGATACTCGCGGCGACCATGAGCAGCGCAATGGCCACGCGAATGATGTACGGACTCTCAACCTTCGCGGGACTTAACTGAAGTCCGCCGAACGTGATCAAACGATGAGGGTCCGACAGGAACACGTGCGCACCGAACTTGGAGAGTTCAACGGACCAGCCCATCGCGCCGTCATAGACCTTGTTCCAGAACATCGCGCTGCCTTCCGCCTTCACGCCAAGCGCGATGAAGATGGGGAGCAGATCGACGGGCAGATACGGCCAGGGCGCCGCTTCTACCTTGGTGAGGATGTTCTGCGTGAAAGGCCGGCGCACTCGCAATGGGCCTTCCCGAACTGCATGCGACCAGCCATCGCGATGCTCCACCTGCACGCCGAACTTCGCGAAGGTTCGGTCGATCAGTGGGAACTGATCGGGCGCGCTGTTTTTAACCTTGATGTCGCCCCCGGTGATTGCGCCAAGCGCGAGAAAGGTCGCGATTTCGTGGAAATCCTCGCTGAACCGGAACTCGCCGCCGCCGAGTTTATGGCCGCCTTCCACGCTCAGGCGCGATGTGCCGATGCCGTCGATTGGCACACCCAGCATCGCCAGAAAACGGCAAAACTCCTGCACATGCGGTTCCGATGCTGCATTGACCAAGGTCGACGTGCCGTTGGCCGACGCCGCGCACAGCGCGAAATTCTCGGTGGTGGTGACCGACGCGTAGTCCAGCCAATGATGATTGGCCGTCATTTGAGTGCTCGCGTGCACGATCAGCGAGTCGGTGGTGCGCTCGATGCTCGCGCCGAAGCGCTCGAACACCTCAACGTGCGGATCGATCTCGCGCACACCCAGCGTGCAGCCCTTCACATCGTTCTCGAGACGTGCAACGCCGAAACGCGCCAGCAACGGCGGCACCAGCATGATCGAAGAACGCATCTCCTCCGGCAGCCTGTGCGCGACAGGAT
Source organism: Paraburkholderia nemoris (assembly GCF_905221015.1). Taxonomy (NCBI): domain Bacteria; kingdom Pseudomonadati; phylum Pseudomonadota; class Betaproteobacteria; order Burkholderiales; family Burkholderiaceae; genus Paraburkholderia; species Paraburkholderia nemoris. The sequence goes on along the minus strand of NZ_CAJNBO010000008.1, from coordinate 199,443 downwards.
CGAAGGTCGTGGCGTGGTGATGCAAATCGAGAACGCCGGTGGCAAAGTCCATCGACACGTTGCTGCCGAGCGTGCGAAAGATCTCGAGGATCTTCTTGACGTCGGTAATCTCGGGTACGCCGATGAGACGCAGTGGCTGGTCGGTCAGCAGCGTGGCACAAAGGATGGGCAGGACAGCGTTCTTGTTGGCGGATGGCACGATCTCGCCGCGTAACGGGAGGCCGCCATGTACGATCAGGTTCGACATGTTCGGGAGAGAGCTGGTGGATTGAGAAGCGAGGCCACTATCATGCCACTGGATGGCATGTGGAGGATGTTTCGGGATTCCGGAGCCGTTTTTTCTCTTGTCGCTTCTTAAAACAGTCTATCCAGCATCTCGCGGGCAATGGCCCGCGGCCGGTCCAAGACTTCTATTGGATCTTGATGACAACCTTACCCTTTACACGCCCGGTTTCGACGTAAGCCAAGGCCTCATTGGTGGCCGCAAACGGGAAGATCCGATCGATCACCGGCCGTATGGATCCCGCATCGATCAGTGCAGCGATCCGGCTCAGCTGGTCTCCGCTGGCGCGCATGAACACAAATGAATAGCTGACGTCATGACGTTTTGCCGTTTTCCGGATGCGATAGCTCAAAAGACGCATCACCGTTTTCAGGAACCACGAAGCGCCCATCTCTTTGGCAAAGTCGGGATCGGGCGGTCCCGCGATTCCGATGAGTTTGCCACCCGGTTTGAGCACGCGCAGTGACTTCTTGAGCGTATCGCCGCCCTGCGTGTCGAGCACGAGATCGTAGCCTTTGAGGATGTCAGCAAAGTCGTCTTTTTTGTAATCGATGACGATATCCGCACCGAGTTGCTTCACCAGTTCGGCATTGCGCGCGCTCGTTGTCGTTGCGACAGTTGCGCCCACATGTTTCGCCAGTTGAATGGCAAATGTGCCGACGCCGCCGGAGCCTGCGTGGATCAGCACTTTCTGCCCTTTCTTGAGGTGTCCTTTTTCGATTAGCGCCTGCCACGCGGTCAAGCCCACTAGCGGAATCGAGGCTGCTTCTTCCATGGCGAGTGATTTGGGCTTCAACGCCACGCCGTCTTCTTTGACGGCAATGAATTCCGCGAAAGTGCCAATGCGATCTTTATGCGGTCGGGCATAGACCTCATCGCCTGGCTTGAATTGCCGAACACGCGATCCAACGCGGACGACCACCCCGGCCAGGTCGTTGCCCAGAATCAGCGGCAAACGATAGGGCAGAATGAGCTTGAACTCGCCGTCCCTGATTTTGGCATCGAGCGGATTCACGCCCGCGGCGTGGATCTGGATCAATACGTCGTGCTCACGCGGCTCCGGGACCGGCATTTCGCCGGCTCGCAAGTCATTCTTGCGTCCGTATCGATCGACAACAAAAGCTTTCATCATGTTTCCTTGTGCGTTTCTCGTTGAGTCAGGGTGCTTCGCGGGCCGTAGCGGGGATGCCGTTAAGTTTGAAGCCGCAGGTCCTTGCGAATACCGGCATCCACAAGGCTGGCGGGCGCAAACCTGCGCAGCAATCGCAGACGGGCGGCGAGTCCGCCGGCTGTATAGCGAAGTTTCGGCCGAGCCGCGATAGCGGCCTGCAGTACGGTCTCGGCTACGACCTCCGGGCCGTCAGCGTTCTCGACGACCTCTTTCACTCGCCTCGCGATGGCCGTGCGTATCTCGAGGTAGTCGTCGAGCGGAACGTCAGGCTCCATGAAGTTCGCGTCGAAAGGCGTCTTGATGTAGGCGGGCTCAATAACGGAGACCCGGATGCCCATCGTGCGCAACTCATGATCGAGCGATTCCGAATAGCCTGCGACTGCATGCTTGGTGGCGGAATACAGCGCCATATAGGGCATGGGCAAGAAACCCAGCACCGAACCAATGTTGATGATGCGGCCGCTGCCTTGCTGCCGCATATGGGGCACGACGGCACGCGTCATGCGGACGATCCCGAAGAAGTTCGTATCGAAGATCGCACGAGCCTGGTCAAGCGAACTCTCTTCTGCAGCGGCAGGGGCCACGCCGAAACCAGCGTTGTTCACCAGCAGGTCGATGCGGCCGTGCAGACGCAGTACTTCCTTGACGGCAGCGTCGACGGACTCATCGCTAGTCACGTCCAGTGGCAGCATCCCGAACGTCCGTTGGTCCGCTTGTGCGCCGTGCCGGCTGGTGCCGTAGACCTTGTATCCAGCCTTCGCGAGCCGCTTGGCGGTGGCTTCGCCGATTCCTGACGAGGCGCCCGTCACGAGCGCTATTCCAGTTTCCATGATGTCCTTCCGATGTTGAGGGATGTCTTCAGGTGCTTGCTTGAGTGTTTGTCTTACTAAAATATGACGTTCATCATATTTCCGACCCAACAAAAACCGGCACCGGGCCGGTGGATTTACGCGTCAGTAGGCGCGAGTTTTTTCAATGCGGCTTCAAGAAAATCTTCCGACAGCTTCGGGTCGTCGACGGCGCGCGCCAGCACCAGAGTGCCAACCATGGTGGCCGCCGTGACAAGCGCCTGCTCGTGCGCGCCCGGCTGACCCCAATCGGGCAACTGGCGCGCAATGACATCGATCATCTCCTTGATGCGGCGGGTGGCTGCGCGCCGCACGACCGGCGCCTGGCGCGGCATCTCGGAACCAAGGGCGGAGACCGGGCAGCCATTCTCTATGTCTTCGCAATGCTCCTTCGACAGATAGGCGCGCACCATCGACGGCAACGCATCCTCTGGCGGTACGGAGGCGGCGATATGTTCCGACAGGGCTACGGCTTCAGCACCGGCGCGGTCGGCCGCTTCGGCAAGCAGCACCTCGCGCGATGGGAAGTGGGCATAGAAGCCACCATGCGTCAGGCCGGCCTCCTTCATGATGTCGGCCACGCCTGTGCCGTCGTACCCGCTGCGCCGGATCGCGCGCGCGGCAACTTCGACGATGCGCTCGTGCGTGATTTCTTTGCGGCTGGCAGTCTTCCGATTGATTGATGGCGTTTTCATGATGACCATCATATAACATTTCGACGCAATTTGCTGTCTGCGATACCGGTAGCCGTGGGAAGCCTTATGGACATATGACGTCTTATAAATAGGACCTCGGCCGCTATCGAGCTGAAAGATAATGAAATTAAGCGATTTAGGAAAATCCGGGTAAATACGTGTCGAAGAACTTCGCCAAAGGGTCAATTCATCTTGTATGATGACGTATCTCGAAATGGATCTGCACGACGCCACGCCGCGCAGCGGTCTGTAAGGCAATCTTGCGAGATCGACGGCTCAGGTTCTGCGTTGTTTATGTCGTAAACAAACGAACAATGGTTAACTGGATCGGTAGGCATGCGTAATCTCACAATAAGACACAGTCTCCTTGCCGTCCTCGTGCTTTTCGCGGGCATGATTCTGATCGGCGGCGTGGTGGGGGTGCTGGCACTTGGCCGTTCCAACGACAACGCTCGGCGTCTGCACGATATCGCCAGCCAGGAAGTGCTGGTCAACGATGCCTATAAAGACTCCACACGCACCCGCGCGGCGCTGACGCGTGCGTATTCCGCATTGAAAGAGCGCAATGACGAAGCGACCCGCGACTCGGCGCTCAAAAGTGCCGCCACGACGTTGGAGCGTGCGGACCGCGAAACAAAGATGTTTCGTGATGCCGATAAATTTGCGGGCCAGGACGACGAGCTGAAGCAAAAACTTTTCGATTCGTCCAATGCTTTGGCCACGATTCTGCATGCTGCGTTCGACGCCTTGCAGCGGGGCGACACGAATGCCTACGTATCGATCAACGACAAAGACATCACGCTGGCCGGCGTCGCCTATTCGGCCAACGTCGAGAAGTTCCAGAAGCTCGCCGAAGCACTTGCCCAGGATTCCGCCGCGCAAGGCGATCGCGAATACACGTGGGTCGTCACGATGGTGGCGGCGGGGGTGGCACTGGCCCTTGCATTGATCGTCGCCGCTCATTTCGCTTTGCGCAAGATCGTGGTCCGTCCGCTGCAAATTGCCTCTGAGTTGCTCAACCGTATCGCGGGAAGCGACCTGACCGTATCGATTCCGGAAGGGGGCAGGAGCGAGTTGGGACAGTTGTTTACTGCGATGTCGCAGATGCAGACGGGCCTGGCGAAGACTGTTTCGAATGTGCGCGTGAACTGTGAAGCCATCCACGGCGGTGCGCGTGAGATCGCTGCCGGCAACCTCGATTTGTCGAGTAGAACCGAGCAGCAGTCTGCATCGCTCGAAGAAACGGCGGCCAGCATGGAAGAGCTGACGTCGACCGTCAAACAGAACGCGGACCATGCCCGCCAGGCAAGCAAGCTCGCCGCCAACGCGGCGGACGTCGCACAGCGCGGCGGCAACGTCGTGCAGCAGGCAGTGCAAACAATGACAGCGATCACGGCCAGTTCGAACAAGATTGCCGAGATCACGGGCATGATCAACAGCATCGCATTTCAGACCAACATCCTGGCCTTGAATGCGGCGGTCGAATCCGCGCGGGCAGGGGAGCAGGGCCGCGGCTTTGCCGTTGTCGCCGGCGAGGTGCGCACGCTCGCGCAGCGTAGCGCTGCCGCGGCACAGGAGATCAAAACGCTCATCGCCGCATCCGTCAACGATATCCGTGATGGCAATGAACTTGTTGTTCAGGCCGGGCAGACCATGGGTGAGATTGTTGGCGCGGTGCAAGGCGTCGCCACCATCATGGCCGAGATTACCTCGGCGACAGTTGAACAGAGTTCCGGCATCGAGCAGGTCGGACAGGCCGTCAGCCAGATGGACCGGGTAACGCAGCAGAACGCCGCGCTAGTCGAGGAGGCCGCCGCCGCCGCGAGCGCACTTGAGCAGCAGGCGCAGGCGATGACGGATGCGGTTTCCGCATTCCGCCTCAATCGGGCTTGACCCGCATCCATATCCAGTAGAAGCATCGGTCGCGCACTTGCCGGGGCGGCAATGCGCTGCCACCGGCCGCCGAAATTCTTTCGAAAAGACTGAGGCGGCCGATGCTGGATGTTCATATTCAACCATTTCAACGGAGTGTCACGATGAGCGTTAGGGCCACCCTGGTCGCAGCAGTTTTGTTTGCGGGTGCTTTGGGATCGGGCGCATCGCAGGCTGCTACGTATGCCTACGTATCGAATGCAGACAGCCAGGACATCTCTGTCTTCAGCCTCGACAAATCGAGCGGCTCACTCGCCGCAGTCGAGACCGTGCCGGTTGGGGGCACCGTCATGCCGATGGCGCTTTCGCCCGACCATCTCCGGCTCTATGCCGCGTTGCGCTCCAAGCCGTATAGCGTGGTGAGCTTCGCGATCAATCCGCTCGACGGCCGGCTGATCGAGCTTGGCAGGGCGCCGCTTGCGGATAGCATGGCCTACGTATCGACGGATGCGAGCGGACGCTACCTCTTTTCCGCATCGTATGGCGGAAACCTTCTGGCGGTGAACCGTATCGCCGCAAATGGCGTGGCGGGTGAAGTCCAGCAAACCGTCAAAACCGGCCCAATGGCTCACGCCATCCGCAATGCGCCCGACAATCGTTATGTCTTCGCATCGGTGCTCGGCTCGGATGCGTGGTTGCGCCTGAAATTCGATGCTTCGAACGGTCAGCTGACCGAAGACGCTGCGCCCGCCTATTCGTTGCCTCCGAAGTCGGGGCCGCGTCACTTTGTGTTCTCGCCGGATCATCGCTTTGTCTATCTGATCGATGAGCTCGACGGCAAACTGCATGTGCTCGCCTTCGATAGCACGCGTGACAAAGTCAAACCCGTTCAGACTGTTTCCATCCTGCCGCCCAATTTTTCCGGCGACAAGCCGTGGGGTGCGGATGTGCACGTCACACCAGACGGACGTTTCCTGTACGCCTCTGAACGCACGTCCAACACGCTGGCTGTCTATCGGGTGAGCGCGAAATCGGGTGAATTGACACGCATCGGCACGTACCAGACAGAGAAGCAGCCGCGCGGATTCAATATCGATCCGTCGGGCAAGTATCTGCTTGCAGTCGGCCAACTGTCGTCAAACCTGAGCGCTTACCGCATCGACCGCGACTCCGGCGCACTGGCTTTGATCGGTCAGTACCCCGTAGGTAAGGGCGCGAACTGGATCGAGATCGTTGAGTTCGAGGGAACAAACGGCAATTGAGCTTTGCGGATGAGGTTCCGCGCGACAGTGCGGCACTGTCGCGCGGATCGTCAACGCGTTAGTCAATCCTGCGACCGCTTGCCGAAGAGCGCAGATGTGGCTCTCCCGGTAGCCTGCGCCTTGTGGATTACCAGCCGCCACAAACGACTCACAGTCGCAAGAATGCCGAGGAGGGGTGGCCCGGTCGTTGTCGGTGGGTCATCCTCTGAAATCATCGAAATGACTGGCCGGCCGAAGTGGCCTTCCTGCATCGGAAGATTCCAGTACTCGTACGGGTACAACATCCGGGCGAAGCGAATACGTGCATCGCATCCGCTATCGTGCCATTCGCCGGCCGTTTCCCAACGCGTTGTCGACGTAGGGCCCCGGGTTGGGTAGATCGCAGTACTTGCCACGCGGTCTTTGCTGCAATCGTTGGTTGCAGGCGAGCCGGATGGGGCCAACTTTGGGCTTCTTTCGTCCATGTTCATCTCCGCTGGTGATGCCGATCACGGAGACGCCACAAACAAAAAAGGCCTCAACCGTATTGTCGGCGAGGCCTTTGAGCTGCGTTCCTGCTTATCTAACGCGCGTTGGCCTCCGATGGCATGCCCGAACGGACTGCCATGTGGCTTTGAAATGCGAAGGAGAAGAGGTTTAGCGTCAGCATGGGGTCAAGTTTCTTTGCAATTGGAACGCGTGTCAACACATGTGTGTTGGGTCAAGCCGACAGTTCATTTTCCGCTGAGCCTGCTTTTGCCTTTGCGCCCGGATGGCCGAGATAGGCGTGCGCAAGCGCGACCCAGTACGACGTGCCAAGAGGCAGCAGCGCGTCGTTGAAGTCATAGCTCGCACTGTGCAACTGGCAGAGGCCGCTCGCTTGTCCGGGCAAGCGCGCCGAGCCGTCGCCGTTACCGATGAACGCATAGGCGCCAGGTTTGTGCAGCAGATAGAACGCGAAGTCTTCCGACGTCATGGTGCGTTCCACGTTTTCGTCCACGCTCGCGGCGCCTACCAGGTCGCGCATGATGTTGCCAGCGAGCGCGGTTTCCGCCGCGTGATTGACAAGCGCCGGGTAGATGCGCGTGAAATTGAACGTGAGCTCGATATCGAATGCAGCGGCGATACCTTCCGCCACTGTGCGCATGCGGCTTTCTATCATGTCGAGCACATCGGCGCTGAAACTGCGTACGGTGCCGTTGAGCATAGCCTGCTCAGGGATGACGTTCACTGCGCTACCGGCGTGAATTTGCGTGACTGACAACACAGCCGACTCGTTTGGATCGACGTTGCGCGACACGATCGTCTGCCAGGCTTGCGCGATCTGGACAGCGACCATGACAGGATCCGCACTACGATGTGGCTGCCCGGCATGCGAGCCGCGTCCGTTTATGCGCACTTCGAACGTGTTGCTCGACGCCATCAACGCACCCGGACGGATGCCGAAATTGCCCGCTGGCATGCCCGGCCAGTTGTGAACGCCAAACACGGCGTCCATTGGGCATCGGTTGAACAGGCCGTCCTCGATCATCAGACGCGCGCCGCCACCGCCTTCCTCTGCGGGCTGAAAGATGAAGTTTACGGTGCCGTCGAACTGTCGATGCTGGGAAAGATAGCGCGCCGCGCCGAGCAGCATGGCGGTATGTCCATCGTGGCCACACGCGTGCATCTTGCCCGCATAACGCGACGCGTGCGCGAAGGTGTTCGCTTCGTGCATCGGCAGCGCATCCATGTCAGCGCGCAAACCAACGGAGCGCTCGCTCTTTCCGTGACGCAGAACACCGACAAGTCCATGCCCGCCGATCCCTCGAACGACCGGTATTCCCCAGTCGTCAAGAAGACCGGCGACATAGTCGGACGTCCACTGTTCTTCGAAACGGAGCTCGGGATTCGCATGGAGATGTCGCCGGATACGGATCAGTTCGGGTTCAAAGGCGATAATCGATTCGTCGTAAATCATTTTCAGTTTTGATGAGATCTGTTTTTAGGGCATGCGACTGGGCGATGCAATTACTCGAGCTGGGCCTGGGCGGTGTCCGGTTCCGGGTTGCCTTTGCCTTTGCTCATAAACAGCACCGGCACGCAGCTGATCAACGCCGCTGCCGCGAGGTAGTACCCGATCACAAGGCGATCGCCGGTGAAACCGATCAGCGTAGTCACCGCGACCGGCGTAAAGCCGCCAAACACCGTCACGCCGATTGCATAAGCAAAACCGACGCCGGTTGCGCGAAATTCCGTCGGGAAGACCTCACCGAGCACGCTCGATGCACAAGCGGCGTAGCAGGCAAGCAGGATCGCGATGGTGACCTGCACCGCTACGAGCGTAGCGAGTCCTGGGTAATGGAAAAGCAGCACGAACAGCGGATAGGCGGCGATTGCAGTGAGCGCGGCACCGATCAGCATGGGTGTACGGGTGCCGATCCGGTCCGACAGATGACCGATGATGGGACACATCGTCATCATTGCAATGCCATAGCTGACCTGTCCGACATAACTGTCAAAGAGGCTTAGATGAACCTCGCGAACAGCGTAGGTCGTGAAGTAATTCGAAACGTAGGTGGCGATCGTCCAGAACACCATGATTGCCACACCGGTTGCCACCTGGCTCCGGTATTCGACCAATTGCGTCCACAGGGCTCGGCGCGGCAAACGCTGAGATTGCTCGAAGACCGGTGTTTCATCGACAGAGCGCCGGATGTACCAGCCGACCGGACCGATCAACAAGCCGAAGGCGAACGCCAGACGCCATGCGCCGCCGAAGATCTGCTCCTGGGTAAAGAGGCTCGTTAGCGCCAGTCCGACGAATCCGGCGATCAGCGTGCCGCCGCCTTGAGACATTTGCTGGAAGGAGCCGAACAGCCCCTTACGCGACGGTGGCGCGTTCTCGACCAGCATCGCTACCGTGCCGCCGATCTCGCCGCCCGCCGAAAAGCCCTGGATCAATCTGCCAAGCACGATGACAAGCGGCGCGGCAATGCCGATGCTCGCGAACGACGGGCACACGGCTGGCACAACGGTACCGGCAGCCATGAGCAGCAGCGTGAGGCTCAAAGCCTTCTTGCGACCCGCGCGGTCCGCGTATCGGCCTAGTACGAGCGCGCCCACTGGCCGCACGAGGAAGCCCACCGCGAAGGTGATGAACGTCAGGATCAGCGCGGCGAAGTCGGAACTGGCGGGGAAAAACGTCCTGGATATGGGCACCGCGAAAATGCCATAGGCAATGAAATCGTAAATCTCAAGAACATTACCCACCGATGCCGCTGCAACCGCGCGTCGGCTGGGCACCGCCACTCTGTCCGGTCGATGACCGACCGCTTTCACACTCGCCATTTTGTCTGCTCACGTGTAGTTATGCGTGTCAGTACACTAAGCGCGAGGCGTGCCGCGGCACGCATACTCTTCAAAAATGGCAGCTATACTTTTGAAGCATAGGCATGCCCAACCCGATAAGACATGGAACTCCGACACCTTCGATATTTTCTTGCCGTAGCGGATTGCGGCAGCGTAGCGGAGGCCGCGCGACGACTCCACATTGTTCAGCCGGCATTGAGTCGGCAGATCCGCGATCTCGAAGAGGAACTGGGCAGCGACCTGTTTCATCGCAACGCCAAGGGCGTGCTGCTGACCACTCCGGGCGCGCAGTTTGCCATCGACGCGAGACGTGTACTGAACGATGTGGAAGCGGCGCGCGACTTATTCGTGCGCATTGCGAGAGGCCAATCGGGTGCGTTGAGAATCGGACTCGCGCCGAACTACAGTTGGCATCCCGCGACGCTGAAGCCGGTTCGTGACTTCAAGATCACTCATCCCGATGTCACGATCATGCTCGAACCGGCGCTGGCAGCGAAGCAGTTGGCGCGGATTTCGGATGGCAGCCTCGACGGCGGATTTCTCGCGTGGCGCGACCCGCGCGATCCGACTTTCTCCGCGTGTCATCTGTTCGACTGCCGTCTCAAGCTCGCGATGCCGCGCCCTGGCGACGGGTCTGCGCCCGCCATACCGGAACGGTTAGCCGACCTCAAGGACGAGCCATGCATGTGGTTCGCAAGGGAAGTGGCGCCGGCGTACTACGATTTTCTGATTCATCAATGCCAGCTTGCCGGGTTTTCGCCGCATATCGTGCCTATCGGTGGCGACGTATCGACGATACTCGGCCTGGTGGCAGCGGGCATGGGGTACGCGATCGTTCCTGAGGCGTCCATATATAGTTGCCCGAATCAGGTGGTTCTGATGGATCATGCGGACCTAACCCTATCTTATCCAGTCGAGTTTGTCTGGCGAACCGACACGGTCAATCCTGTGCTGGAAGAGTTCATCAAGGTTGTGGCAGGGTGACTTGAAAGTGTGAGCATTACATGTCGTTTCCGGCCGTTTGTTATGAACACCGAAGCGATTACAGCGAGCGCTCGATCGCCTGCCCAAGCAGATCCAAACCCAGGTCGATCTCACTCTCGAGCACAGTCAACGGAGGCGCAATCCGGAACACACCGCCCATACCGGGCAACTGCACGATATTCATACTGAGCCCCAGGTTCATGCACTCTCGGGTGATCTTCGCGCCGAGCCCATCCGCCGGCTCCTTCGTGCGGCGGTCCTTGACGATCTCCATCCCCAGAAGCAGCCCTCGTCCACGAATGTCGCCGATGCACTCGAAGCGTTCCATCAAATCGAGCAGGCCGCGCCTGAGTCGCTCGCCCATTACGTTCGCACGCGCAACCAGCCCCTCGCGCTCCACCACATCCAGCACCCGCAAACCGACGGCGGCGGGAAGCGGATCGGACACATGGGTCGTATAGAACAGGTAACCCAATTCATGGGCCCGCTCCTCGATCTGTGCGGAGGTCACGACGGCCGCGAGCGGCAGACCTGCGCCCAGCGTCTTCGACAAGGTGAGAATGTCGGGCGTGACGCCGTCGCGCTGACAGGCGAACATCGTGCCCGTACGCCCGACGCCCGTTTGCGCTTCATCGAGGATCAGCAGCATGCCGCGCTCCTCGCATTTGCGCTTTAGTGCGGCCATGTAGCCGACCGGCAGTTCGATGATGCCGCCGGAACTGAGGATCGGTTCCGCGATGAAGGCGGCGAGATTGCCACTGGACTGACGATCGATGAGATCGAAGGCGTAGTCCAGCTCCGCCAGGTAATCGTATTCGCCATTGCGCTCGAAACGCGGCCGGTATGGGAACGGCGCGGGGATCGCATAGGAACCGACGGCTGCCGGACCGACGCCCTTGCGACCGGCGCTGTAAGTCGCGGATGCCGCGTTCCCCGTCATGCCGTGCCAGGACTGCGCAAAGCCGACGATTTCATATTTACCGGTGACGAGCTTCGCCATGCGAATGGCGGCCTCGTTCGACTCCGCGCCCGTACTGAGTAATAGCGCCCGGTCGAGCCCGTCAGGCGTAATTTCGGCCAGCCGGGTCGCCAGATCGACCACCGGCCGCGACAGCATCCCGCTGAAAAGATGATCGAGCTTGCCGGCATATTCGTTGATAACCGACACGATCTCCGGATGGCTGTGCCCAAGCACCGCGCTCATCTGCCCCGAAGTGAAATCCAGAATCGCGCGGCCGTCCGCGTCATAGACGAAGCTGCCCTGGGCGCGCTCGATAATCATCGGCTCGAAGGTGCCGCCGTAGCGGATGAGGTGCTGCCTGGCGTTGCGCCAGAAATTTGCGTCGTTGTTCAGGGACACCTTGCTTCTCCTGGGTCGGTGGCGAGAATAACTTGCAGTCTAGATGGCTCTCTGCTTTCATAGAATCGAATAGTTCTTATCGAAGATAGAAGCGGGGCTTATACCTTGAGTCTTTCCCTGGAAATTGATCTGCTGCGTTCGTTTATCGTCATTGCCGAAGTCCGGGCGCTCAGCCGCGCGGCCAACCGGATCGGCCGGACCCAGTCGGCGCTGAGTCAGCAGATGAAGCGCCTCGAAGAAATCGTCGATCAGCCGCTATTCCAGCGCACGGGGCGAGGGGTAGTGTTGACCAATCCCGGCGAACGCCTGTTGATCCACGCCCAACGCATCCTGCGCCTGCATGACGAGGCGATGGCCGATCTGTCCGGCAAAGGGCTGTCGGGGACGATCCGCTTCGGCTGTCCGGACGACTACGCCGCCGTTTTCCTGCCGCATTTGCTGCGCCAGTTCTCGAGCCAGCACCCGCATGCCCTGGTGGAGGTCATGTGCGCCCCGACCCCACGATTGCTCGAACAACTGGAGATGCATGCGCTGGACCTTGCGATGATCTCGCTGCCGGACGACGCGGCGAATGACGACATCATTCGCCGCGAACCGCTGGTGTGGGTTGGCTATCCGGGACTGGATTCCGCGCACTTCGACCCCTTGCCGCTGGCGGTTTCCGATCCCGACACGCTCGACCATGTGGCGGCCTGCGAAGCGCTGCAACGCGCGGGCAGGGCTTACCGCATCGCCTATGCGAGCAGCAGTCTTGCCGGTCTGACGGCCCTGGTCCGCTCGGGGCAGGCCGTTGCCGTTATCACACAGACGGCAGTTCCCCCGGATCTCTGCATACTCAATGGGGATCCGGCGCTTCCGTCCCTGCCCACTGTTGGCATAACGCTGAAGTTCGAGCGGGAGCGTCCCGCCCATCTGATTACGGTATTCGCGGAGCACATCAGGCTGACGCTGCCGTTGCTGTGAGCGCAGCGGGTAAAAAGTGAAATTTTTCTTCCTGGCATGTCGATTTTGATAGCCTTCCTTCGTCGTCTCAATGGCAGCATGCGGCTTAGCTCCGCATTCAGCCACCACTGACAGGAGATTTGCCATGACGATTCAAAAGATCACGCCTTTTCTTTGGTATTCCGATCAGGCTGAGGAGGCCGCTGCTTTCTATGCGAGTATTTTTCCGGACTCGCGCGTCAATCGGGTTACACCGGTACCGGCCGCCGGTTCCACGAAGATGGTCGAATTTGTTCTCTTTGGGCAACCCTTCATTGCCATGACGTCTGGCGGGGGCGACCCGTTCAACCACGCGATATCCCTTATGGTCGACTGTGCCGATCAGGCAGAAGTTGACCGCTACTGGAATGCGTTTCTCGAGGGCGGTGGTTCGCCCGAGGCGTGCGGTTGGCTGAAAGACCGCTTCGGCGTCTCGTGGCAGATCGTTCCAGGCGAACTCATCAGGATGATGGCTGACCCCGATCCGGTAAAGGCAGGGCGTGTCGCTCAGGCGATGATGAAAATGGTGAAGTTCGAAGTGGCCGCGCTGAAAGCCGCTTACCTGGGTGCGACGGATTAACAGAAGGTCCCTTGCATCGTGTGCGCCATGGAGCGCCGGTCAGGCTTGCCCGCTTCCCGCCGCCGCTCCGCACCCTCTGCCTCTTCAATAGTCGTACACGTGCTCCGTTACCAGGCCGTTTTTCCCGGTTGCCGCCAGAAAATCGGACAGATCGCGAACCGGCATCAACAACGCGACGCGCCGGGTATGAGCCGGCATGGTCAGCGGCTGTTCGAACAATACGCGGCCGCTGCCGGCGGGCAACGGGGCGTCGTCTTTCGCCCACACCGTGACCAGAATGACCGACGTGTTGCCGGCGATGTCGGTGAGATGAATGCCCTGTTGCGCGAGCGCTGTCGCCGCCAGTCTGAAGTCGAAATAGCGCGGCAACGCAAGTAATGCCCGACCGTCCGGCAGACGGGCAAGCACGCTGACGTGATCCGGTGCCGACCACCCATCGGGCAGGCGGTCGACGACCACGTCGGTCGTCATCAGGGCCGGTGTGTAGGTGGCACGCGTCGCCTTCTCGATCAGTTTTCCGTACACAGCCTTGATCGCGTATTCGGTGGTCAACGCGTAGCGGCGTTCCCATTTGCGCACGAGATCCGGTCCCCACAATGGGACATCGCTCCAGAGATGGCGAAGGCGGGTGCCGAAATCGAACAGGTACCAGGGCTCCTGACGGATGAAGTCCACGTACTCCTGAGCCGCCTCTGCGCCATAGCGGTCTTCGTCGGTGAGCTTCTTCCCGCCGAGCAGCCAGCTCGCGCGACCCACGGTATTTTCGTAGAGGGAGCGCAGGGCATACTCCACGGTCGTGCTCGATGCGATCACCCAGATCATCACGTGGTAACCGGGATTGAGCGGATAGTTGTCGTGCATCTGCTCACGCGTGACGGTCGCGTAACTCGACCAGAGCTGGCCGATCTGATCCAGAAACGGAAAGTCGTGCGATGGTTCGTGTTGCACGATTCGCGCGTACTCTGCCGGGCTGTGCACGAGATACCACTCCGGAAAAGTCAGCAGCGTCTGCTCGGTGCCGCGGCGGTCCGCCACCGGCACGGGGCTTTGGTATGAGACGCCCTGTGTCTCAGACGTCGCGGAGGACGCAGCGGCATGCGCGGCCGGCATCGCGAATGTGAGCGCGCCCCCGATCACCATCGTGGTGGCGATGATAAGAAGCGCCTTGCGCAACGGCCGCATCATGCCGCCTCTCCATGACGCACGAACGCCATCAGGATGTTGTCCGACGGATCGCCTTGCTGGGTCAGGCGCATGCCGGTATGGCGAAAACCTGCGGCTTCGACGCGCGCGATCCAGTCGTCCACGCTGGCGAAATGACGCAACTCCGACCGATTGGTTTCCCACGTTTCTCCGAGGCCCGCGTTGAAAACCGTATGGGCAAGTGAAACGAATGCATCCATAGTCGGCGTCGTGACGTCGTGATCGCGGACCACGAAATAGCCACCGGGACGGACGATTCGCGCGATCGAGTCGAGAAACGGCGCGAGCTTCACCGGCGCCATGTGGTGCAAGCCGACAAAGCAACTCACCAGGTCCGCGCTAGCGGCAGGCAGCGCGATGGGCGCGTAGTCGTTCAGCGGCTGGAACTCGCCGATCGAGCCGATCTGCCCACGCTCGACAATATCGACCGGGCTCATTCCCGGCCGCACGTCATGAACCAGGGTCACCTTGCCTTTGAGCCGCAGATACTTCTTCATGGCCCGAACGTAGCGCCCTGTCGTGCCAATCTCGACATAGTCCTGCAGCGGCGAATCGCCCAGCAGCAAGGCGGCCTGCCGGCCCATTTCGGCCTTTTGCATCGATAGGGACGGCAGCGCATGCGTGAGCATCGCGAGGCGCGGCGTGATCGGTTTGAGACCCGCCTGGATCGCGCGATAGATGCGCTCGTCGCCCGTGTGTTCGGTTGTCGACGTCTTGATCAACGTGTGCAGACGGTCCTCGGGCAGCACGTTGAAAATGTTCTGCAGGAATGCATAGAAACGATCAGCTTCGCGCTCGTTACGATAGATCGTGGCGAACAGGGTGCCGTTGCTGTTGCTGTCCTCTTGTGCCGCCGTAACGGCAGGCGTCACTTCAGCCGTCGCGTCGAGCGCGCTTCGCTCCGGAGCATAGTAGCGATCCCACAGCGCACCACGCAGGCGATATTGCGGATCGAGCTCCCGCTTGAGCGCAAACATCTCGCGCGCCCGCGGATACGCACGATGGAACTGCTCGCGCGTTGCGTGCAACTGGTAGGGCAGATAGTAGGTGCCACCCACGGCGAGCACGGCGTCGATCAGTTCGCGCGTCCATACTGCAACGCGTTCTTTGGCATTTTCACGAGTACGCTGCTTGTAGTAGAGCACGAAGGCAAACGTCTCGCCGTGCGCCCACGCCATGACGGTGCGGTTGTCGGCGAGCGCATGGCGGATCGAAATGTTGACCGCGTTCACCCGATGCCGCGAGAGAATCACCGACAACGCCTCGGCAAATCGCGTGACGGCGTCTACGGGCACAAAGTACTCCTGCAACACATACGTGCGCTGGCGTCGCCCGACTGGCTCGAGTTCCGCGACGTCGTAACCGGCTTCGTAATTGCGCCAGTGCACCTTCTTGCCAAAATGCAGCAGCGGGTCGTACAGATACTCGCGACGAAACTTGCCGAGCGGCGTTTCAGTGATTGCCCAAAGAAAGTATTTCGCAGCAAGAAAACCGCGACTGAGCGGCTGCAATCGCGCCGACGTAGCCGGCTCATCGGTGACCGTCCAGCTGATCGCCCGGCCGCGCGTATAGCGCGGCGGATAGAGATCGAAATTGTGGAAAATCACATCTTGATGGCTGCGCACGGTTGTATCGAACCATGCTTTGTAATCGGCAGTGCGCATCTTGCGGTCGCTGCGCTTGACCCGCGTATTGGGCACAAGGTCAAGCTCCGCTTCCGTGATGATGCCTACGCCGCCATATCCGCCGATCGCCGCGTTGAACAACATGCTGTTCTCGGTGGGGGTGGCGTTAACTACTTCGCCGTTGGCGAGCACGAGCGTAATCGCCCGTACTGAGAGCACGACCGGCCCCAAGCCCATGTATCGTCCGTGGGCGTTCACCGACAGCGCGCCGCCCACCGTGAAGTTCGCATAGGTCTGCATGATTTTGACCGACAGACCGTGCGGATCGATAAACCGCTGGATATCGCACCAGCGGATACCGGCCTGTACGCGAATCACCGACGTGTGCGGCTCGAACCGGAGCACACGGTTCATCTTGCGCATATCCAGATGCAGGGTGCCAGGACTCGCGGTGTGTCCGCCCATGCTGAAGTGGCCGCCGCCTACCGACACCGGCAGATTGGTCTGGGTGAGCGCCTCGACGACTTCCAGCGTGGAGGTGGGTGTAGCGATTGAAAATACGGGAATCCGGTTTAGCTGAGTGACGTCGTTGACCGTTGCCATGTCTGCCTCACTCCCCGATGTTGACTTTGAGGTAATCCGCGCGAGTTGCCGGATCGGGGCCAAAGCGGTTCTCATGATCGACGCCGCGGCGCAATACGTGGATCAACACCCAGATCGGCCCGAACACCGGAACGATGGCGGTCAGCAACGCCCATCCGCACCGTCCGGTGTCGTGGAGGCGCTGGGTGGAGAGCGCAACCGCGCTCCAGAGAAAAGCGATCGCGAAGACGGCCGCGCCGATCTCGCCAAACCAGGAGCCGGCAAGGCTGCCGAAGGCGGCGCATACGAATGCGGCAATGATGATCCGGGTCAGCCATTCGCTGCGGGTAATACGACCGCGGCTCAAAAAGAAAGCGGGGGCGAGGGTGGTTAATAGCATTTTTTATTTTTGCCTATTCCCGGAAGTCAATTGGTGATTCCTGAAGCCATCAAAATGTTTCAAGCGTCGGTGCGCAAGTTTAAGCGGACTTGATATTATCGGTCGATCTCAATCTTGAGAAAATTGGCTGAGCATAACTGTACATAATCATCGGCCAGAATAAGTGTGCCGCCGAACCCATCAAGCATAAAAAGAATGCGTAGAACGCCATGAAACTTTATAAAGTCGCGGTCGCACTGGTCGCTGTGCCGATCATCGCGCTGCTTGCCGTATTAGGCGGCGCGGATCTGATCGCGCACAGCCGCGAGCGGGACATCGCGCGGAGCGCGGCGCCGGCCGGATCGCGCTTCGTACGGGCGACGGACGTGGACATGCTGATACAGGAGCGCGGCCCTGCTAGCGGACAGCCGATCGTTTTCATTTCAGGCGTGGGCGCCTGGAGCTCGACATGGCTTCCGACCATGGACTATCTCGCTCAGGCCGGCTATCACTGCATCGCGGTGGATCTGCCGCCGTTTGGGTACACCAGCCGGCCCGCGGACAACACGTACGACACAGGCCACCAGGCCTTGCGCATACTCGGGATGCTCGACACGCTGAAGCTTTCGCGGGTGATTCTCGTGGGTCATTCGTTCGGCGGGCGCGCTACTGTCGAAGCATTGATGGCCGAACCCAGCCGATTTAAAGCGGCGGTACTGGTGGACGTTGCGCTCTCTATCGATCCGCCGCCAGCCGAACGTGGCTTGCTCGGCAGCCTGATTGAGGTACCTGCCGTGGCGCGGCCCGTGATCGCCGCGACGGCGACCAATCCGTGGCTCACCGGGTGGTTTCTGCGGAAATTCACCTCACGTCATGACGCGCTGACTGCCGACCGGATTGCCGTCTATCAGCGACCGCTTTCTGTGGTGGGAACAACGCAGGCATATGGCTACTGGCTGGATGCATTCGTCAATGATCCGGGGCTCAGTAGAAGCAGTCGCTCTCCGGACTACGCGTCGCTGAGCATGCCGGTCGAGGTGATCTGGGGGAGGACCGATGGCGTAACGCCGCTTAGCGACGGATTACGCCTGTCACGACTGTTGCCCGACGCACGCATGAACGTGTTGCCGGGAATTGGGCATATACCTCATGTCGAGGACAATGGAGCGTTCAATCGGGCGCTTGAGGGCTTCCTCGTCCGCCTGCCGGGCGTTTAGGGGGCCAATAGCGTCAAAGCAGCTACTTGTGCGTAATATAAGCTCAGCGGATGCGCCATACTGTCTCTTTCGGCTTCTTTGAGGGCAAACATGCGATTGGCTGACTTCATCCTGCGCGACATGGAAACGATTCTGGTGCAATGGGAGACGTTCGCCGCTACTCTGTTGCCGGCAGCCGTGGACATGAAATCGCTCGCCCTGCGAGACCACGCGCAACAGATTCTGCAAGCCGTCGCGAAAGATCTGTCGACGGCCCAGACCCGGGAAGCGCAAGCCGAAAAGTCGATGGGGCGGGCTCCCATACTGATCGGCGCGCCAGAGACAGGTGCGCAGACGCACGCCCTTCTGCGGGCGCGAGGCGGGTTCGACATTAACCAGTTGGCGGCAGAGTACCGGGCCTTGCGCGCGAGCGTCCTGCGCCTCTGGATGGACGAGTGTCAGCCCGAAGCGCCACATCCGGATGATGTGATCCGGTTCAACGAGGCCATCGATCAGGCGCTTGCCGAATCGGTCGGGTATTTCAGCGCGCAAGTCGATCAGGCTCGCAATCTTTTGCTTGGCATGCTCGGGCACGATATGCGCAGCCCACTTCAGACCATCCTGATGACGGCCCAATATCTGGCGGCATTGAACGCCGGGGAGCAGGTATCCGTAGCGGCATCCCGTTTGATCAGAAGCGGCGCCCGCATGCAGGCGCTTCTGAACGATATGCTTGATTTCAATCGAACCAGGCTGGGTTTAGGGATCAATATCGCGCCGACTGATGCCGACCTGGAGAAACTGCTTGCCGACGAACTCGACACGTTGCGGGCAGCGCACCCGGACCGTCAGATCGATCTGGAAGTGGAAGGGGACTGCCGGGGTGTTTGGGACGGCCGCCGTCTGCAGCAGTTGCTCGGCAACCTTGTGTTGAATGCAATCAAATACGGCGCGCCGGACGCGCCCGTGCGAGTGGTCGTGATAGGCGAAGAGCGGAACGTACGTTTCGAGGTGAGGAACCGGGGACCTGTCATCGATGAAACGACGCTGCATCGGATCTTCGACCCGCTCCAGCGCGGCCTGCATCATGAAGACTCATATAACGCCGACGGCAACCTGGGGCTCGGACTGTATATCGCGCGCGAGATTGCCAAGGCCCATGGCGGCGAGATCGAGGCGCGCTCCGACGAGGCAGAAACCGCGTTCGCTGTGCGCCTGCCGCGTCTTCAATAACTTGCGAACGGCCGAATACCGCTTTTCCACCATTTGGCGCATCGATGCGCCGGTGCAGGAAGTTTGGGCGGCAATCCATGATTCGGCGCGCTGGCCCGAGTGGTGGAATAACGTTGAGCGCGTGGACCAGCTGGAGGCCGGTTCCGATCAGGGCGTGGGCGTCGTACAACGCTACACGTGGAAAGGCCGGCTGCCCTATCGCCTCGTGTTCGATATGCGGGTGACGCGCGTCGAGCCGTTGGTCGCGCTGGAGGGGGAGGCCAGTGGCGACGTCGAAGGCGCCGGCCGGTGGAGCTTTTCAACCGACGGACGCAACCTGACCGTGGTCCGCTACGACTGGTGCGTGCGTACCACTCGCGCATGGATGAATGCATTGGCGCCGCTGTTGCGACCGGTTTTCCAATGGAATCACGATGCAGTGATGCGCGAAGGCGGCGCGGCGTTAGCGCGTCGGCTGGACGCGCGGCTGCTTGGCATCGAGCACGAATGAAACCGGCGCGGACGTCGAACGTCTAGGCGAGCAGAACCAACGCATCCGCAAGCGACAGCACCGTGGTGCGCGAATCGAATGCGGTAGAGAACAGGTGTTCATGTACCACCTGATCCGGGTCGTAACAGCAATCCTTGACCGTGTACAGGCGGAAGTCCGCGTCGCTCGCATACGCGACCGACGAGAGCACGACACCAGTCGATGCAATGCCGACCATAATCAGCGTATCGACACCTTGTGCGAGAAGTCGTGCCTGCAGACCGGTGCCGAAGAACACGCTGGCGCGATGCGCGATGATGACGGGTTCACTCGCCTGCTGGCCTAACTCCGGCGAGGGCCGGTCGTCGACGAACAAGCCGAGTTGCTTGATTCCCTGCCCATTCTTGTTCAATGGGCTGACCTCCGGATAGCCCGGACTGAAGCGGAGATTGGCGAAACAGACACGGACGCCTTTGGCCCGCGCCGCGTCGCATAGCTTGCGCGTATTGGCGAGCAAGACCGGCGCAACCGATGGAAAGAGCCCGAGAATGTCAGTCTGATAATGCATGACGACAAGCGCGGTTTGCGCCGGCACGATTTCTGGATTCATGATTGACGCCGCCTATTAGCCGTTCTCAATGCTACTGCCTCCATTTACACGTTCTCCTTTATATCGATCATTAAGCTCTTTGACCAGCGACTCCTGTCTGTCGGATTGCACCGCCGCATCCGTGCATCAGTAGGTCTGGTCGGCAACGACACGAGCTACCGTCTCCAGTGACTGCTTTAACGTGGACAGGCTGACGGAGCCGAGAGCCAACCGGATGGCATGAGGCACATGCGCTGACGTCGCGAACGGATGGGCCGTCGACACGGAAATGTGTTCGCGCATCAACGCCATCGCGATCGCGTCTGCCCGAACCTCCTGCGGCAGAGGAAGCCAGACGAAGTACGACGCGGGATGGCTGATCCGTTTCAGCCCGCGCAGGACTTCAGCGGCAATGCTCTGGCGCCGTGCGGCATCCCTCCGTTTGTCGGCTTCAAGCCTGGCCACGGTGCCGTCCTCGATCCAGCCGCAGGCAATGGCCGTCATGGTCGCCGGGGTGTTCCAGGTCGTTGCCCGGATGGCTCGTTCGAGCCTCGGAACCCATTCGCGCGGGGCACAGACGAAGCCGACGCGCAGCCCGGTCGCAACACTCTTCGATAAGCTCGACACATAGACTGTCGTCTCCGGAGCAAGCGCTGCCAAAGGCGGCGGGGCGCCTTCCGCCAGGAACGCGTAGGCCGCGTCCTCGACGAGCATCAGTCCATGCTGCCGGGCGATGGCGACCAGCTCGCGACGCCGCGTTGCGCTCATCACCCAGCCGAGCGGGTTATGGAGCGTCGGCATCGCGTACACGGCGCGTACTCGCCGTCGCTTGCATAGTGCCGCCAATGCGTCGAGATCCGGGCCGTTCCCGGCCGCAGGAATGGGGGCGAGTTCCAGCCGGTTGACCTCGGCGGCGAGCTTGAATCCCGGGTACGTCAAGGCATCTACGGCTACCACGTCGCCGGGCTCGAGCAGGGCCATGGCGATTGTTGTCAGCCCATGCTGCGCGCCGCTCACGAGCAATATGGTTTCAGCCGGTACCGCCAGTCCCCGGCTGGTCAGGTGGCGCGCCACGGTCGCCCGCTCGTGCTCTCGCCCGCCATGAGGCTGGTATCGAAGCAGCGCCTCCAGGTCGCCTGCGGCGGCGAGCTGGCGCAACGCCGCGCGCAGAAGGTCTCCCTGATCCGGCAACGAGGGATTGTTGAAACTCAGATCCACTGTGTCAGCGCTCCAGGCTTGCAGATCAATACCTTGACCGCGCGGGAGCGCCTCCTTGACGAACGTGCCGCGACCGGTTTCGCCGCTTACCAGGCCCATCGCTTGCAGCTCGGCGTAGACGCGCGTGGCCGTGACCAGCGCCAGTCCTTCTCGAGCCGCGAGATCGCGGTGCGTTGGCAGCCGCGTGCCGGGACGCAGCCGCCCCGCGCGGATATCGGCCGCGAGACGGTCGACCAGTTGCTTGTAACGGGGCTGAGGCATGCCAGAGCGTATCCATGACAATTATTTGAATGTATTGATTATCGGTTCTACGATGGCGCAATACAACGTCTCCACTCGCACGAGGCCCCCATGCACATCGCTATCCTGACCTTTGAAGGCTTCAACGAACTCGACTCGCTGATCGCGCTCGGTATCCTCAATCGGGTCAAGCGGCCGGACTGGCGAGTTTCGATCGCCAGTCCGACGGACAAGGTGCGTTCGATGAACGGTGTGGTGATCGAGGCGCAAGCGTCGCTAAAGGACGCATGCGACGCCGACGCAGTGCTGGTGGGGAGTGGGAGGCTGACCCGGGACGTCGTCGCTGATGGCGCGTTGATGTCACAACTGAAGTTCGATCCGACGCGCCAGCTGCTGGGCGCGCAATGCTCGGGAACGCTGATACTTGCGAAGCTGGGCTTGCTGGACGACCTTCCGGCCTGCACGGACCTGACCACCAAACCTTGGGTCGAGGAGGCGGGTGTGGCTGTGCTCAATCAGCCGTTCGTGGCGAAGGGAAACGTCGCGACAGCCGGCGGGTGTCTGTCGTCACAGTATCTGGCAGCCTGGTTCATCGCGCGTCTGGAAGGTGTCGAGGCTGCACGTAGCGCGATTCACTATGTGGCGCCAGTGGGGGAGAAGGAGGTCTACGTGACGCGCGCGATGGAGAACATTTCGCCGTTCCTCTAATGCGCAAAGGGTCCCGACTTGGGCGGACCCGAAAGACCGCCCGTCCTTTCAACGTGCTACTTCGTTGACGTCAATCTGAAAATATGCCGACGGCACCCATACCTTACGGCGTGGGCTTTGCCTGCGCGTTCTGCCCTGCGTTCATCATCGCGTCTCTTTCCGCCCTGTGTTTGGCGGCAACCTTCTCTTGCGCAGCCTGTATATCGGCGGGGTACGAACCATCGTCCCCCTGGGAAGGGTTGTAACCCGCTGCCTCCAGTTCTTCGAGTTCATGCATAACTTCCGCACGCGTGACCTGATGGGGTGCGGGCTGCGGCATGGCTTGCGCAAAGACGCTCGCTGAACTTGCCATCAGCACGGCTCCTGCCATCACGAAGCTGAGTAATGGCGAGGCAGTACGCCGATTCAACGAAGCCGATTTCATGTTGGTACTCCTTGTGCCTTGAGGGCGAGAGAATGGCGGACGTTCACTGAGCCGTGTTGTCCGCGGCAGATGCGTTGCGCTGCGCTGGATGCTCGCGCTTCGTGCGTGCTCACCTTGCAAGACCGCACACGTGCGCCAGTTATTCCCTCATTCGCCTGAAGGCCGTGTAGAGCAGGAGGACGCGCTTCAGTAGCGCTCGAAGACGACTTGCAACGCTTGCATGTCGTTCGTTTGGGTGAGTGCCAGCGTCAGAAGGATGCGGGCTTTTGGGGGGATCTGATCTTCGACGGTGAGCCAGCCGTATTCGTCGTCGGGCTGTGCGCCATTGCGTAAAACAATTCCATTGCCGGTGCGCGATGCGCGCACCACATGAACCCCGCGTCGGGCAGCGTCGCGCAGCGGCGCGATGAGATGCTCCGCGACGTTGCCGTTGCCGGTGCCCACATAGATCAGCCCTCGTGCGCGCGCGGCGATTGCGTCTACTGCGTCGGCGGCGAGTGCGCCGTACGCATAGACGATGTCTACTTTGGGCAGGGCCCCAAGCGTATCGATCGACCACGGCGTGTCGAGCGTATGGGCACGCCATGGGCGGCGATAGTAGCGCGGCTGGCCTTCGATCACATGGCCAAGCGCGCCGTACGGCGAACGGAACGCCTCGAGCTTGACGCTGTTGCTCTTTACGACGTCCCGGGCAGTGTGGATCTCGTCGTTGGCGACGACCAGTGTGCCGATGCCGCGCGAGGATGGATGCGCAGCCACCGCAATCGCATCGTAGAGATTCAACGCCGCATCGGAACTCATGGCCGACGGCGGCCGCATCGAGCCGACCACGACGACGGGCTTTGCGCTCTTGAGTGTGAGATGCAGAAAGTACGCGGTTTCCTCGATCGTATCGGTACCGTGCGTGATCACTACGCCATCAACGTCATCCTGCGCGAGCAATCGGGAAACGCGCCTGCCGATTGCAAGCAGATGCTCGTTGTTGAAATTCTCCGAGCCGGTTTGCAGCAACTGCTCCGCACGCAAATTCGCCAGCGCCCACGCATGTGGAATCGTGCGGAGAATCTCATCGATGCCGAGCACGGAGCACAGGTAGGCGGACGTGTTGATGGCGGCTTTGCCCTGGCCGGCAATGGTGCCGCCTGTACCGATAACGACGATGTTGGCCTTTTCTGTCATGCGGGATCGATGATGTTTTGAAGTGGGCGCGGCGTTACACAATGCTTCGCCTTGCGGCGTCAGTGCGAAAGGGTAAATGCGCTGCGCAGTTCCTGGCCGTTGCTGCCTGTCAGCCACTGCGTCAGCAGCGCCGCCGAACCCGTCGCCAGCGTGAAACCGAGCGCGCCATGGCCGACGTTGAGCCACAAATTGCGGTAGCGCGTCGGTCCGACGATCGGCGTGCCGCGTGGCGTCGCGGGGCGCAAGCCGATCCATTCGCTACCCGTGGAAGATCTGGCGACGTCGGGGTACATGGCGGCCGTCTCCGCCCGCAGCGTCGCGAGACGTGTGGGATCGGGTTCGAGCGAATAGCCGTCGATATCGGCGATGCCCGCAACGCGCAGGCGCTCGCCGAGCCGGGCATAAACCACTTTGCGGCTAAAGTCGGTAATGCTCACATGGGGCGCGCCCGTATGCGGTTGCAGGTCGAACGTCAGGCTGTAGCCTTTGAGCGGATAGATCGGTACACGGACGCCGATCGGCTTCAGTAGCCGCGCCGCAGCCGAGCCTAACGCGACGACGACATGGTCGGCCGCGAGCGGCGCACCGTTGCTCCAGGCTTGAACGCCACCGCTTGCTGTAGGCCTCAGGCAATCTATCGACGTGTTCATCAGGAACCGCACGCCGCGAGCGCGCAGCAACGCTTCGAGGCTCTTGCAGAAGCGTTCGCAATCGGCCGTGTCTTCGCTCGGCGTATGAATGCCGCCCGCGAGAAACGGCCGCAGATGCGCGAGCGTTGGTTCGAGCTCGACGCACGCGTCGGCGCTCAGCGCCTTTTGTTCGCAGCCGAGCGTGCGCTGGAATTCAAGCAGCTTGACTGCGCTTTGCATCTCGCTCGCGTCACGATGCAGCACGAGCTTGCCCGAACGGGCGAAGTCGAAGTCGAGCGCCGGTTCGGCGGCGATCAGTTCATGGATCAGCGTCCGGCTCAGGAACGACAGCGACAGCAGCTTGCGTGTTGTGAATTCGCTTTGTTCGCGTGTGCATGCCGACAGGAATTCGAAGCACCAACGCCACTGTTCGGTGCTCAGCTTCGGGCGGAAGCGCACCGGTGAATCCCCGCTCGTGAGCCAGCGCGGCAGCTTCGAGACGACACCAGGGCCGGCGAGCGGCGCGACATAGCTGTACGACAACTGGCCGCCATTGCCAGAACTGGTCTCGCTCGCGACTTCCGGATGGCGGTCCGCGACCGTTACGTCGTGGCCGGCGCGGCTCAGGTAATACGCACTCGTCAAGCCAATGACGCCCGCGCCGAGGATCAATATCTGCATACAACTGCACTCATTTTTTCGTGTGTTCGCAGGGAGGCCATGTGCCGCGGGTGCGTCGTCAGCCCTTTGACTGGACTGTACGGCGCCACCGCTGCGCCGAATTGCATTGATCTGCCGGAAAGTAGAAGAATCGCGACAGGCTTGCGGGCAGCCGAGCGGCCGGATGGATCAGGCGGCGGCCGCGCCTCGCGATGCGCGCAGCTTGCCGGGCGTCACGCCGTACGCCTCGCGAAACACGCGGATGAAATGTGCGGAGTCCGCGAAGCCGCATTCGTAGGCGATATCGGTGATCTTGCGCGCTGTATTGACCAGCATCCAGCGCGCGTAACGCAGTCGCATCCGCCGGTAAAACTCGTTTGGCGATGTGTTCATCTCGGTCGCAAACGCGCGCTCGAGATTGCGCACACTGGTGCCGATCATCTTCGCGATGACCACGATGTTCAATGGTGCTTCGAGGTTCTCTTCCATCAGCAGCACCGCGTGGCGCACGGTTGCATCTTCCACCGACAGGTAGCCGAGCGCCGCGCGCCGTTCGACGAACGACGAGCCGCCCTGGCGGCTAACCGTCATCTGATGGATTACTTTTGACGCACGGTCCGGCCCGCAGTGCAGGCTGATCAGGCGCGCTGCCATCTCCACCACGGAAATGCCGCCCGCACAGGTGATGCGCGTGCCGTCGATCAGGTAATCGGCGTGGGTCACGACGCGCAGCGCCGGGAACATGCGCCGGTAATCGTCGAGGTGAAAGCTGTGCACGCAGGCAACATGGTCTTCCATCAGGCCGGCACGCGCCAGAACGAAGCTGCCCGTGCACATGCCGATGAGCGGAATGCCCGCCTCGGCAGCCTGTTTCAGATAGTCCCAGTAGCGCCGGTCGACTTGATCGAGATGGGGAAGCAGGCCGCCGATCACGACGAGATAGTCGAATTGCGTGACGTCTGGAAACGTGGACTGCGCCTGCACCGGAATGCCGCAACTCGCTTCGACCGATTCGCCCTGGGCGCCGACGATAGTCCACAGGCAGCGTAGCTGACGGCTCTGGTCGCCGCGGTCCGCTGCGTGGCGCAGCGCATCACACAGACCGCCCAGCGAAAGCATTGGAAAGCGCGGCCACAACAGAATGCCGACGCTCAGTTCCGCGCCCGAACGGCTCGGGCGCGCCTGAAGCGTACGCGGTAGCGCGTCCAGTTGTTCGACCAGTTGGTGAGCAGTCTGGGTTACCTGACTGGAATTGTCGGCAGTCGTCATGCGCGAACTCGAGGGCGGATCGCCCAGATTATACGGCGAGGCCCGGCGAATCAGTCCGAGGCAGCCCTGCCGCAATTCTTCTATTTTCCGGCAGATCAATGCAATCCCGGCGCATTGTGGCTGCATAAATTCAAACCGCTAACGAACGACGCCGCACTGTGGGGTGCGAACGATCCGGCGAAGGCAGGCACACCGTCCGCATTGCTGACGCAAACGGCCGCGTGTTTCCGATCGGCGGGCGGCCGTTAGCGTCCGTTCCGACCATGACAACTTCTTTTCGGGTGAAGTATGAGCACAAGCACAGTCCTTGGTCGCGGTATGGCGACCGTCTGCATTCTGGGAGTATCGGCGGCCGCTGCAGTGGGCGTCGCCCGCGCCGACGAGATGGTGAAGATCGGCGAGGCCGCACCCGTGACGGGGCCGGCCTCGTATCTCGGCAAGGACACCGAGAATGGCGCCCGGCTCGCGATCGAGGAGATCAACCAGACGGGCCTCGTGATCGGCGGAAAGAAGGTGACGCTGGTCTTCGACGCGCAGGACGATGCGGGCGACCCGCGTCAGGCCACCCAGGTCGCGCAGAAGCTGGTGGACGACAAGGTCGTCGCGGTGGTCGGCCACATGCAGTCCGGCTCGACGATTCCGGCGTCGAAGATCTACAGCGATGCAGGCATCGCGCAGGTGTCGCCATCAGCGACGAATCCCGCCTATACGCAGCAGGGCTTCAAGACCGCGTATCGCGTGGTCGCCACCGATGCCCAGCAAGGGCCGACGCTCGCCGACTATGCGGCGAAAACGCTGAAGGTCAAAACGGTCGCCATCGTCGACGACTCGACCGCATACGGCCAGGGTCTTGCCGTGGAATTCGAAAAGCAGGCGAAAGCCAACGGCATTACGGTGCTGTCGCACGACGCGAGCACTGACAAGGCCGTCGATTTCCGCGCGATTCTCACCAAGATCAAGGGCGAAAAGCCGGACGCGATCATGTATGGCGGCCTCGATGGCACGGGCGGCCCGTTCGCGAAACAGGCGAAGCAGTTGGGCATGACGATGAAAGTGCTGGCCGGCGACGGTTTGTGCGCCGACGATCTCGCGAAACTCGCGGGCGATGCGGCCGACAACGTAATTTGCTCGATCGCCGGCGCACCGTTGCTGAAGATGAGCGGTGGGCCGGCGTTCGTCGAGCGCTACAAGAAGCGCTTCGGTTACGCGCCGGTTCTGAACTCGCCGTTTGCGTACGACGCGGTGGGTGTCATCATCGATGCGATGAAGCGCGCGCAATCAACCGAGCCGGCAAAAATCCTTGCTGCCATGCCGGCGACCGATCATCAGGGCGTGCTCGGAGAAACGCAGTTCGATGCGAAGGGCGATCTGAAGCACGGTGTGATTTCGCTCTACAAATACGTCGGAGGCAAGCAGGCGCTGCTCGGCGTTGTCGAGCAATAAGCGGATTTGCGGGTGGTGCTTTGCCGGGCGCTTAACGTCACCTGTCAGTGCGCGGATGCGTCCGGCATTTACTGCACCACGCAATCTTCAGCCAATGAGATCGGCACCTGTCGTCAGGACAATCTTTCCAAAGTGGGTGCCGGAGTCGATCAGCTCGTGAGCGCCGCGAGCGTCGGCGAGCGCAAAGGTCTTGTAGACGACCGGTTTGATCTTGCCGCTCTCGAAGTGTGGCCAGACATGCTGCTCGAGTTCACTGACGATGGCCGCCTTGTCCGCGGAGGTGCGCGATCGCAATGTCGAGCCCATATGCGTCAGACGTTTCGTCAGCATCGGCACGAGGTTGAGATCCTTCGCCGGGCCCTTGATCACGCCCACCTGGAGGATCCGTCCGTCCATGGCTGCGGCCTCATAGTTTCTCGCCACGTAGTCGCCGGCAATGATGTCGAGGATCACGTCGACGCCTCTTTCCTCGGTAAACCGCTTCGTTTCGGCGACGAAATCGTCCTCGCGGTATTCGACCGCGAGGTCTGCGCCGAGCGCGAGGCTTGCTTCCCGATGCGCCTGCGAGCCCACGGTCGTGATGATTTTCGCCGCGCCGAACGCCTTCGCCAGCATGGTCGCCGTGGTACCGATGCCTGACGCGCCGCCATGGATCAACACCGATTCGCCGGCAACCAGCTTGCCGCGCTGGAACAGATTCAGCCACACCGTCATGAACGTTTCGGGCATGGCGCCCGCTTCCACCAAGCTCAGGCCTTTGGGGATGTGCATCGTGTTGCAAGCATGTGCGACGGCATATTCCGCGTAGCCGCCGCCAGGAATCAATGCGCACACCAGGTCGCCGATCTGGAACTGGGACACGTCGGCGCCGACGGCAACCACTTGACCTGCCACTTCCAGCCCCGGAATGTCCGAAGCGCCGGGGGGCGGATCATACAGCCCTTTGCGCTGGAAAACGTCTGGGCCGTTCACGGCAGCCGCGTGGATGCGAATCAGAACCTGATCGGCCTCCGGCGCCGGCACCGGACGCGTAGTCGGCACGAGGACCTCAGGACCGCCGGGCTGTTTGATTTCAATGGCCGTCATGGTCGACGGCACACGATAAGTTGAAGCAGACATGGATACCACTCCTTCGATTGATGAGGCTCGTTTGATCCGGTCGGATCACTTGGCGAGGAACTCTTGCGTTCAGTATAGGCATCGACATTGATGAATAAACGCAGCATTATTCATGCGGTGAGATGCAAATTTGCATCAGGAGGGTGGCACGATGAACTGGGACGACGCGCGAGTGTTTCTCGCGGTGGAGCGCGAAAAGACGCTCCGTGGAGCGGCGAGGACGCTCAATCTCGATCAGGCGACGGTGGGCAGGCGGATTGCGGCGCTGGAGCACGCCCTGCGGGCAACGCTTTTTCTGCGTACCTCTGAGGGTTACGCGTTGACTGCGGCCGGGGAAGCCGCGCTGAGATCGGCGGAGAAAATGGAACACTCCGCGCACGAACTCGTCAGACGAACTCAGGGCACGGATACGCGGCTTGCGGGGGATGTAAGAGTCACCAGCACGGACTCGATCGCGCTCGATTTTCTACTGCCCGCCATCGAACGCCTGCATGCTGCGCATCCCGAAGTGCGCGTCCTGCTGGACACGTCGACGCGCATGCTGAATCTGGCAAAGCGTGAAGCGGATATCGCGGTCCGCTCAGTCAGGCCGGATAACCCCGATCTTGTCGCGCGGCGCCTCGCTCGCTGGCCCATGGCGCTCTTTGCATCGAGTGCTTATCTCGAGCAGCACGGCAAGCCCGTTCCCGGCTCCGCATTCGAGGGCCACGATCTTGTCGTCTATCAGGGAAGCTGGACCGGTAATCGATCACTTACCCTCTCTGGCGAGCCGGTACACGCGGGGCGCGTCGTATCGACCTTCAATTCCAGCCTCATGTTGCGCACCGCGGTAAAGGCCGGCATCGGCATCGGTGAGCTTCCGATCCATCTGGCTGAACGCGACGGCCTCGTGCAGCTATGGCCGGAACCCGCACGTGGGGCCGTCTACGAAACCTGGCTCGTCACACATCAGGACCTTCGGCATACCGCGCGCATCGCAGCGATGATTGACGGCATCGTCTCCGCGTTTGAAGATCCCTCGGCCCCCACAAACTAGTCACGCACGAGCGCTCATTCGCCGTCCCGGACTGACTTGATCAGATTGTTTCGCAACGTCACGATCGCCTTCTGCATCTTCTCGAACTCGTCGGGCGCAAGGCCCGTCGCCTCGACGAGGTCCATCTTCAGGGCTTTTTCGCGCAAGCGCCGACCGCTTTTCGTCAGGCAGATCCGCACCTGACGCTCGTCTTCGGGATCGCGCTGCCTTTCCAGATAACCCATCACCTCAAGCTTCTTCAGGATCGGCGTGAGCGTGTTGGATTCGAGAAACAGCTTCTCGCCCAGTCCGCTGACGGTCTGATTGTCTGTCTCCCACAGCGCAATGATCGTGATGTATTGCGTATAAGTGAGCCCGAGTTCCTCCAGTATCGGCTTGTATGCCTTGCCGAACGCCAGGTTCGCGGAGTAGATCGCAAAGCAGAGATAGTCGGAGAGCATTAGATTTGCGGGTGCCGGTTGATCGGTGGATTTCATCTGTATCCTCTTTGGCTGGAGCCTGATGTTTCGCAAGACGTACGAAGCGATATGTATCGCATGCGATTATATCGTAATGTGGTGAAAGTTGGATCGCTGCCGGATAGCGTGCAAGCGGTTGTCAATTTCACCGGCACCAGCTCTTTCGCATCGTAGAGGGCTTGCGATGCCGCTCTCCCTGCCGCTGTGGCCGCCGTGCAGGAGCAACGGCGATGCGCGACGACCCAGCGACGGAGGAATGCACGATCTAGTGACGTGCGTACAGGCTATCGCGCGGCGTCAAGGCGACACGGCTGCCCGCCTGGGAGAGTCCGGCGACTACACCGCCATATGCCTCTTGCGAGCTAACTACGTCATCGCGTTCGGCGGCGACCGTTCGCGCGCTCTGACCGCTTTGCGACGCCGGTGCGCCAACCGATGGCTTGTAGAACGGGGCCGGTCCATAGCCGCTGGCGAACGCGGGTGCGGTGGCGAATGTCGAAACTGCGACGAGCAGTGCAACGATGAGCTTGGTCTTCATGATGGAAATTCCTTAAAAAAATGGTCAGTGAGGGGCACGTGCGTCAGCGAGATGCACGTGCCTTGATGGATCACACCGTGACGATGTTCATTCCGATTTCGATGTTGCCGTGCACAGACTTCGAGTACGGGCAGATCTGATGGGCGAGGCGCGCGATTGCCTCGACGACTTCCTTGTCCAGACCTGGCACGCGGATGGTGAAGTCGGCGCCGAGGAACCACGCGGTACCGGTCTGCCCAATGTTTATCTTGATGTCCACGGAATAGTCGGACGGTAGCGTGACCTTCTTCAGCGAGGCCGCAATCCCGAACACGGTGGTGTAACAGGCCGACCACGCACCCGCAAACAACTGCTCGGCTCTCGGGTGCGGCTCGGTGGCGATGAACTCGAGGTTTTCAAGGCCGGGCGCCGTCAGCTTGAGGTCGAAGACGCCAAACTCGCCGCGCTGGAGATTGGGGTCGCGATTGACCGTGGCGTGGCTGTTGCCTGAGGCGAGAACTTTTTCGATCTTTTCCATGATGGATTCCTTGGTGGGTATAGGTGCTAAGCGGTGTTAAGTGTATTTAAAGTGTATGCGATATAATCGCATGCGATCAATTATGGACGAAGATTAGCGAGGCGCGTATGCCTGATCCGGTCACGCCGTGACGACATTCAGGCCGACCTCGATGTTGCCGTGCACAGCCTTCGAGTACGGGCAGATCTGATGGGCGAGGTGCGCGACTGCCTCGACGGCTTCCGTTGCCAGACCCGGCGCGCGGATGGTGAACTGGGCGCCGAGGCAATGACCGGCACCGACCGACCCGATGCTGACCTGGATGTCCACGGAGTAATCGGCCGGCAGCGTCACCTTCTTCAGCGAGGCCGCAATCTCGAACGCGCTGATGTAACAGGCCGACCACGCGCCCGAAAACAACTGCTCGGCTCGCGGGTGCAACTCGGTGGCGACGAACTCGCGGCTTTCACCGTCGGGCGCTGACAGCTTGAGGTCGAGGACGCCGAGCTCACCGCGCTGGACATTGGGGTCGCGATTGATCGTGGCGTGGCTGTTGCCTGAGTGGAGGACTTGGTCGATCTTGGTCATGATGGATTCCTGTGTGAATAAGGGTGTCAAGCTGCTTTAAATCGCATGCGATGTAATCGCATGCGTCGCATAATGAAGGAGAGGTCGACGGATGTCAATCGCAAAAGATTTAATCGCGTGCGATGTTTCGATAGGGTGAACGAATGTCCTGCGATAGCAGCCGGAGGAGCGCTCGGCCGCCCGTGGCATTTCACGCCACGGGCTTGCTGGTCCGGATTACGTGACAATCACGGCATCATCGCGAACGAAAAGCCGCACGACAGAACCGGAATCAGGCGTGCTCTCGATGAGCAGCTTCGCATCGATCAGTCTGGCGCGCTCGGCCATACCCTGCAGTCCGTACGAGTAGCCGGCCCGTGCGCTAACCATATCGAAGCCTCGGCCGTCATCGCCGATAGTCAACTCGACACCCGCTTCGGTGTTGGCCAGCGTCACATTGACACGCGTTGCACCGGCATGACGGGCCACGTTGGTCAGCGACTCCTGCACGATACGGAATAGCGCTGTCGCGCGGAAATCCGAGAAGGTCGGTTCCGACCCCGTGACATTGAAGTGACAAGGAATGTGCGTATGGCGGGTGAAATCCTCGGCGAGCCATTCCAGCGCGGAGGCGAGGCCGAAATTCAGTGCGACCGGCCGAAGGTGACTGGCCACATTGCGCACGATCTGGATGGTCTGTTCAACCAGATCGCGCATCTGCTCGGCTTTTTGCATGGCGGCGGAACCTGTTGTCAGTTGCATTCTCAGCAACGACAGGTCCATTTTCAATGCGGTCAGCAATTGGCCGAGTTCGTCGTGAACTTCCATCGCGATGTGCTTCCTTTCCTCCTCGCGAATGGCTTCCAGATGCGCGGACAACTGCTGCAGCTGTTCGCGCGACGCCAGCAGTTCCAGTTCGGTCCGTTTGCGTACCACCACTTCAAGTTCGAGCTGGTCGCGATGGCGTCGCAGGCTTTCCACCGCATGCTTGCGGGCCGTCATGTCGGTCAAGAGGCCTTCAAGTCCCCTCAGGCTGCCGTCGTCATCTGTCGCGCCACGTGCATTCAGCTGAACCCAGATCGGTGTGCCGTCGAGACGCTGTAACTGCAGTTCGAGTCCCACAATCTCACCCTGCTTGCGCAGAATTTCGAACAGGCTTGCAATCTGCTCCGGCGAGAACGGCTGTTTGTGGGCGGCGCCCGCCGCGGCCTCGATCAGGTCGGGCACGTCACGATAGCCGAGCAGTTGTGCCATGGCCGGATTGGCTTCATCCAGTTGCCCGTTCCGATCGAGCAGGAAGATACCCTCGAGGGCATTTTCAACGATGCTGCGGTATTTCCGTTCACTGGCGCGCAGACTTACCGTCGATTCCTGAAGGCGGTCAGCCATGACATTGACGCGCAAGGCGAGCCGGCCCAATTCATCGCCCGACTCAACTGTGCAGCGCGCACGAAGGTCGCCGCTCGCGATACGGTCGACCATTTCCTCAAGACGGTTGATCGGGCTGCGCACCATGCGCTTGAGCAGCAGGAAGGTCGCGGCGTAGAGCACGGCAACGACGGCAGTGATCATGGCGAGAATCGCCCGGCGGGCATCGCTGATCGCCTGTTCTGCCACCGCCTTCGTCAGGACGACACGAACCTCGCCGATCTTTTCCCTTGGCGCATTGCCGGGTGGGGTGTATTCAATCGCCCTGACACGCACCACGCTGTCGGCAGGTTTCGGCTGAACGGCTTTCCCCGCGGTGGACACCGTACCGTAGCCCACGGCCGTGACAGTGAATTGGGCCACTTCGGGATTTGGCGCGAGCGCGGCAAGCTGGCCGTTGATCGCGGCAAGATCGATGTTCCACAAAGGTTGAGCGAGCGATTGACTGAACAGGTCGGCAATCCGGGTGGCGCGCTCCTCCAGTGCAGTGAGCCGGCGTTGCCGTTCGTGCGCGACCAGCGCATACGCCGACGTGCCGGCCACGATCGCGACAAGTATGACGAGCGCCAGCATCAGCTTGGTGTGCAAACTGGGCGAGGGCAGCGCGAGCCGTGGGGACAGACGCATCATGAAGCCCTGGACGCCGTGTCCAGAAGATATTGGAGATTGAAATCGTAGGGGCTCGGACGCGGGGACCGGGTTTTCGAGTACTGGCCAAAGTCGAGTATCGCTCCGCTCCGGAAAACAAGGTCGGCATAGCGGGGGGCGTTCTCGCGATGGATCACGGTCAGAAAGTCGAGCTTCTGGCGCAGACCTCCGTTCGTGGCAAAGTCGTTGCCCTGATTGTGATCGTGCAACAGCACCATCGCCCAGGCGCCGAGGAAGTAGTCGCCTGCCATCATGGCTGCGAGGCCGCCGTCAACCACCCTGGTCAGTGCCTCCTGCAACGCACCAATGCCGCCTACCAGAACGTGCGCATTGCGCGCTTTAACGGCGTCCAATGCCCCGAGCGTCATCGCGTCGTTGGCGGCCCAGATCACATTGGCATCCGGATACCGGGCGAGAAGCACGCGTGCCTTTTGATCGCTGTCGGCGTAGCTCCAGTCGCTGAAGACCAGTTGGCAGGTGTGCGTGTTCGAAGCGTGATACAGGAAGTCTTCAACACCGGCAGCCCGCTCCAGCGAGACCGGCGTGCTGGGATCTCCCGTGATGCCGATCACCTGCGCCCCGTGCTGGCCCAGTTGTTGATACAGAAATTGCATCAGCCGGTACCCGGCGCGCTCGGCGTTTGCCGTCACCGTGCCGATCCAGTTCGGAATCAGTTCCCGTTCATTGCCGACCGCACGGCGCTGCTCAGGCGTCAGGTCGTTGTGGATGAGCAGCACCTTCGCCGGCGAGCGCGCCAGCGTTTTGAGCATCTGCTGTGCGGCCATTTTTTCGTTGACGATGACGACGTAGTCCGGCGCATCGGCGCGTCGTGCAACTTCTTCTGCCTGGCGCTGCATCAGTAGATGGTCACGTTCGGCGTACAGCACCTCCAGTTGCATATCGAGGGTATGCGCCGCCATTGTCATGAATCGGGAAACCAGTTGCCAATGCTGTCCCGTACCGCGTTGCACAGCCTCGCCGGGATTGAGGAACACCACACGCGGCGCGCGCCTCGTGGCGAACACGCGGCCGGACATGCCGGTCAGGCCGGCATACGCGCAGGTGAGCAACGCTTGCCTACGATTCATAAGACGATTCACTTGATTGCCGCCGGGGCGCGCGGTTGCGCGTCGTGCGAGGATCGCGTTACGCGACGGACACGGCAACGCACATTCTACGTGCCAGGCCGGCGTTGGCAATATTCGTCCAAGGAGAGCCTGGCATATCAGGTGGAGTACTGGCCAGCAATCTCTTCGTCGTTTCGCTCGCCGGTTAATTTCCGTTTCTTTTGCAGTGACGGAGACCGTTCGGTCAAGCGAGCCGCTGCGTCCTTATCCGGAGAACCCGCAGCGGCGAACTGCCGTCGATATTCGGCCGGCGTCGCCTGCTTTGCGGCCTTGAACTGTCGATTGAAATTGGCGACGTTCGCGAAGCCCGAACGAGCAGCGATGACGGCAACCGGCATGGCGGTGTCAACCAGCATCCGGCACGCGTGACCAATCCGAACCCGCGTGATATAGCGGCCGACGCTCTCACCGATATGTTGAACAAAGTAACGCGTGAGCGTGCGTTCCGACAGGCTGGCGGCCGCGCAAAGCTCTGACAGTCGCAACGGTTCGGCAAAGCGCGCGTCAATCATCGAAAGGACCCGGTTGATCCGTTCGGGCTCGTGGCCGGACGGACCGGTGGTTGCCTCGTTGAAAGCACTCGGCGAGGCGAGTGGCTGGCCCGGCGCGTCGGCGAGCGTACACATAACGTCGAGGGCCGCGCCAAGGCGGTCGCGCGCCACGCTCGACAGCAATTGTTCCAGGCGCTCGCGCATCCATTTGCCGGCGGGTGGCTCGAAGGCCAGCCCACACGCGGCCCTGCGTAACAGCTTGCGCAGCGGTTCATATTCTGGGCAACAGTCCGCCATACGCCGCGCCCAATCGCCGTCGAACCAGATGACGATGGCGACCTGTGGCGAGGATGGATCGATCGAACGATTCGACGCCCAGGTGTGTGGAAGATCCGGCGGCACGAGGACCAGATCCTCAGCCTCGTATTCGTTGACAGAGTCGCCGATGTAGCGCTTGCCATGACTGTTCATCGTCAGCGTTAACTCGTACTCCGGATGGTGATGCCACTCGAACGGAATACGCGGGAGCCGCCGATGGTAAACCCGCACCGAATAGTCCCCACCGAAGTCGACATGCTCATAGGCTGGTTTCATGGCCGAATGCGCAAAAAGATTGCCTGAATAGTATCACCAAGGCACGCATGCACGTCATATCCTCGGGGCATATCAAATCCCTACGGAGACAGTCATGGCGTTGAAAATCGACGATTTGCCGAGCGCAATCCGGCAAGCGAAAAAGGAGCTGCGCGCGGCATTGCCGAACTACCGGCAGGTCTTTGCCGAAGTCGAAGAAGCGATCAGCACCGAGGCGAAGCGAATCGCTACGCAGCGGGGTCGTGGAGAAGACGTCATCCCCGAAATTCAGTTTTCCGACATCGCCGAACAACGCGTCACCGCGGACCAGATCGCGCTCGTCAAGGCGCGCGGCGCATGCGTGATCCGCAATGTCTTTCCCCGTGCGCTGGTGCAGAGCTGGGACGAAGACATTGCCAACTATGTCGAGCGCAATAACCTCGACCAGCGCCTCGAAAACCGCGCTGAAGACAAATACTTTGGCCAGTTGGCGTCCAGCAAACCGCAGATCTATGGGGTGTACTGGTCGAAGCCGCAAGTGCTGGCCCGTCAGTCGGCGTCGCTGACTGAGGCGCGTGTATTCCTGAACCGGCTGTGGCGCAATGAGAGCGGCGGCCAGGTGCACTTCGATCCGGAGCGCGTGCCTGTCTATGCCGATCGTCTGCGTCGCCGGCCGCCTGGCTCTGCGTCGCTTGGGCTGTCGGCGCATTGCGACGGCGGGTCGGTTGAGCGCTGGATCGAAAGCAATTTCCGGAAGGTGTACCGCCACGTGTTTGCCGGGAACTGGCGCGACTACGACGCGTTCGATGCGGCTTTCCGACCTGACGTGCAGGAGATCGCATCGCCGGCCGTATGCTCGATGTTTCGCACGTTCCAGGGCTGGACTGCCCTGACGCCGCAAGGCCCGGGCGACGGTACGCTGCAACTCGTGCCCATCGCCAATTCGATGGTGTACATCCTGTTGCGCGCGCTTCAGGACGATGTCGCAGAGGACGACCTGTGCGGCGCCATGCCCGGACGGGCGCTGTCGATCAAGCCGGAATTTCATGCGCCATTGTTCGAGGCACTGTCATCGATTCCCAAGATGGAAGCGGGTGACACCGTGTTCTGGCACAGCGATGTCATCCATGCGGTCGAAGACGAGCACAAGGGCGCGGGCTACAGCAACGTGATGTACATCGCCTCGGCGCCCGCGTGCGCCAAAAACGACGCTTATCTGAAGCGCCAGTTGCCGAGCTTCCTCAAGGGTGAAAGCCCGCCCGATTTTCCTGCTGACCATTTCGAAGTGGATTTCAGCGGACGCGCAACGGTTGATGACCTGACACCGCTCGGTGAGTCGCAACTTGGGTTTGACCTGTAGATCGGCAAAGACCTTTAACACGCATTAAAACGGGCATGTATGTGCGTTCGACTGAGCTTCGAACGCATCGCTCGATCACATAACGAAAACTTCGGAGACTGCAATGAAACGATCACTCACGTCGCTTGCGACGGGCATTACGCTGCTCATGGCTGGAACGCATGCTGGTTTGGCCGCGGAACAGCTTTCGGTATTGCACTGGTGGACCTCCGGCGGCGAATCGAAAGCGATTCGGGTGCTGAAGGACGACATGACCAAACAGGGCTACGAGTGGAAAGACTTCGCCATAGCGGGAGGAGCGGGCGCGGCGGCCATGACGGCGCTGAAGACGCAGGTCATTTCGGGTAACGCACCATCGGCCGCGCAGATCAAGGGTCCTCTGATTCAGGATTGGGCCGATCAGGACATGTTGGTCAGTGTCGATCAGTCCGCTACCGATTGGAAAGCGCATTCGCCCTCGCAGATAGATAGCTCAATGAAGGCGGGCGGTCACTATGTGGCTGCACCGTTCTCGGTACACCGAATCAACTGGTTGTGGATCAACAAGGCCGACCTCGACAAAGTCGGGGGCACGGCGCCCACTACGTGGCCGGAATTCTTCGCGCTCGCCGACAAATTTCGCGCCGCGGGCATCACGCCCGTCGCGCATGGTGGCCAGCCCTGGCAAGACATGACCATCTGGGAGACGGTCGTGCTCTCTCAAGGTGCGGATTTCTACCGGAAGGCCCTCGTTGATCTTGACCAGAAAACGCTGACTTCGCCGCAGATGGTGCAGGTGTTCGAGATCGTCCAGAAGATCCGGAGTTACTTCGATAAGGGCTACCACGGCCGCGACTGGAATCTCGCGACGGCAATGGTCATTTCCGGCTCGGGCGGCATGCAATTCATGGGCGACTGGGCGAAGGGCGAATTCGCCAATGCGAACAAAAAGCCGGACGCCGACTATATTTGTGCGGCCGCGCCTGGTACTTCGAATGCCTATACGTACACCGTGGATTCGTTCGCGTTCTTTCAGCAGAACGGTAAGAAGCAGGCGTCGCCTAGGCAGCTTGCGCTTGCAAAGACGATCATGTCGGTCGATTTCCAGCAGCAGTTCAGTCTCTACAAGGGTTCGATTCCTGTTCGGCTGGACGTTCCGATGGACAAGTTCGATAGCTGCGCCAGGAAATCATTCGCTGACGAGCAGGCCACGATTAAATCCGGCGCGTTCCTGCCTTCGTTGGCCTTCGGCAATCTCCAGTCTCCGGTTACCGCCGGCGCGATTACCGACGTCGTAACGAATTTCATGAACTCGAACGAGGACCCGAAAGAGGGCGTGCGCAAGCTTGCCGCTGCCGCGAAGATCAAGTAGA
Source organism: Paraburkholderia nemoris (assembly GCF_905221015.1). Lineage (NCBI taxonomy): Bacteria > Pseudomonadati > Pseudomonadota > Betaproteobacteria > Burkholderiales > Burkholderiaceae > Paraburkholderia > Paraburkholderia nemoris. The sequence continues at coordinate 159,838 of NZ_CAJNBO010000008.1, read as the reverse complement.
CGGGGGGTGTGCCAGCCAGTTTGGAATGAATGGCTTCACTGATGGCAGCGGGGTTAGAGCTTTGCATGGGACCAGAGTAACGCGCTAAAGCGCGAACTCTGGCCGACAGTTAAAGCGCTCACTGCGGCCGACAAAGGAGATAAACATGAATCCGGTAGCAAAGCGTAAATGGCCGCGTTCGGGGCTCGAGACAAGCGTGATGGGTTTCGGCGCCGCGCCGATCGGCAACATCTTCAGGCCGATCAGTGAAGAGGATTCTGCTGCCTTGATCAAGGCAGCGTGGGACGCCGGCGTGCGCTACTTCGACACTGCGCCGATGTATGGGCACGGCTTGAGCGAAGCGCGCTGTGGTCAGGGGCTGCGTTGGTATCCGCGCGACCAGTTTGTGCTGTCCACCAAGGTCGGGCGTCTATTGAAGCCGCGCAAACGCGCCGAGATCAACTTTGAGCCTTGGGTTGATGGGCTGCCTTTCGAATGCGTTTTCGACTACAGCTATGACGGCACGATGCGTTCGATCGAAGACAGTCTGCAACGTCTGGCGCTGGAACACATCGATATTGCGTTGATTCACGACATCGACGTCTTTACGCATGGCGAGCGTCAGCCGGAGATGTTCGAGGCGGCGATGGCGGGTGCGTCGAAAGCCCTGCTGAAACTCCGTGACGAAGGGGTTGTTAAGGCGGTGGGGCTCGGCGTCAACGAGTGGCAGGTCGCGCACGAAGCGATTCGCCGGCAGGATTTCGACTGCCTGTTGCTGGCTGGCCGCTACACCTTGCTCGAGCAGGACGCGCTGGACGGTTTCCTGCCGCTGTGCGAAGAGCAGCAGGTGTCGGTGATTCTCGGTGGCGGCTACAACAGCGGCATTCTCGCGACGGGTGCGGTGCCCGGCGCGAAATACAACTATTCGCTCGCGCCGGAGTCAATTCTTGAACGCGTGCGCAAGATCGAGCAGGTATGCCAGGAATACTCGGTGCCGCTCAAAGCGGCGGCGCTGCAATTCGTTCTCGCCCATCCCGCGATCCCGACCAACATCCCCGGCGTGCGTACGGTCGCCCAACTGGAAGACAACCTGCAAACCTTCCGGGCTGAAATTCCACCGGCGTTCTGGGCCGAGCTGAAGCGCCGCGAGCTGATCCGGCAGGATGCGCCGACTTCTCCTGTTGATATCCTTTAGCAAGCTCGCATACTATCTGTGCTCTTGCTAGAGGAGCTCACATGACCGACAGTACGCACGCCACTGCCTCATATAGCCAGGAGACCACCGCATCGGCAGGAGTGATCTGGGAACTCTTCGAGGCCGTTTCCGGTTGGAAGACCTGGAATACGGGTGTCCACGCCTGTTCTATTGACGGTCCTTTCGCTGTGGGCTCATGGCTAACCATGACGCTTCCTGACCAGGAGGTGATCAGGTCGCAACTCGTCGAAGTCGATGCGCATCACCTGTTCACAGACGAAACGATGCTGGGCGACGTTGTGGTTCGCGTGGTGCATGAAATCGAACCGCTACCTGGCGGGGGCAACCGCATCAGCTACAAAATCAGCGTAGTCGGAGAAAATGCCCACGATATTTGCGCCGGCGTTTCTTCCGATTTCCCTGAAGTCTTGTCGGCGCTGGTTGCTCAAGCGGAAAGTCGGACAACGAAATGAGTTGAGCATGGCTTGGCATTAGCTGATTCATCCGAGTGTGCGAAAGGTACAACTGGCTATTCGTCTGTGCCTTTCGTCAAGAGCTGCCTCAGCGAATCTCCACCTCGATAAATACCACCTCGTGGTCGGTCGCGTTGACGACGTTGTGTTCCACTCCCTTCAACCCCGCGTAACTGTGCCCGGCGCGCAGCTGTGATTCCCGGTTGCCTTGTGCTGTCTCGAGGAGAAGTTGACCATCCGTTTGCGGTACCACGACATAGTCATGTCCATGAACATGCCAGCCGGTCTCAGCACCGGGCGCAAATCGCCACTCGGTGACGATCACGCGTTCATTCAATACCTGCTGCGTTGGAACTGCCTGCGGACGATCCATGAGAGTTTTCTCAGTGAAGTGGGAGACGAGGTTCGTCGGATAGCCGTCACGCCGCACCGATAGACGCGCTATCGCCCTTTAGTGGCGACTCCACCGTGCGTCAACATGCTGCGGGGCTCGATACATCGATTGACCATTCTGAAGCTGAGGCCTTTCGTTTGACATGTACAGTGCCTTTGCGCTTACCAGCACAGTTGCATTCACCTATGCGCTACGGGAGGGGCGGCTCCTCCGAGCGCTATCAACCGTAAAGCAGGTCTGGCTCAAAGCCAGGTGCCGCCCTGCCGCTCACTCGGCTCTTCCGTAAGCGCATCGAAATCGTGAATCCAGTCCAGGTGATTCAGCACGCTGTCGCGCGAGCCGAGGCGGACGTTGCGAGCCTGCGCGGCTGGCCCGTCAGGCAAATGCAGCACGTCCGCCGTGGTGATCGACGCGTACTGCACCTTGCGCGTGCGGCCCCGGCGCAGGCGCTCGTAGGCTTCCTGCGCTTCACGCCAATTGCCTGGGCCCGCTGAGCCCAATTGAGCGGCCAGCACCACGGCATCTTCAATCGACTGATTGGCGCCCTGGCCGTGATGCGGCACAAGCGCATGCGCGGCATCGCCGATCAGCGTCACGCGGCCTTTGCTCCAGCGGCCGAGCGGGGGACGGTGGAACAATCCCCAGCGCTGACTGATGGGCACTGCCGTAATCATCTGCACGACGGCCGGATGCCAGTCCTTGAATAGGCGCAGTTGTTCGCCCTCGCTGGCGGGCATGACCCAGTCGCGCGACGGCCACGGCGATGGATGACGCTCGACCAGCAGGAAATTCTGGTCGCCTTTGTCACCGATGGGGTAGTGCAGCAGATGGCCGCCGGGTCCGACCCAGAACTGGATCGTCTCGGGATCGGGCAGCAGGTCCATGCGTTCAGCCGGCACCACGCCGCGAAAGCCTGAGCAACCCGAATACAGGGCGTCGTCATAGCCAAGCATCCAGCGCCGCGTGATCGAGCGCGCCCCGTCGGCGCCGATCACGAGGTCGGCGTCGATACACTGACCGTTATCGAACGCCAGACTCACGTGGTCCGGGTGCTGCACGAGATCGACCAGCCGATGGCTGAGCTTGATGCGCTCAAGGCCGACGCCTCTGGACAGCACCGCCTGCAGATCCGCACGATGAATGCCCCAGTACGAGCCGCCGAACAGCTCGCGAGAGTTGGGCGTGCCGCGATGATGGCCGATGACCGCGCCGCTGCGGCCGTCGCGATAGACGAGGCCCGGCACTTCCGCGCACACCTTCTCGAAGTCCGCACGCAGTCCCATGCGCTCGTAGAAGCGCGTCGCGTTGGCCGAGAGCGCGACGGCCGCGCCCACTTCGCGCAGCTCGTCGGTTTGCTCGTAGAGTTGCGCATCGATGCCGTGCTCGCGCAGCGCGAGCGCAAGCGTAAGGCCGCCGACGCCGGCGCCGACGATCGCAATCTTTAGATCCATCTGCTTCATGACTGTGTCTCCGATATCCAGATTTATGGGTGCCGCCATGGCATTTCCGGGCGTTATGTGGAATGCGCGTGCCGTGTCAGTATTTTCAGCACTAGACCTTCATTCCTCAATAAGATGAAATGAATCTGCTTCATCACTGGAATGAATGAGACCCGGATAGGCGTGAATCATGGAACTGAGCGAAATCGACCTCAACCTGCTGCTGCTCTTCCAGCGGCTGATGCAGGAACGGCGCGTGGCGACCGTCGCCGAGCAGATGAACATGAGCCAGCCCGGCGTCAGCAACGCGCTCGCCAAGCTGCGTCGCCGGCTTGGCGATCCCTTGTTCGTGCGCGGGCCGGGGGGAGTGGTGCCCACGCCATTCGCGCTGCGTCTGGCGGAACCGGTCTCGCAGGCGCTCGCCACGCTGCACGCCGCGCTCAATCCGGTGACGGGTTTCGATCCGCTGCGCGCGATGCGCACCATCACGATCGGCATGACCGATATCGGCGAAGTGGTGTTTTTGCCCGCGCTGCTCGAACGGCTGTCGCGCGTCGCGCCGGGCGTCGCACTGAATACCGTGCGCGATACAAGCGTTAATCTGAGCAACGAGATGGCCGACGGCCGGGTCGATCTGGCCATTGGCTTGCTGCCGCAGCTCAAGGGTGGTTTCTATCAGCGCCGCCTGTTTGATCAGCGCTATGTGTGCCTGTTCAGGCGCGGCCATCCGCTCGAGGATGCGCCGCTCACGCTCGCCGCATGGCGCGAGGCTGAGCATCTCGTGGTCGTGGCGGCCGGCACCGGCCACGGGCAGGTTGAGGAATGGCTGAAACGGCGTGGCGTACGGCGTCAGGTGCGGCTGACGGTGCCGCACTTCATGAGCGTGGGCTACATCCTGCAACGCACCGATCTGATCGCTACGGTACCGGAGCGGCTTGCCCTCCAACTGGCAGCCCCTTTCTCGCTCAGCCTGCGCGCGTTGCCTATGACGCTGCCCGCCGCGCCGATCCATCTGCTCTGGCACACACGAGTCCATCAGGATGAAGGCAATCGCTGGCTGCGCGGGGTCGTGATCGATCTGTTTGCGGACAATGGATCGACGGCTAAGGGCAAGCGCGTCGCGAAGACTTAACGGTGGATGTCAAACATTAAATGGATGAGTCGCCGCAGCTATGTTGACTCTGGAAGAACCGGAGCTGGTGTCACTTTGCTTCGGTCTGCTGAGCGGCTCTTCACATGATCAATGAAGGCGCGCAGCTTCGGCATCATCTGCCGGCGGCTCGGATAGTAGAGAAACACGCCCGGCGTGACCGGCGCGAACGGCTCCAGCACGTGCACCAGTTTTCCTGCTCGTAACCCTTCAGCGGCCATCGGTTCAGGTAGCTGGGCAAGGCCCATACCTTCGACTGCCGCGCCAAGCATGGTGGAAAAATCGTTGGCGATGAGAGGGCCGGATACGGCGATCTCGATCGCGTGGCCGTTGTCGTTGAATGACCATAGCGCGAGCGCGCCGCTGGATCGTCGCCACCGCAAGCATGCGTGCTGGCGCAGATCGTCCGTGTGCATGGGGCGGCTGCGTCCTGCGAAGTAAGCAGGGCTGCCCACGACGATGAGACGAAACGGCGGCGTCAACGGTACAGCGACCATGTCGGCGTCAACGAACTGACCCAGCCGGATACCGGCGTCGAACCCTTCCGCGGCAAGATCGATCAGTTCCTTGCTGGTGGAGATCTCCACTTCGACCTCGGGATAAGCCTGGCAGAAGGATGCAATCAGGGGTTCCAGCAGGATCGGCATCACCGCGCGCGGCACTGAAAGACGCAACAATCCGGTGGGCCGTTGACCAAGTCCGCGCGCCACCTCACTAGCGGCGACAAGCTCGTCGAAGGCGGGCCTTGCGTGTGAAAGAAACCGTTCGCCAGCTTCGGTCAGGCCGACGCTACGCGTGGTGCGAATGAAGAGCGCTGCGCCAATGCGCGCTTCAAGTACGCGCACCGTCTGGCTGACGGCGGACGGTGTCACTCCGAGTTCCGCGGCTGCCCGGCGAAAACTGCGATGCTGGGCAACGCTCAGGAACACCTCCACGCCATCGAGCGCGCCTTGCCTGACTGTGAAGTTCTGCTTCATAGCCCGTCAACATTGTGATGAATAGTCGCTCGCGAGAGGCCATGGTACACCTACGCCTGCTGACGAGGAATTCGAGGCCGCATGCACGCCCACCGATCTCCTTCTTATTCTTCAATGCGCCTGGCCACATCTGACTGGAGGCAACATGTCACCGGAACTCATCTTCCAATCGCAGCTCGTTCTGGGCTATGTCGCCTGGCTGCTTTGCTTTCGCGTATACGTCTGGCCCAGGCTCAAGTCGATGGACCCGTTCGACGCGCAACGCGTCATCGCCACCTTGCACAGCTTCCGTTTCTTCGGCCTGGTCTTCATTCTGCCAGGCGTCGTCAGTCCCGACCTACCTGCCAGCTTCGCCGCATTCGCCGCGTACGGTGACTTCGCAACGGGCGTTCTGGCGATGCTGGCGCTACTTGCGGCAGGAAGACGGCCGCTCTTCTGGTTGTTCGTCGTGGCCTTCAATCTTGTGGGAACGACCGACCTCATCGTCGACTACGTCCACGCTATCCAGGCCGATCTTCCTGCGCGTGCAGGAGAATTTGGCACTACGTACGCGATTCCGATCATCTACGTGCCGCTGCTGATGATTACGCACGTTGCCGCCTTCTATCTGCTGCTGCGCGCTCGGCCTAAGGCGGCGCTGAGCTATTGGTCGTTCCGTAAGTCATGAACCTGGCCGCTTATTTGGCCGCTTATTTGGCCGCTTACCTGGTCGCTTATTTGGTCGCTTATTTGGTCGTATAACCGCCGTTGATCAGAATGGTCTGCCCCGTAATCCACCACCCGTCGCTGACAAGATGGCGGATGAAAGGCACCACATCCCCCGGATCGGTCAAACCCGTCGTGGAGAACGGTGAAAGTGCGGCGGCGGTCTTGTGGTAAGCCACCGCGTCCGCGCCTTCGGCGGGATAGAAGAACGGCGTGTCCATGGGTCCGGGGCCGATGGCTGTCACCGAGATGCCTCGCGCGCCGAATTCCTTGGCCGCCGCGCGCGTGAAATGTTCGACCGGCGCCTTGGTGCCTGCATAGGCCGCGTAAAACGGCGTGAACGCGCCAAGCAGCGACGTGACGAGCGTCACGATCTTGCCGTTGTCATTGACGTGCTTGCCGGCTTCTTTAAGGAAGAAGAACGCAGACTTGGAATTGACCGCCGTCATTTCATCGTACTCAGCCTCGGTGATGTCCACGAATGGCTTCTTCAACACCTTGCCCACCGTATTGATCGCAATATCGGGGCGGCCGACGGCGGCGACGACATCCGAGAACAGCTTCTCGATCGCGCCGGCCGATGTCAGGTCGGCCTGGAATGCGACCGCCTTGGCGCCTGACGCCTCGATCGCGGCAAGCGTCTCGTCTGCCGCGGCCTTCGAACTCGCGCTGTTGTAGTGGATCGCCACTGCCTTGGCGCCCTGTGCCGCGAGATCCCGCGCAATCAGTCCACCGAGATTCTTCGCCCCGCCCGCAATCACGACGGTTTTGCCTTTGATGCTGTGGTTTGCCATGGTCCATCCCCAGTACCGAAGCCGCCCGATGCAGCCTCTCATCCTGCTGGATGATATATTCCAGGAAAATCATTTAAACCTGCTGTTTCTGACATCACTAGTCAGAAAAGTCGAACAGTGGAAAACGACCGTGGATCGTATTGACCTGTTTCGCGTGTTCGCACGCGTTGTCGAATGCGCGAATTTCACGCGCGCGGCGGACACGCTCGGCTTGCCGCGCTCGTCGGTATCAGCGGCGATTCAGGAGCTGGAAGGGCGGATCGGCGCCCGGCTGCTGCATCGGACAACGCGCAAGGTGTCGCCGACTCAGGACGGCGCCGCGCTCTACGAACGCTGCCTACGCCTGATTGCCGATGTCGAGGAGACCGAGAACCTGTTCCGGCAAACATCGGTAGGACCGAGCGGCGTGTTGCGCGTCGATGTGCCGGGCCGTATCGGCCGGCTGATCATCGCACCTGCGCTGCCGGAATTTCTCGTCGCGTTTCCGAAAATCGATATCGAGCTCGGCCTGACCGATCGCGCGATCGACCTTGTCGAAGAGCGCGTCGATTGCGCGCTTCGCGTTGGCAAGCTGCAAGATTCCGGCACGATTGCGCGGCCCATCGGCAATCTGCCGTTGATCAATGTTGCGAGCCCACTCTATTTGTCTCAGCGCGGTACGCCTCGTACGCCCGGCGATCTGGCGAGCCACCAGGCCGTTCACTATGCGTCGCCATCGAGTGGACGTATCGCGCCATGGGAATGGCTCGATGGCGAAACCGTGAGGACGTTGACCACGCAAGGCCGCGTGAGCGTCAACAGCGCCGAGGCGTATATCGCGTGCTGCCTTGCGGGACTCGGTTTGATCCAGATTCCTGCCTACGATGTGCAGCAGCATCTGCGCGCCGGCGAACTGATCGAGGTGATGCCCGAATACCGGGCTGCGCCGATGCCGATGACCTTGCTCTATCCGCACCGGCAGCATTTATCGCGCAGAGTCCAGGTGTTCGCCGACTGGCTCGAGGCGCTGTTGAAAGGGCAACTCGTTGGCGATTCACGCGGAAGAAAATGAAGCAGCCCGCGATAGCGGGCTGCGGCGCAAGACATTCATCCTCGGAAGGATAAGCGTTACGTGTCAGATGGATGGAGGCGTCTTGACGGGCAAGCCAGAGGTCGGATCGAGGTAGAGCTTGCTCTCCCGGTGCTCATCGTGGCGGCGGTTGAAATCGAACATACCCGTGATGCTGCCCGCCTTCGCGTCGAACGAGCCGCCTCCGATCCGGTTGCCATCAAGCCAGTTGTCTTCGATGAAACGCACTACTGACGACTGATCGATCGGCGTATGGTCGACGTAGTTCTGTTTCGCCCATGGCGAAATCACAACAAACGGAATGCGAGTACCGGGACCGCACCGGCCGTTCACCGGTTTGCCATTTAATCCGTCGGGTCCGGTGCCTGAGCCGCAAATTCCCGGACCGGTCAACTGATCCGCGACTGAGTCGAACGAAGCGCTCGTCGGCAGCGCGTATGCGTGGTCGTACCAGCCGTCAGAGTCATCCCATGCCAGGATAACGGCCGTGTCACGCCAATCCGGTTGCTGTTGCAGGAAGTTGACGACCTTCGTAACGAACGCCTGCTCGTCAAGCGGGTCCGAGTACCCGGCGTGACCGTCCTCATAGGCAGGCGCCTTCAGGAAGCTCACCGCAGGGAAATTGCCAGCTTGAACAGCACGATAGAAATCGTCGATATCGTACTGGTGATTCGCGGGATCGACGCTCGAGCGATGTGCCCCGTAGGTATGCCCAATGGCCGACACCGAACTGGGCCGCAAATGCTGGGGGTTTGACGTCGACGCGTAGTACTGGAACCAGTTGTGGTGCGGAATGTAGTCGGCCGTGGCCGCCTGCGTGCGATCGAGACGGAACGGATTGGCCGCGCCCGTGCCATCGGCGGAGTTCGTGTAGTTCCAGCCGCGCTGACCACCCGGGCTACTCCCATTGATTCAATTCGCAATCGCCACGTCGCCGGCCAACGTTAGCCAATATCGATCGTGCGGCTCGCGGATCGCTGCTGCTCCTGTTTCGGCACCGTCAACGTCAGGACGCCCTTGTCAAACTTTGCGAGAGCGCGGTCGGGATCGGCATTTTCCGGCATCGGGATTGTGCGCGTGAAGGTTCCATATGCGCGCTCAAGCCGATAGCAGCCGTCCTCCTCGCTGTGCACATCCTGCTTCTTTTCGCCACGCAATACCAACGCTCCGTCCTCGACGCTAATGGTCAAGTCCTCCCGCTCCATGCCCGGCAGTTCGACGGTCACGCGCAGTATCTTTCCCTCGTCAACCACGTCGATGCGCGGCTGGAAACGCGATGAACTGAAGTCGCCGAACCATCGTTCGAGCGCGCCGCGCGCCGCGAACGGATCATGAAAGAAATCCTCCATCGCACGCCACGAATCACGGGGGAAAAGTCGCGAAATGTCGGGCCACGGAACACGTGACGGTTCGCTGTCGGGCGGGCTTTGCGCATTGTCCGCCTCGGGCTTGCGTCCTGAACCGCGGAGAAATTTGAAAGGGTTCCACTTTTTCAGGTCGGTGTTCATCGTATGCTCCTCGATGGTCTGTCAGGAGAACCGGATGTGCATCAACGTTCTGCATCCGCATCTGCGCGAACGGGCGATGGCGACCTCGCGGCCGCCACCGGTTTTTTCCCCTGTCGTCGTTGTGGCTCTGCCGGGCTCAGTTCGTCTGCACCTCGATCCGGCGTGGGCGTGCTTCGTCGCGGCGCGGAATCGTCAGCTTCAGCACGCCGTCCTGCAGGTTTGCATCGATTTTCGTTGTGTCGAAGTCCGGGCTCAGCGAGAACGCGCGCGCGAAATGCGGTTCCCGGATCTCGGCGTGCTGCAGCCGCAGACCGGCGGGCGTCGGCACAACTGCTTCGGCCTCGATATAAAGATTGCCGTCGTGCACCTTCACGTCAAGTTTGTCCTTGGTGACGCCTGGCAGGTCCGCCCACAGCGTGATGCCCTGGCTGTCCTCGAACACGTCGACTGCGGGTGCGAGCGTCGTCCGCCGTGCCGGCTGCTCACCCTCGCGCCGTGCTACCGCTTTCTGGTCGCGTTCAGCGACCTGTGTCCTGTCGTTCATGGCTTGCTCCTTGAATGGCTGGCATTACTGGACGGTAATGGCTCGCGGCTTCGACGCTTCACGCTTGCCCACGCTGATCGACAGGCAACCGTTGGTGTAGCGCGCCTGCACCTTGTCGGGGTCCGCATTCTGTGGCAGCTCGATCACGCGCCGGAAACTGCCGCTGAACCGCTCCTGTGCATAGGTGCGGGTGTCGTCCCGGGTTGTGTCATCGCTGCCGGTCTGGGCGGGCTTGCGCTCACCGCTGATTGTCAGCAGGCCCTTGTCGATCGACACGTCGAGTTCGGCCAGCTTGAGGCCGGGCGCGAACGCGACGATCTCGATCGAGTCGTCGGTTGCACCGATGTTGACTTGCGGAAAGGCCCCGAAGCGGCCCGAGCGGATGCTGGACGGAAAACCGCCGAACAGGCTGTCCATCTGCCGCTGCAGACGGTCAAACTCACTGAACAGGTCGGTTCCGGAAAAGAGATCACTCATCGTATCCTCCTTCGATACAGCGAGGAGGCGAACGGGCCTACGCGCTCCAGTCCGCCTGCCACGCCGCTGGCAAACAAATCGAAACACGCAGTGCACCGGTTATGACCGGCGCATCTGCCTGAGCGAAATGAAAGATAGAACCTGCGGTGAAAATTTCAAGGGGTGGTGGTGAAATTCCGGTCTTGAAAATCGCCTGCCAAATCCTATTATCGCGGTGCATTGCAACGGAACCGGAGGACACCATGGAATTCGATTCGGACTGGCTCACGCTTGGCAGACACCGCGTCCGGCTGCGCTCGACCAAAGGCTTTCCGACGGAATTGATGCGTAGCGTGGCGGAGGTCGTGCAACTCGCGATCGACAACAACATGAGCGCCCGCGCGCGGCTGGTCGAGATCGTCTTCCAGCACGAACAAACCTACGATATCGCTGTCGGCACGACACTTACCGAAGACCGCGTTTGTGCGCCGCAACTGGAAGCGGCGATCGCGATGGTGCTCGGCGTGCTGCCCGATCAGGTGAATATCATCGTGACGACAGTAAGTCAGGAGGAAGTCGACCTGCACTTCGGCGTGTATGAGCGCATGCTGGCCGAGAAACTGGGCGTGGTGCCGCCAATCCAGTGATCTTCGGGCGATTGCGCTTAGCCGCAGGAGCCGCGATGCATAAGCACGGGAAGGCTGGCCGACGGGTGTACTGTGAACCGCCTCTGATCCAAACCAGCCAACCTCTGGCAAATCAGGCGGTTCACAAGCCGGATGGGAGCAGCATCATGATCCGAACTCGAGACCGGATGCGACACTAACGCCCTGCCCGCGGGCTCCCACTCACCAGGCGTACAATCCTCTGACCATATCGGGTGCCACGTCCATTTTTGGGAGAGTCGTCAATGGCGGCTGACGATGCACGCCCTGAGAACCGCTAACCCATAGGCCCGGCGATTTCGTGGCCGGCAGCGGAGAACGAGCCACATGCCCGCTCAGATAACGCCCAACCAACTCGTTCAATTGATCATCCCAGGTATCACGGCCGTCTTTTCGCTCGGTTTTGCCTGTGCATGGCTCTACGATAGACGACTGCGCTATCTGCGCTTTCTCGCCGCTTCATTTGTTGCTTTCGCACTCGGCTCGGCAGTGCAGATCTGTCACCTGCCGGATGAATGGCGATTGAACGCGCTTATATCGGCAACGTTTTATGTGTTAAGCATTCAACTTTTGGCGGAAGGTGTTTTGCGCAGAGCAGGGCTTCACTTGCGGCTAGCGACGCATGCGTCAATGTTCGCGCTGGTGCTGGGCGGCATGTATTACTTCTCCTTCGTGACGTCGAATCTGCTCGTGCGCGTCTACATTCTGAATCTCAGCGCCGGGCTGTTGATGGTGTTTACCGCGGTCCGTTTCAGGAAACGCTGCAATGGCCGCACCGTCAACCACGTTCTTCTCTGGGTGCTGCTGATCTTCGGCGCCAGTTTTTTCATCAGGACGCCGCTCACTACGATCCAACCCTTGCCGCATAGCGCTGCGCCGTTCGCGAGAACCATTTTCTGGGTCTTGCTGCAGTTGTCGCTCGCCCTGATGGGCGCTGTGTTGGGACTCGTGCTGCTGGCCGCCGCGATGTCGGACGTGATCGACCGGCTGACTCTCGAACGCGATCTTGACTCGCTCACCGAAACGTTGAACCGGCGCGCGTTTGAACGCATGGCGGGCCGCCGCGTCGCGGACAAGCGAAGCTATCCGCTCGCGCTGATCGCTTTTGACATCGACAACTTCAAATCCATCAACGACCGTTATGGGCATGCGGCCGGCGACGCAGTGCTGCGCCAGTTCGCCGCAATCCTGCGCGCCGGGGTGCGCGAGAAAGACGTGGTGGCGCGCATCGGCGGCGAGGAGTTCGTGCTTCTGCTGCCGGGCGCTGACGACAAATTCGCGTATCAGATCGCCGAGCGCTTGCGCACCGTGCTGGAGTCTTCACGCTTCAATGAAATCGAGGCTACGCTGTGCGTTACGACGAGTGCCGGCATTGCCCGGTATCGGCCTGGCGAGGCGGTCGGGGCGTTGCTGGCGCGCGCCGATCACTTGCTCTATGCGGCGAAGCGCGCGGGGAGGAACCGGGTGGTCACTGAGCCATTAGGTCAGACGTGGGATGCCCCCGAGCTTGATATCGTGTGATCGCCCGAAGGCCGGCAAGCACTCCAGAGGCAGTTCATACCGGGCAATAACCGACGCATACCACCCGCGCTACGAAGTCGCATACCCAAGGCGCTCAAAAGCCCTGAGGCGTCCCCGTTCGACGCCTAAAACAATTGCCCCGAGCAACACAGCATCCGTCCCGGTCGCCGAGACCGCGAACTCAGGTACGGGAATAGGCAACCAGTCAGCAAGATGGGCCCGAATCGTCGGTAGAAGCAGGGCACCGCTTCGCCCGATACCGCCGCCGAGCACCACCAGCTTAGGATCGAGGATCGGAATAATCGAGGCGAGTCCCCACGAGAGCTGTCGCGCTTCTTCCGCGACGCAATCGAGTGCGCGCTGATCGCCTGCGTGGGCCGCCACGAACACTGCCTCTGCATTGGCCACGTCAAGACCACGCCGCTGTGCGTGCGCAACGATTCCCTTCGCCGCGGCGGACACCTCGAACATAGGGCGATAGATTCCATCGGATTTGGAGCCCACCACCGGGGCCGCGGGCAGCACCGCAATCTCACCGGCAAAACCATGCGCGCCGCGATGCAGCCTTCCATCGGCGATGATCCCCAAGCCGATACCCGTGCCAACCGACATAAACACAAAGTTGTCGACGCCGCGCCCAAGGCCATGCTGCTGTTCGCCTAGCGTGGCCAGGTTGATATCGTTTTCAACCATCAGATCGGCATCGAGCGCTTCCCGCAGCGACGGAATCAACCCCGCGCGCTCGAGATCCGGCAGGTTCGGCGCGAGACGGAGCCGGTCGCTTTCCGAATCCAGTACGCCTGGCGAGCCGAACACGGTCGCCAGAACCTCGCTGCGGGAGATGTGCTGTTCTTCGAGCATGGCGTCGACGAGATCGACGATTCGCACGACCAGCCGTTCCACGCGGGCAGGGGTGCGCTTCTCGAGCCGCGCCACCACCGTCCCGGTCAGATCGGCGACCGCGCCGCGTATCCATTCGGCGCCGACGTCGATTGCGACCACGAAACCCGCTCGCGCCCGCGGCGCGTAAAGACGCGGCGAGCGTCCTGCGCTGCCTCCGCGCACGCCCGTCTGCTCGACGAGGCCCAAGCGTTCGAGGTTGCCGAGCGCGGCCGTGACCGTCACCTTGGACAGCCCGGTGCTCTCCGCAAGTTGCGGACTCGATGCAGGCGCCAGCGACAACAGATGCTGGTAAATGGCCCATTCGTTGCCCTGGCGGACGAACGCGGGACCACGGGTGACGGTGACTGTCGGCCGGCTGTTCTTTCTGTGCGCGTGCATGGGGCGTCTGGTTTCGGGATGGCCGATCCTATCAACGACTGTTCGCCTGGGCAAGCAAGCCGCCCCCGATTCGGACCGAAAAACTTTTTTGACCAAATTGCATTAGTAAAGAAACTTTCCTATCATTCGAAAAAAAATGGATAAACCCCGGAGCAACTGGACATCAACGCGGCGAGCGCCGCAAGGAGACTCACATGAGCGATTCCGCGTGGCAGGAGCCGTCCTCTAACGCCTTGGCTGGCGTGGCCGAGCGGCCGGCGACCGAGGCACCGCATTTCCACCGTTCCGTCGGCCTGTTCTCGGCGACCGCAGTGAACATGATTCAGATCTGCGGCGTGGGCCCGTTCCTGACCATCCCGGCAATCGTAGCCGTGATGAATGGCCCGCTTGCCGTCATCGGCTGGATTTTCGGCGCGGTGCTGGCCATGGCGGATGGCCTCGTCTGGGCGGAACTCGGCGCGGCGATGCCCGGTGCCGGCGGCACATATCTCTACGTGCGCGAAGCCTTCCAGTACCGCACCGGCAAGCTGATGCCCTTTCTATTCGTCTGGACCGCGATGTTGTCCATTCCGCTCATCATGAGCACGGGCATCATCGGTTTCGTTCAGTACCTCGGCTTTTTCCTGCCGAATCTTTCGGGGTGGCAGACGCACGCAATCGGCGTCGGCGTGACCGCACTGGTCGTCCTCGCGCTTTATCGGCGCATCGAATCAATCCGTGCGTTGAGCACGGTGCTGTGGATCATCATGATGCTGGCAGTCGGGCTGACCATTGCCGCCGCCTACTCGAACTTCCATCTGAGCCTCGCAACGACGCTGCCGCCCGAAGCGAGCGATATCAGCAAGTTCTTCACGGGCCTCGGTGCGGGTCTGATCATCGCCATCTACGACTACGCCGGCTACAACACCACGGCGTACATGGGCGACGAGTTGAAGAATCCGGGACGCGTGATGCCCCGCTCGATCATTGTGTCGATCATCGCCATGATGTTTCTTTACCTCGCGTTGAATATCGGCGTGATCGGCACGGTGCCGTGGCAGGAGGTGGCCAAGTCGACCTCGGTCGCGTCGCTTGTCGTGTCGCGCAACTGGGGGCATACAGCGGCGGCGTTCGTTACCGTCCTGATCCTGATTGCAGCGTTTGCGTCGGTTTTTGCCGGATTGCTCGGCGGGTCACGCGTGCCTTTCTATGCGGCCCGCGACGGTGTGTTTCTGGCCGCATTCGGCAAGCTGCATCCGAAGCACAATTTCCCGCACGTCGCGTTGCTTGTGATGGGCGTAGTCACGGCGGCCGGCACGTTTTTCGATCTGACTGCCGTGATCAATATGCTGGTTGCTGTCGCGGTGTTGCTGCAGTCGGTGGCGCAGATCGCGGCATTGACCGTGTTGCGTCGGCGTCAGCCGGAGTTGCATCGCCCGTATCGCCAGTGGCTCTATCCGGTGCCGAGTCTTGTCGCGCTGGTTGGCTGGCTCTATGTTTTCTATGCGACCGACCGGCAGTCGCAATTGATGTCGACGGCTTGGCTCGTTCTCGGGTTGATCGCGTTCCTGATCTGGGCGCGTGTCGCCCGGCAATGGCCGTTTGGCCCCAAGCCTATCCGTGAGGTGTTTCTCGAACGCCAGATGGATAGCACTGCAACAACGAATATTGAAACGCATGCACGTTAAAGACAAAGATGAAACCCAGCGCGCCGGCGCTGGTACGAGCGGGTTCCTGTTGGCTATCGACATCGGTGGCACCAAGATCGCCATGGCGACCACGACGCCAGCGGGACAGCGCCTTCATGAGGCTGAAATTCCGACTTTGGCGGAGCAGGGTGCGGACACCGTCATGCGGCGCATGTTCGAAGCGGCGCGAGCCCTGATGGCGAAGACGCTTGCCGGTGTGGACCGGCGGTTGCTGGCGGTGGCCGCGGTCACTCCTGGCATCATCGAACCCGATGGCATTCGGCTTGCGCCGAA
This sequence comes from Paraburkholderia nemoris, assembly GCF_905221015.1. Classification (NCBI taxonomy): domain Bacteria; kingdom Pseudomonadati; phylum Pseudomonadota; class Betaproteobacteria; order Burkholderiales; family Burkholderiaceae; genus Paraburkholderia; species Paraburkholderia nemoris. Next base: position 143,727 of record NZ_CAJNBO010000008.1, on the reverse strand, counting down.
CAATCCTGGCTGGGACCGGCTTGCGCTCTACGATGTGTTGCGCGCAGGCTTCGACGCCCAGTGCGTCGCCGTCGAAACCGACGTCAAAGCCGCGGCGCTGGCAGAAGCACGCTGTGGCGCTTTGGCTGGCGTCGATTGTGGCTTGTACCTGAACCTGGGGACGGGTCTGGCGGCGGCCGCGGTGATCGATGGACGGGTGCTGCGCGGCGCGAATGGCGCCGCTGGCGAGATCGGCTATCAATTGCGTGGCGTGCCGGGTGAAGTCCTGTTCGCGGATGGCGGCGCGTCGCTGGAAAACTTCGTTTCGGGTCGTGCAATCGGCGACCGCGTGAGCGCGCTGCTCGGACGAGACGTCAGTACGCACGAAGCTTTCGCCTTGCGTGATTCAATGCCTCAGGTGGCGGCGCTGATCAAGGATGCGTTCGAAAGTCTCGCCAGGCAGGTTGCGAATCTCACGCTGATGCTGGATCCGTCGAAGATCGTGATCGGCGGTGGCATGGCGCGTATTCCAGGCATTCCTGATGGTATTCGTTCACTGCTGGCGCGCGCCGTGCCGTATCCACCGGAAGTGGCAATTGCAGCTTTCGGTCACGGCGCCGCGTTACAGGGCGCGATTGTGGCGGCGAGCGATGCGTGGGCATTGCGCCGCTTGCCGCCCGGACACTCGCCGTTGCGTGAGGTTGAGCCCGCGTTGTAGTCCGGCGGCGCCCGTGTCCCGCTGTCGGCATTGTGTCTTTCGACGCGGAACAACACGCAGGAGGCCGTCATGCGTGCGTCGGCCGATTGCGCACGGCTTGCCCGAGCACAGCACAGGCAATCAACAACGAACCCGTCACAAAGAACACAGCGTGCAGCCCGAGATGGACGCCGATCACGCCACCGATCAGCGGTCCGACCACCTGACCGGCGAATTGCGCCGACTGAAGATACCCGAGCATCGTTCCCGACTGACTTTCAGTGGCCGTGTGCCGCACCAGTTTCGCAATCGACGGCAGCAGACCGGCCAGCGTCATCCCCATCAACCCGCGCAGGGCCGCCAGTTGCCACCAGTGCGTGACGTATGCTTGCGGCACCATCACGAACCCGGTCAACACGAGGCATCCGATAATCACGTTCCAGCTGCCGATCCGATCCGCCAGTGCGCCAAGCCGCGCCGCGGTCAGCATGCTGCCGAACGCAGAGCATGCCATCACGATGCCGGCAGTGCGGGCCAGATGGTCGGTCGGCACATTGAGGTGCGAGATATAGACGGTGATGATCGGCTCGATCGACATGTTGGCGAGCAGCACCATCATCGCGGTGAGCAGCAGCGTGATCATCACGGTACGGTTGGCCAGCTTCGGCGCCGCGACGTGGGTCGAGGCGCGCGCTTTTGCGTCGGAGTCCGGATGAAAATCCTCGCGCACGAACAGGATCGTCAGCAGCGCGGCGACTGCGATCATCGCGCCGCCGGCAAAGAACGTACTGCGAATGCTGATCAACGAGGGCAGCACACCACCCACCAGCGGACCCACGAGACTGCCGGCCAGCGAACCGGTCGACAGGATGCCGAGCGCCCATCCCGCACGTTCGCGCGGCGCCTGGGTGCCGATCATCACAATCGACGCCGACGCATAGCCCCCGATCAATCCGGCCAGCAGCCGCAATACGACCAGTTCGGTCACGTTATGCGCCATGCCGATCAAGGACATCACGATCGCCATGCCGACCGCCGCCCTCACAAGCATCGGCTTGCGTCCGTAACGATCGGCGAGACGCCCCCAGAGCGGCGCTGTGACGGCCGTGCCGAGAAAGGTCGCGCCGAACGCCACGCCTGACCACTGCACGATCGCGGCCTGCGACGTCACGCCGAGTTGCTGCACGTAGAGCGGCAGAAACGGCAGCAGCATGCTCAAACTGACGAGCGTGGTAAATGAGCCGAACACGCAAATGAACAGGTTGCGGCGCCAGTAGAGTGTGTTTCGTGCCGCGTAGCTGGTGGTGTTGTTCGTCAACCCAATCCCGACCTCACCGGCTGTGGCGCTAGCTGGCTGATTCATAACGCCCCCCGTGATCCGGCACGCAACCGCGCACCGGCGATGAGCACCACGTTCTGTTCCGAGTCCATTGCCTGCTCCATGCGTTTGGCGTTGCAGCCAGGTTTGGCCGCAGCTGTTACCCATGGCGAGCAGTTTACGAACAAACACGCGGCGAGAGAATCACCGCCGCGCGGCAGCTATTCTTCCGCGCGGCGGTTTAATCCGCGTCGGTGATCGCTTTGAGCGCGCTGAATTGGGCGCGCAGACGCGGCACCGCGAAGTCGACGAAAGCCCGGACTTTCGGCACCGCGAGACGGCCTTGCGGCGTGAGCAGATGCACGGGGAGCGGCGCCTGCTCGTAGCCGGTCAGCACGATCTTCAACGACGCTTCGCGGACCTGTTCGGCCACGTGATACGAAAAAAGCCGCGTGACGCCGTGTCCGTCGACGGCAGAAGCGACCGCGCCCTGCACGCTGTTGACGATCAGCCGTGGCGTGAAGTGCACCGTTTGCGGCGCGGCGGAATTGTTCGACGACGGAAAGCTCCACGAATCGACGCCGAAATGCGTCATCGAAATAATCCGGTGCTGGGCGAGATCGCCAGGTTCCTTGAGACGCGGGTGTTTGGCGAGATAGCGCGGCGCGGCCACCACCACGCGGCGTACTTCGCCGACCGGCATCGCGATCAGCGTCGAATCGGCCAGGTGGGCAATGCGCAGCGCGACGTCGATTCCTTCGTCGATCAGGTTGGCGGGGCGGTCGAGCAGGTAGAGGCGCGCGGTGACCTCCGGATACTGGTCCACGAACTCGTCGAGCAGCGGACGCAGAAAATCCTGACCGGCGGCCACGGGCGCGGTCAGCGTCAGCGTGCCGCGCGGCGCCGCGCGTTCGCCGGCAATCATCAGATCGGCTTCTTCGAGGTCGGTCAGGATTCGCCGGCACGAGGCGGCGTAGCGCTCGCCGGCTTCGCTCAGCTTGATCGTGCGCGTGGTGCGATGCAGTAGCGCCATGCCGACGTGCGCTTCGAGAAACGCAATGGCCCGGCTCACGGCGGCGGGCGAGCGGCCGAGACGCCGGCCTGCCGCGGCCAGACTGCCCTCGTCGAGGGCGCAGACGAACACCTTCATCGCATCGATTCGATCCATCGCCGGTCAGCCTTCAGGGGAGGGACGAGGTGGCGTCGTCGCGCCCGGCGGAACCGAGCGTCTCGACGAGAAAATCGACGAAGCGCCGCACCCGTAAGGACACATGGCGCTTGTGAGGGTAGAGCAGCACGAACGGCCGTGAGGCGCCGCCGAACGCCGGCAACACTTCCACCAGGCCGCCCGTCGCCAGGTCCCGCTCAACCACGAAACGGTATGTCTGGAACAGTCCTGCGCCGCTGCGCGCCAAGGTCACGCCACCGAGTACGTCGCCCGCGCTCGAATAACCGCCGTCGGTGAAATGCTCTTCCATGTGCTCGCCGCTTTTGAAGAGCCAGGGAATCTTGCGGCCACTGCTCGGCAGGTCGAACTGGATGCAGTCGTGGCGCGTGAGGTCATCGACCGACCTGGGCATTCCGGCTCGCGACAGATAAGCGGGACTGGCCACCACGACCAGTTCCGCGTCTTCGAGTTTGCGGGCAATCAGATTCGATTCGCCCGGCGCGCTGCCGCGAATCGCCAGATCGAAGCCTTCTTCGGCGAAGTCGATGTTGCGATTGCTGATGTGCACTTCGACCCGCACCTGCGGATGTTGTTCGCGGAACGCCGGCAGGATGGGCAGCACGCGATAGTGCGCATAGGGCGTCGGCATGCTGATGCGCAACACGCCGGCGGCGGCGGACTGCTGGCCGGTCGCTTCGCGTTCAGCGTCGAGAAGTTGGCCGAGCGCCTCGCGGCAACGCTCGTAATATGTTCTGCCCGCATCGGTCAGCCGGATACGGCGCGTGGTCCTGACGAAGAGCCGCACCTCCAGGCGCTCCTCGAGCCGCGACACCGAGCGGCTCACCGCCGCTGGTGTGACGCCGGCCGCGGTGGCGGCGTCCGTAAAGCTCTCCAGTTCCGCCGCGAGACAGAACAACTCGATGCTGCCGAGCATCAAGTCGTCGAATTGACGCTTACTGGTTCGTTCGATGATTCGCGGGCTATTCATTACTTGGCGTATCAAATGAATTTGACATGAGCGTATTTATCGACACGAGTGGCATAAGTATAGTGAGTTACATGGGAGCCGGACAGACCACGGAACGTCCTGCGGTGCCAATGGATGGCGGGCCGACTGCCGGCCGCTGGGAATACTCCCGTCGAACCTGGGGCAACTGAAAGGAGTGCATCATGCCGTACATCAAGATCGAGGTGACGCGCGAAGGCGTCACGCGTGAACAGAAAGCCGAGTTGATCAAGGGCGCCACCGATCTTATGGTGCGCGTGTTGCACAAGGACCCCGCGGCCACTTTTGTCGTGATCGAGGAGGTCGATACGGACAATTGGGGCTGGGGCGGCGAATCGATCACAGACATACGCGCACGGCAACGCTGAGCGCGTCGCGATTTCAAGGAGCCGAGGACATGAAGGACTCTCCGAATCTGCTGGCCCGCCTGGGCGTCGCCTTGCCGATCATTCAGGCGCCGATGGCGGGCGTGGCCCCGCCGGCGCTAGTGGCGGCGGTATCGAATGCGGGCGCACTGGGCTCGCTCGGTGTCGGTGCGATGAACGCGCAGAGCGCGCGGGCGGCGATCCACGAAATTCGTGCGTTGAGCAGCAAGCCGTTTAACGTCAATGTGTTTACCCACGCGCCGGCCGTTGCCGATCCGGTTCGGGAGGCGCGTTGGCTCGAGTATCTGGCGCCGCACTTCGCGCGCTTCGGTGCGAAACCGCCCGCGGCGCTGCGCGAGATCTACAAGAGTTTTATCGAAGACGACGCGATGTTCGAGATGCTGCTCGACGAACGTCCGGCGATGGTCAGCTTTCACTTCGGCTTGCCGTCGGCCGCAAAAATCGCGGCGTTGCGCGAAGCCGGGATCGTGCTGGTGGCGAGTGCCACCAACCTCGACGAAGCCGCTCAGATTCATGCGGCCGGGCTGGACGGCATCGTCGCGCAGGGCGCCGAGGCAGGCGGCCATCGGGGCAATTTCGATCCGTCGGCTCCGGACGAAATGCTCGGCACGATGGCGCTCGTGCGGCTGATTGTTCGCGAGATTCCGCTGCCTGTGATTGCGGCCGGCGGCATCATGGACGGTGCGGGCATCGCGGCTGCGTTGGCGCTGGGCGCACAGGCCGCGCAGCTCGGCACGGCCTTCGTGGCATCGTCCGAATCGGCTGCGGACGCTGCGTATCGTGCCGCACTGCTGAGTCCCGACAGCCGCACGACATTCATTAGCGCGATTTCCGGAAGGGCGGCGCGCGGCATCGAAAACCGGTTCAGTGAGTTGGGCGATGATCCGGCGCGCCCCGCGCTGCCTGACTATCCGATTACTTACGACGCCGGCAAGGCCTTGCACGCGGCCGCGAAAGCGCAGGGCAGCGCTGAGTATGCGGCTCAATGGGCAGGCCAGGCCGTGCGGCTTTCGCGGGCGATGCCGGCAGCGGAACTGGTTGAGACGCTAGTTCGTGAGATCCGTGAAGCGCAAACGAATGGGTGATGCCGCGCGTTCACTTTGCACCCGCGGCCCTGCACTCACCAATTGTCCCGCATCGGAATCGAGTCAATCGAGCCAGTCGCCAGCGCAAGCGCTGCCGCTGCGGATAACGAACTGCTGTAGCTATCCGCGTTTGCGTTCTTCGCTGCCAGCAATTGATTCTGCGCGAGCAGCGCGTCGGTGACCGAGCCGACGCCGTGCCGATACGCATCGAACGCGGCGTCATAAGTCGTTTGCGCGGCGGCAAGCAACTCTTTGGACGCAGCCTGTGCGGCAAGACTCGTCTGCAGCGTATTCTGCGCGGCGACGATTTGCCGAACCGCTTCTTCGCGGCTTCGAGTGAGACGGGTCGACGCGCTGTCCGCATCGTTGCGCGCTTGCGCGAGCACGGCCGATCTCAGGCCGCCGTCATACAGCGGAATCGTCACGCCGACGATCACGCTGCCGCCGTAACGGCCGCCGCTCAGGTTCACCGTCGGCAGTTGCTGACCGATGGCCGGCACCGCCGAAATCGACGAACTGCCGGTGTTGTACGCGCCGTTCGCCGAGAGGAACACCTTGGGCATGAAGTCCGACTCGGCCGCCTTCACTTTCGCCAGATTGACCCGCTCGGCCGCATAGGCGCTCAACACATCCGGGCGGCGAGCGATGGCGGATGACACGATCCGGTCGATCGAGTCGTTGGTGATCGCCGGGAGCGTGTGCGCAGGCATCTCCGCGATCCTGGGTTTCGACAGCGGAGAAATCCCCATCGCGGCGATCAGCGCGAGATAGCTGTTGCTTTCGGCACCCTGCGCCTGGACGAGCGCGAGCCTGGCCTGCGCGCGATTCTGATTGGCCTGCGCGACTTCGATGACGGTGCCGATGCCATGTTTGTAGCGCGACTGCGCGGCCGCCAGGATCGATTCGGCGTTGTCGAGGCCCTGTTGTGTCGTGACGATGCGGGCGCGCGCGGCTTGATACGTGTAGAACGCGACGCTGACGTCGAAGATCACCTGTTGGTGAACCGCAGTGAAGGCGATGTTCGCCATCACCGAGGCCTGCGACGCGGCCTCGACGCGCGCGGCGCGTCCGCCGAAATCGAACAGCAGCCATTGCAGCGCGACCACCGAAGTCATGCCATGCCCCGTTGCGGTCGACGATGAATCGCCGAGCACGGACGTCTCCGAATTATGGAAACCGGCGTATTGCCCCATCGCCGCGACCGACAGTTGCGGAAGGTATGCGCTCTTCGCGATGCCGGCTGCGAGTGCTACGTTGCGCGCGTCGTTCCAGGCGATGCGCGTTAGCGGGTTCGCGGACTCCGCAAGGTCGATCAGCTCGGGTAGGTCGTATGCATGCGCCTGCTCGAGTGCCGGCGGAGGCGGCACGGCGGCGAGTGCGGGATTGGCGGGGAGCTGGTAGCTGTGTGCGGAGGGCGTGGAGGCTGCCGAGTTGACCGAAGCAGCCGAGTTAGCCGAAGCAGTGGAAGCAGCCGAAGCCGAAGCAGCCGAAGCCGGCCCAGGCACGATGGCGCCCGTCGCGTCCGTCTGCGGTTGCCACGGACGGTCGGGACTGTCCGGCGCCATGTCCAGCGATGACGTGGCGCATCCGGCCAAACCCGCTGCGGCCAGGATCGCCAGTGCGAATGACGGGTTAAGCCGGCGCATGAGTCGCGAGTCCCTTCGCTGCGTCGTCCGACGCAGCGTGTTCGAGTTGAGTGAGGCGTGCATCGCCGAGACGTAGCAAAGCGGTGCGTGTGTCGTCGTTGGCCGCTGCTTCCGGTGAAGCCGCATTCGGGGCGACGGGTAAGGGCGTGACCTTGGCGCCGGTTTCAGCCGACGGCATCGGAAGTCCGTCCATGGCCCGCTTAAGCCAGCCTTCAATCGCGGCATCGCCCGGTCGACGTTCGGCGAGCAGGAACATCGGCCCTTCCAGCGCATCGAGCTTCGCCAGCGCGCTGCGGCGCTCGGCGATCCACTGCGCTTCGGGACGAACCCACGACGGCTCGTAATGCATCAGCGCAATGTCCTGTTCCAGCGCGCCGCACTGAGCCATGGCGCTCGCGGCCTGCGCCCGGCGCGTGACGGCATCCGGCAGCGCCGCCAGTCGTTCCCATTGCTGCCGCAGCGCGGCGAGGCCAGCGTCGATGCGCGCGGCCACGGTGACCGGCCACACGCGGGTGAAAACCAGATAGACGACTACGTTGCCGATCAGGATCCCGATCGTGCGATCCCGCGCGACCGTCAGATCGTAGCCAGGCGCCGCGCCCTGCAACACGCACATGAAGAACACCAGGGCGATCTGGAAGCCGGCATACGCCATCCGAGGCGAACCGAAAGCGATCCACGCCGACAGCCATGCGCCGATCAGCACGAGCGTCATCAACCCGGCAACGGACGTCAGCACGGGCGTGACGAATACGATCGCCGCGATACCCAGGAGCGCGCCGACGAGACACCCGGCGATCCGCAGCGTCATCTTTTCGACGGTTTCAGCGGTAGTGCCGAGCGACACCATGTAGACCGTGATGAAGCAGGTGTGGATACCGGGCCAGTTGATCTGCGAATAGAGCAGATAGCAGAACATCGCCGCCACGGTGGTTTTCAGCGCGTAGCGGACGTGTTCGGGATTGGTGAACGCATCTGGGAGGAAGAACCCGCCGCGCTTGGCGGTGGGTGGCGGCGTGGGTTCGGCTTTGACTTGAGCTTGGGGTTGGGCTTCGGTTCGCGCGGCGGTTTCGACTTTGCCTTCGGCATCAGTTTGCGCTTGGGCGCGTTTTGCGGTCCCCGAATCGGTTCCGGTTTTGCCTGTGCTTTCGACATCAGCTTGCGCCTCGACCACAGCAAAGCGTGTAATCGCATCGTGCAGATCCCTAACGACAAGCCGCGCGAGCGGCGTCAGCTCAGTCACGCTGGGCAGCTTGAGTTCGATGTCGACTGGATAGCCGCCTGCCTCGAGCATCCTGGCCATGTTTTCCAGCGTCTCGGCAACAGGCGCGGCGAACGATGCCGGCAGCCGTCCCGACGCTTCGCGCACTGCGAGATCGGCCGCGACCAGAATCGTCAGCGTCGACGACACGGCCTGCCGTAGCGGCCCGACATCGTCACGCACCGACGAGCCGTCGACGACCGAGAGTTTGAGCCACGTGCCGATTTCCGCGTCGCCTTCGCGCAGGCATGCGCTGAGTTCGTCGGCCGTCGCCTCGGGTTCGACCAGGCTCTGCGCCGCGAGCCGCAGACGCTTCGCGAGCGCGCGGCCGGCCAGCTTTCGCGGCGACGGCGCGATCAACAGGTTGACGCCGATCGAGATACCGACCGGAATCGCGACCATCAGCCAGACGTAGAGCAGGGCGCGCGTCGCCACTTCGCCGAACGGCACGCTGCCGAGTTCGTCGAGCGCAAAGCCGACGATCATCGCGAGGATCGCGCCTATCGGCCGCAGCTTGCTCGCCGAGGTCACGAACAGCAGACCGAACGATAGCCCCGTGATGCACGCAACCCGCCACATGGGATCGTCGAGCGCGAACATGGCCACCACCGTGACCAAGCCGATCATCAGCGTGACCAGCACCAGCAGCGCCGAGCTCAGCATCACGCTCAGCACCCGGTCGGGCCGGTTCAGGAAGAACACGACATAGGCGGAGATCGCCGCTTCCGGCGTGCCGTACGCGCTCGTCACGAACGCCGTCAGCGCGCAGATCAGCGCGATCCGGGTCGCCATCGCCGCGCGCCCGGGATAGGGCGCCAGCAGCTTCAGGATGTCGGCGGGGCCCGGTCGGGCAAGATCACCGGCAGGCTGCGCCATGCCGGACCTCGACTATCGCGCTCGCACCGATCCGCACCAGCCGGGCGGCCGGCTCGTCGAGCCGCACACGCACGGGGAAGCGCTGGGCGACCCGCACCCAGTTGACGGACTGCTGCACGATGGGCAAGGTGCGCGGCAGATTGATACGGTCGGAATCGGCCACGCCCGCGCCGATGCCGACCACTTTGCCGTGGATCGCCTGGCTGCGGTCGATCATCGAATAGACGGTTGCACAATCGCCCGGCTCGATGCGCGCGAGCGCGCCTTCCCGGAAGTTGGCGACGGCGAACCATTCGTCCGCGTGGACGAGCGTGAAGATCGACTGATGCGGCGCGATCGTCTCGCCCGCCAGCACCGACAGCCCCGTGACGAAGCCATTCTGCGGCGCGCGCACAACGGTGTCGTCGAGACCGCGCTGCGCCAGCGCGAGGGCGGCCTCGCGCGCATGCACCGAGGCGACGGCGCCCGCTTCGTCGCCGATCGTCTGCGCGGTGGCCTGCTTCTGCTCCTGCGCCTGCTTCAGCGACAACGCCGCGTCATGCTGGGCGACCTGCGCCTGATCCAGTTGCTGAACCGGGACATAGCCCTTCGCCACGAGCGGCGTGAGCCGCTCTACCGTGCGCGTTGCCAGTTCATAGTTGTGTGCCGCTTTGCCAGTCTGGTCGCCCGCGATAACCGCCGTGGCGCGCTCGCCGACAATCGACCTGCGTCGCGTGTCGAGTGACGCGCGGGCCAGTTCAAGGTCGGCCTGGGCTTGCGCGACCGCAAGCCGGTAAGGCACAGGATCGATCTCGAAGAGCACGTCGCCCTTCGCGACCCGCTGGTTTTCTTCCACCGGCAGCCTGATGATCCGGCCGCCGACCGGCGACGCGACGTGCACGACGTCGGCATCGATTGTCGCATCGTCCGTTGACGGAAACCGGGTGGTCCGGTCATAGCCGTACCAGGCCGCCGCGAGGCCGAGTACGACGATGACGCCCGCGATCACGCGGCCCTTGATGGAGGCTTTCCGCTTGCCGGCGATTTTCATAGAAGTTGCCCCGTTCCCGAAAGCCAGCAGAGCACGCCGACCGTCAAACCGATCGCCAGGCAGACGGAGAGCTGAAGCGGAACGATCTGCGCCCACCCGGTGGACACGAAGATCCGGTGGGCGACCAGCGCACCGATGAGTCCGACCACCGCGCTCAACAGCCAGAGCGGGAAGTAGGCGCCGAAGATTTCATACGACGGCGCACCGCGCAGCGTGCACCCCTGCAAGGACAGGCAGAGGGCAGCGGCGGCCGGAAGATGCCGCGTCCGGAGCACGATCGGGTCGCAGGCGCTTCTTTGATTTGGCTTGAACGGCATTGCTGCGTCGCGAAGTGAGTGAATCCGTGGTGGAATCAACGAAATAACGAGCACTTTACCAGCGCCACCGTTTCGTTTCGATGTTTTCCGCTCTCGCACGCGTTTATCTGTTCCGGATCGTCGATATCGATACGCTGGCGTTGATTACGCCGGGCTTGCGCACTACCGTTGCAATGCAGGTTTCCCGGCCTGGCGTCGCAAATAGATATTGTTGAAGATCAGCGCGGCGCCTGTCATGCACGCGCCGGCGATTTGCCAATGTCCCGGAACCACACCGGTCAACGAAGAGACGACGAAAGTCGTGACGGGCAACACGTCCATAAACAGAACGCCGTTGAGCGGGGTGAGAATCTTGTTGCCCATGTTCCAGAACAGGATCGCGATGAAGCCGGCGATCGGGCCCATATAGAGAAGGTGAGGGACGATCGCGTGCAATGCCGTTGCCGATGGCACCGGTACAACGTGAAGCGCGACCAACACCACGTTCAGACCGATGATCGTGGTGAGTCCGAGCCAGGTGGTCAGCGTCGTGTATTTGAGTGCGGACCAGCGCCTGAAGTGGGACGCGCTAAAGGTATAGATCACCCAGCACAGCGCGCCGAGGACGATCAGGGCGTTCGCGGAGTAGTGCTGAGGTTCGCGCAGAACGGCAGCGACGTCCCCTTTGGTCACCACGAGCGAGACGCCGGCGAACGACATCAGAATGAACAGAAACGAATAGAACGGCGGGCGGTGTTTGCGCACGATCGAGTTCACGAGCAGGCCCATCATGGGCTGCGTTGCCATCATGATCGATGCAGTCAGCGCACCCTCGCGACCCGCCAGTTGCTGCCCCAGAAAGACGAACGATCCGAATCCGCAAAAGCCGACCGACCCGAGCAACCACGCCAGGGCGAACGATTCCCCATTCGCCTTCAGCGCTCCCTTCCCTTCCTTGACCAGCAACAGGGCAAGAAATGCCGCGCCGGCGATCAGGTACCTGAGCGACGTAAACGTGAATGGATCGACATGCACAAGGGCGCTCGTCATCACCGGAAACATGATGCCCATCAGGACCGTTGCCATCACGCAAAACGCAACGCCCTTCCAGTAGCTACTGCGGATCGACTGCGCAACCAGACCGGTTGACGGAGTACTTCGATCCGACTCTGGTGCGACAGAAAATTCGATGGGTTTATTCATGAATGATCGTTCCAGAAATAGGAAAAATTTTTTAGACCAGCGCTCGCATCGTCATGTCGACGATCGACACCAGTTCGTTCCTGCTCACATTTACTTTTCCCAGCACGCGCAAGCCCTGAACCATGCAGAGCAGAAAGTTGCCGACAGATTGCTCATCGAGCCCGGCGTTGAATTCCCCCGCTTGTTGGCCGCGAACCACGGCGGCAACCAGATGAGAGGCAATACGTCTCAAGGTGGTCTCGATGTGAGGGCGTAAAGCCTCGTCAGCCGGCAGCATTTCGATGGCTGCGTTCGTGATGAGGCATCCGTGACGCCCTGACAGCTTGCTGGCGACCTGCGTGTAATGAAGCAAAGCCTCGCGAAGTGCTTCGCGAGGCGGCAGATCGACGGCGAGTCGCTCTTTCAGGCGAGCAATGGCGCCTTCCGCGTAACGGTCGAAGGCGGCGACCAGAAGCCCGTGTTTATCGCCGAACGTGCTGTAAAGGCTGGCACGGAAAAGTCCCGTTGACTGACATAAGGATTCAATCGAGGTTGCATGGTATCCCTGCTCCCAGAAGACTTTGCCGGCAATGCCGGTTACTTCGTCAAGATCGAATTCACGCGGCCGCCCGCGCTCGGGCGACGGGGCGGAAGGGCTGGCGGAAGGAGGGTGTCGTTTCATGGTGAAACTATATTAAGACTGATCGTTCTGGAATTCAAGTGTATTCGAGGCCGCCCGGTACAGCCAGCGCTGACGTGCTGCGGCAATTGCACGTGCAACATCGCGTTTCAGGCGAAGGCGACATAAGCCGCCACGAGGATCATGCAGATACCGAACACGCGCCCCTGAATCCGCAATGCACGTGCGGATCGAAACCGGCGAAGAATCAACTGGCCGCCATAGATCCATGGAAAGTGGCAGACCATGCACACGACGAGAAACGCTGCCGCGAATTGAAAGACTTGTGCCGGGAGTGGTTCTGCCGAGTCGAGAAACTGCGAAAACATCACCAGAATCATCGAGTGAATCTTGGGGTTGAGGATCACGGATAGGAATCCGTCGCCGGTACGCAGGCGCGAATGATGCTGCTCGCTGCTGTTTGCGGATTGGGCTGACGAGCGAAAAAATCCCCAGGCAAGATAGAGCAGATAGACGGTGCCCGCCCACTTGAGCACCATCTGGATTTCAGGGTGGCCGTGCAGTGCCTTGCCGAGGCCCATTCCATAGACGAGGCACAACACCAGATTGGCTATCTCGAAGCCGGCCCAGAATGGAATCGAGCCGGCCACGCCGTAGCGGCCGCCGGCGGTCGCGAGGACCGTGTTGCCGGGTCCGGGGCTGACGACCATCGGTACGGTGTAGCCAAGAAACAGGATCCAGATGTTCCATGCAATCATCGATTAGCCTCGTGTCGGCAAGGAGCCGGGACATCACGTTTGTCCGTGGAGTGTGTGATTAGAAGCGACTTCCTCCTGCGTCACAAACGGGTTATCTTCATGCTCTCGATAAACCAAGCTAATCGACCAGTCCATGCGACGCCTGCCTCCGCTAGGTGCGCTGCGTGCTTTTGAGGCCGCGGCCCAGCATCTGAGCTTTACCCGCGCTGCTGCCGAGTTGTGTGTGACGCAGGCGGCCATCAGTCATCAGATTCGTCAGCTCGAGGATTGGTTGGGCTTTCGCCTGTTCGAGCGTCGCGGGCATGCGCTGAAGCTCACCGCAAAGGGTGAGGCCTATCTTCCGGAACTGGCGGGCGCGCTCGATCGCATCGCGGCGGCAACGCTGCGTCTGATGGAGCCCGATGCGCGGCCGCTGCGCATCACGGTTCTGCCGTCGTTCGCTTCGCGATGGCTGGTGCCGCGTCTTGAAGCGTTTCGCGCCTTGCATCCGGACATCGACGTGCGCCTCGATAGTTCGGCTGATGTGTGGACGTTCGCAACGGAGCGCTTCGATCTCGGCATTCGCTCAGGACTCGGAAGATGGACCGGTGTGAAGGCTGACCTGATCGCTCGCGAAACACTGAGTCCGGTCTGCAGTCCGGCGCTCGCCGAGGGGCCGCCGGCCATTCGTGTTCCGGCTGACTTGCGCCATGTCCGCTTGCTGTACGACACGCCGCGCGAGGCGTGGCGGCACTGGTGCGACGAGGCGGGGATTGTGGGACTCGACCTGGATGCGGGGGCGTCGTTTAACGACGCAAGCCTCGCCTTGCAAGCCGCGGTGGAGGGGCAGGGGGTGGCGTTAGGTCGGCTGATGCTCGCGGCGGATGATCTGCGTAGCGGTCGACTGGTGCAGCCTTTCGACGTCGTGCTGCCCAACGACTACAGTTACTGGCTTGTCTATCCGGCTGCGGCGCTGGAACGCGCCAACGTCGTAGCTTTCCGGACCTGGCTGCTTGCTGAGGCGAAGCAGAGCGCGGAGCCGGTTTCCATCGTCTAGCGCATCGCCGCGCATTGGGTTTGCGCGGTCATTCTCACCGCCTAGCGACGCCCGCTGCGGCCCCACACGTAACGCACCCAACGTTGCCACCTGCTCCGTTGCGGAGCGATAGCGTTGCGCGATGCCAGCTCGTCGCGGTCGCGCTCGACGCTCTTTTGCACCTGATCGTGGATCTGGCGCAGCGTCAAACCACCGGGGCCTTTCAGTTTGTCGGGATCGGAGTCGGAGTCAGAGTCGTCTTTCATGGGAAATGCCTGGTCCGGATGAGTCGGCTTGATCTTGATACAGATGGACAGCCGCAGCAAGCACGTGAAAGAGGCTTTTACGTGAACCGCCTTCGAATCCGCAGGACTGGCACAATCGGGGTGACCTTCGATTCATCAGGGAAACTTCATGTCAGACGCTGTCCCGTCTTCGCCGCCTGCATCCGCTTCACGACGTATCGGCCCTCTGTTTGCCCTGTTGCCCTTCCTGCGCCCCTATGCGGGCCGTTGGGCGCTCGCGTTCCTCGCGCTGGTGACCTCGGCGGGCGCCACGCTGGTGTTGCCGGTGGCGTTCAAATACCTGATCGATCGTGGCTTCGCGGGAGGCGACCGGGCGCACATCGACCGCTATTTCTTCGCGCTGTTCATCGTTTCGCTGGTACTGGCCGCCGCGACGGCGCTGCGCTTCTACCTCGTGTCGTGGCTGGGAGAGCGGGTCACGGCCGACTTGCGGCGAGCCGTCTACGATCATGTGCTGGGAATGAGTCCGCAGTTCTTCGAAACCACGCAAACGGGCGAGGTGCTGTCACGACTCACCGCCGACACCACCCTGATCCAGGCCGTGGTGGGCACCAGCCTGTCGCTGGGACTGCGCAACTTCTTCCTGTTGGTCGGCGGCGTGGCGATGCTGGCGGTGACGAGCCCGGTGCTGTCCGGCTACATCATCGCGACGCTGGTCGTGGTGGTCGCGCCTATCGTGATCTTCGGCCGCCGCGTGCGGCGGCTCTCGCGCGCGAGCCAGGACAAGATCGCGAACACCAGCGCATTGGCAGGCGAGGTGCTCAATGCCATGCCGACCGTGCAGTCGTATACGCAGGAACCCTTCGAGGTGCGGCGCTTTGCCGGCGCGGTGGAAGCAGCCTTTGATACGGCGCTCACGCGCATTCGTGCACGCGCCTGGTTGACCGCCGTGGTGATCGTGCTGGTGTTCAGCGCCATCGTGTTCGTGCTGTGGCTCGGCGCGCAGGCGGTGCTGGCCGGGCGGATGACAGCGGGCCAGCTGTCGCAGTTCATTCTCTACGCGGTGTTCACAGCGGGTGCCGTGGGAGCAGTTGCCGAAGTGTGGGGCGATCTGCAGCGCGCGGCCGGTGCCACTGAACGTTTGCTGCAACTGCTGGCGGCGCGCTCGCCGGTAGTGCAGGCCGAGACCACGGTCGCGCTGCCTGCGCGAGGCGAGGGCATCCGCTTCGACAACGTCAGCTTCTCGTATCCGTCACGCCCCGGCATCGCAGCGCTTTCCGCACTCTCGCTCGATGTCCGTCCGGGCGAACATGTCGCTTTGGTCGGACCGTCCGGTGCGGGCAAGACCACGTTGTTTCAATTGCTGCTGCGTTTTTACGATCCGCAGTCAGGCAGCATTCTGATCAACGGCGTCCCGACGCGCGATGTGCCGCTCGTCGAGTTGCGCAAGGAAATCGGCGTGGTGCTGCAGGAGTCAGTGATCTTTTCCGGCAGCGTGCTCGACAACATTCGCTACGGCGCACCGGATGCCACGCTCGAGCAAGTGCAACGGGCGGCCGAGATGGCCGCTGCGGCCGGCTTTATCGACGAACTGCCGCAAGGCTACGACACCTTTCTCGGCGAGCGTGGCGTGCGACTGTCCGGCGGACAGCGCCAGCGCATTGCGATCGCTCGCGCGATCCTGAAGAATCCGCCGATTCTGCTACTGGACGAAGCGACCAGTGCGCTCGATGCCGCCAGCGAACGGCTCGTGCAAAAGGCGTTGGACAATGCCGCGCAGAACCGCACCACACTGGTTATCGCGCACCGTCTTGCGACTGTGCAACAGGCTGATCGCATTGTCGTGCTGGAACACGGCCGAATCGTCGCACAGGGCCGTCATGCCGAGCTTCTTTTGAGTTCACCGCTCTATGCACAGCTTGCCGCCTTGCAGTTCGGCGAGCAGTTGGGGCATACGGTGCAGCGAGGCGCGGTGAGCGATCCGATTGACTCGGTGTGACAAACCAACCATGCGCATCCCTGTTCATTCAGAGAAAAGCACCGCGCAGCTATCGCGCACTAGGCCCGGTCGATTGCCTGAGTTGGAATAGCGCACGCACTTCGTGTCCGTGCTGCGGGCGCTTGCCGTCGAGCACATCGAGCAGATACTGCGCGGTAAGACGCCCGATCTCGTACGTGTCGACTCGCATCGTCGTCAGCGCGGGGCGTAGCTCTTTCGCGATCTCGAGATCGTCGAAGCCCGTCACCGATAATTCACCGGGAATCGCGATACCCAGTTCCTCCGCCTCACGCAGGACACCCAGCGCGATGTGATCGTTGCCGCAAATGATCGCGGTCGGGCGCTCGCACGGCGCTTGCCAGATCGAGCGCAGGCAGCGTCGGCCGAATTCGATCGTTGATCTGCCTTCGAGCATGTGCTCAGGCCGCACCGCGAGGCCGTGGCGTTCGAGTGTCGAGCGGATGCCTGCCACGCGCGCCTGCACGCGATCGTTGTCGCGCGTCGGCTGGATGCAGACCGCGAACGAGCGGTGCCCGAGGCCGATCAGATGTTCGGTGATCTCCGTGTAGGCCGCGTGATTGTCGAAGCCGACGCAGATGTGCGGGCTGTCCTTGCGATACGCATACGTGACCGCATACGGCACGCGATAACTGCGCAACGCCTCGAATAGTTCGGGCGGATGAGTCTCGCCCACCACGGCCATCGCCTCGACACCGCGCGCGAGCATGGCGCGCACCTGCACGAGCGCCTGCGCCGGATCGTAGTTCGAGCAACCGAGCACGAGTGTGATGCCGCGTGCCGCGAACGCTGCCTGCATGGCGCTCACCTGTGAAGCGAACACCTGATCGTCCAGCGTTGGAATGATGATGCCGGCAATGTGACTGCGAGTGGACGCGAGCGCGCGGCCCGCTGCGTTGGGAAACCAGTTGAGCGTGAGCGCGGCGTGTTCGACCCGTTCGCGCACATTTGCCGAGACCTTGTCCGGCTCGTTGTAGACCCGCGATACGGTCGCCGTCGATACGCCCGCGAGCTTGGCGACATCGGACAGCACGGTACGGCCCGTGTTGCGGCGGGCACGGTTCGTCGGGGTTCGGACGGTGGCCGGAGAGTCGGAGGAGTCAGGCATCGGATCAGAAAACGAAGAGTGAATCGGAGAGCGCCCGACATCTTACCGCCGCCTGCGCGCGCGAAGCGCGGGCAGACATGGCAGTGGGGGCTCGCGTTCCGGTCACCGGGCGGTCCCTGAAGGCTGATGCCTGCGAACCTAGCCGCGTTGACCGAGCGCGGCAATGCGCGAGCGGAAATGCTCCGTGCCGGCGACGATCTTGTCGAGCACCGCATCGAGCGCCCAGAAACGTTCGCGCACGTCGTAGTCGATCGCGCGGCAGCGAATCGAGTCGAACGTGCCGATGCGCTGGTGATAGATCTTCGCAAGCGCGGGGTAACCGAGCGCTTCGGATACGGCGGCGAGCACGAGAAACGTCGCAAGCTCCTCCGCGAGCGCCGGGTCCTGTGCCGCGTCATTGCGCAGCCAGTTGTACAGATCCGGGTGGAAGTTCGTGAATACACCGTTAAAGCCTGCGGAGCCGGCCTTCATGGCGTCCCACGCGATGGCCGCGTTGGCGTTCAGGACCTTCAGCGGCGAGCCCTGGGCAAGTGCGACGCGCCGCTTGACGGTCGCGAGATCGCAGCTCACGTCCTTCAGCATGATGAAGCGGCCGGTATCGATGCAAAGCTTCAATTCATCGTCCGACAGCAGCCGGCGGTAGGGCGCCGGGCATTCGTACAAACCGAGCGGCATGTCCGATGGAATGCGCGTGAGGAGCCGCTTGAGATTCGCCGCGAAGGCCTCCGTTCCCTGACGATTCGGATCGAGCCGGTTCGTCACGAGCACGACGCCTTGCGCGCCGGTGGCCGCGGCGACGTTCAGCTCTTCGGCCTGGGCGTCGGCGTCGTCGCTGATGTGGCCCGAGACTACGACAGGAATGCGGCCCGCGACCTTCTCGACCACGAAGCGTCCCAGCGCGCCACGCTCGGCGAGCGTCAGAAACTGCATTTCACTCGACTGGGCGACAGCGAACAGCGCGTCGGACCCGTGCGCGATGTACCACTCGATCAGACGTTCGAGTCCGGCGTAATCGATGGCGCCGGAATCGTCGAACGGCGTGAGCATCACGGGGACGATGCCTTCGACTGAAGTCGTGGCGGGCTTGGCGGTGGTCATGTTGTTGATCTCCGGGGAAGGATTCGATGAGAGGGCGCGGCAGCCGCGTTCAGGCGGGCGCTCGCAGGGTTTCGGTGGAGACGGGCTGGTCGTCGATCGGTTTGCGCACCAGCAGGAGGTAGCTCATGGCGCCGGCAAACGCGATGCCGGCGGCCGTCAGCAAAGCCGGGACGAACGACCAGGTCTGCGCGATATAGCCGGTCAGGATCGGTGCAAGGGCGCCGCCCAGAAAGCCGCCGAAGTTCTGGATCGCGCCGAGCGAGCCGACGCGGTTCGGCGGCGCGGCAGCGGTGGCAAGCGCCCATGAACTGGCGGAGGCAGCATTTGCCAGAAAGATCACCACCGAGATGCACACGATCGCGATCGTGTTGCTCTCGACGAGCGCCGCCGGAATGGTGAACGCGACCATGCCGAGCATCGCGATCACCACCGCATTGCGGCGGCTGGTGACCGGGTTCGAGCTGCCGCTCGTGATGAGATCGGAGAACCAGCCGGCCGTGAGCGAGCCCAGAAAGCCGCAGAAGAACGGTATCGAGGCAGCGATGCCCGTATGCATCAGGCTCATGTGCCGCTCCATCGTCAGGTAGCCGGGCAGCCACGTGAGGTACACCCAGTTCAGGTAGACCGAGCCGAAGAAGCCGATGAGCATGCCCCACGTGGTGCCATGAGAAAACAGCGAACGCCAGTCGGCGAACGTGGGCGCGGGGGCCGGCTTGCGGTCCGCTTCGTCGCCTTCGAGATAGCGCCGCTCCGCTTCGCTCATCGTGGCTTTGACGGGATCGCGATACACCGCGAGCCATACGACAGCGACGACGAGACCCAGCACACCTGTCACGATGAAGGCCCAGCGCCAGTGAAACTGAACCACGATGATCGACAGGCAAAGCGGCGCGAGCGCCGTGCCGAGCGGGGACGCCGAATTGAAAATGCCGGTTGGCTTGCCACGCGCACGCAGCGGAAACCAGTTGCTGACGACACGCGCTGCCGACGGAAACTGCGGCGCCTCGCCGATACCCAGCACGATTCGCGCAAGGACGAACCAGCCGAAAGTCGAGACGAATCCGCCGGAGGCCTGCGCGATTGACCAGACGATCAGGCCGATGCCGAGCAGCTTGCGCGGTCCGATCCGGTCGACGAGGCCGCCCACCGGCAACTGGAACAACGCATAGCTCCAGGAGAACGCGGACAACAGCAGGCCCATCTGGCCGAGCGAGAGCCCCATGTCATGACGGATCAGCGGATTGGCGACCGCGAGCGTTCCGCGGTCCAGATAGTTGACGATGCCGCTCACCATCAGCAGCGTGAGCGCCACGATCTGGGCGCGGCGGATTTTCGGTGGGGCCTGCTCGAGGTTCGGGGTGGCGCTCATGCTGGTTGTCTCCGGTTTAAGTCTTTGTTTGAGGTGGGGCGCGCTGATGCGGTGTCAGGTCGCCGGGAGATCGGGGTTCTCCAATTGCCATTCCTGCGCTATGTTAGCGCTTACATACTGGCGTGTTGACCTGTGCCAGACGGTCATTCAGGTGGTCATTTCAGCCGGGTAAAGCTGTACGTTTAAAATGATAGCGCTTACATTTTGAACCGTATTCCAGCGAAGTGGCAAGTGTCAGAGTGGGTTTGGCGGGTAAACACCAGTCATTCGCGGCTGAATTCTGGCGTTCGGGGCGACGCTTGCGCCGTCGCGAAGTCGCCTGTGGTGACTTCGCGACGGCCGCTGACGGCGCGTTACCCACCGCGCCGCATTGCTGCGCTACTGCAGTTGCGCGATCTCCAGCGCATCGCGGAGGTAGGCAAGCATCTCCCGGTCGATTCCCGTGCCTGCCAGTAGCGCGGGCTCGTTCTCGTAGGCGGCCTGGAGTTTCCGGTGGGTTTCCGGGTCCGTACCGACATAAGCGTTGAACAGATCCATCCAGCGCTGCGCGAGTTTTTGAACCGACGGGTCGTCGACGGTTTGGCGGCTGTCCATGGCGCGGCGGATTTCCGCCACGAGCCCCGGCCATTCAGACACGTAACGCTCGTCGCCGTCATGCATGCGCTGCAGTTCCTGCGGGGACAGATATTTCGCGTAGAGCGCCAGCTTGGAGTGCCGGACGGCGCGTGTCATGTAGGCGAGCATGTCCGTCGTGATGCCGCTTTTCACCTGCAGCGCCGGTTCATTGCGATGCATCGTGTCGAGCTTCGAGAGCAGACGCGGATCGCCCCCGGTGTAATCGGCCACCATCGACATCCAGCGGCTCGCCAATGCCTGGGCCTCCTTGCTTTCGACGGCAACACCGCGATCCATCAGCGCGTGTACCGCCTGAATCAATGCCGGCCAGTTGGCCGCCCCCGCGAGCTTGTTCGAACGGAGCTGGTTCTGCTCATCCTGCGTAAGATATTTATCCTGCATGGTCATCATCTCCAACGTGGTTAGCCAGTCGGCAAGATCGGGCTCTTCTCCCGTCATCAACTGGCCACGCAAACGATGAAGCCTGTCGCGCAGGTCGGTTGCACGATCGATCTGTCGAGTCAGCGCTGCGATCTGCTGCTCGATGACCGCCGAGAGGGAGGCGTCCGGTCTTGCCAGCAAGGCCCCGATGTCGGCCAGCGACAGGTCCAGTTGCCGCATCGCCTGGATCTGATGCAGCCTGGCGATGTTGTCGCGGTTGTAGAGCCGGTAGCCCGCATCGGAGCGGGCAGAAGGCGTGAGCAACCCGATCGCGTCGTAGTGATGAAGCGTGCGCACCGTCATGCCGGATCGCCTGGCTAGTTCACCTACTTTCAGCAGCATCGAAATCGCTCCTTTCTTCATGCCTGCATGGAGACTAGAACCTGACGTTGCGTGAGGGTCAAGCGCGGTTTTAAAGCGTTAAAGCGGTGATGTTGCCCGTTGTCACTTCACGCCGTGCTTCGCCTGCCAGCGTTGCATGAACGCGATCTCATCGTGTTGCGCCTTGATGATGTTTCGGGCGAGGCGCTTCAAGTCGGGATCTTTGCCGTATTTCAGTTCCACCTGCGCCATTTCGACCGCGCCTTGATGATGCGGAATCATGTGGGCGACGAAGTCCTTGTCGGCATCGCCCGTGTAGGCGGGTGCATCCATGGCCTGCATCATTTTCTCGTCGGCATCCTTGAACGCTTGGGTCGATGCGCTCGACCCGGCGTCCGCCGAACCGGACATGTCCATGCCGGGCATCGACGCAGCCTGCTGGGCGTAGACGGGCGCCGCGGCGACAGCAAACGCAACGCTGCTGAAAAGGCAAAGGGCACGGAATGCGCGAAGGTTTTTCATATTGGGTTTTCCGTTAAGAAAAAAGTGATATCGGGCGACCATGATGCCGCGAACAGGGGGCTTAGCTTAATCGATTGGCATGCCTTGATGCGATCTCTTTAACGCTTGAGCGAAGGATGAAACCCTGCCGCTTCGATTGCCGCGATGACGCGTTCCGGCGGCAAGGTCGATGCGACCTTCACGATTTTAACGGCGACATCGACGTCGAGCTTCGCCTCCGGGTCGAGGCCGGTCACTGCACGAGTGATGGCGTTGGCGCATCCGCCGCATGACATGTCCGGGATCTGGAATTCCATTTCTTGCCTCCGATGAGAAATCAGAACTTAAGCTTGGACCTTCCCACGGCGGGAAGGTCAAGCATCGAATGCACCGGACGACGTGAAGCCGACACCGCCTGCCTGTTCAATCGATTGAAAGGTTTAAATGCAATCTGCTCTCGCTCAACTCCGTCCCAGTATCCTGCGTCTCGCCCTTTTCGCGCGGATTTTCTTGACCCTGCTCATTCCCATGAATCGTCATAGATAGCCGTAAAAGATCGACAATTCATTCAATGTGAATAGATTCAATCACTTTCTTGCAGTCACAGTTTTCTACGCATAGCATTACGAAAAGTCGATTCAAATATCCAATAAAGACGACGAGAGAAAAGACCATGATGAGAGAAAGAGACTAGCAATCAGGGGTTCCCACAAGCAGTCAGCCGCCGGTGAGTTAGCCGGTCACGCCAGACCACACGCACGAGTGGACTGAAGCCTTGCTGCGCACCCATGACCTGTTTGCGTATTCCTGGCAAGCCCGTAAGGCGAATGCTTAAGCATTCCGCATTAAGAATGGATAACAATTGATCCGGGGGGAGCAATGGCTTTCGATATACCCGTCACACGCCGTACTTTCCTGAAAGTCATGGGGAGCGGTGCGGTAGTCGCAATTTCAATCAGCAGCTTACCTGCGGCCGTCCTTAATTCGTCAATGCAGACGGAGCCGGATAATGGGCCCCCGTGGGCGCCGGAGCCGGGCAAGGCACGCTGGCGAATCGACGGTATCCCTAAGGTAACGGGTCAGAAAATCTACGCGCGCGATTTCAAGGCGCGTGATTTCGTCGGCTGGCCGCAGCAGGAAAACTGGCTGTATGCGCTGCGCTGCAATCGTGTCGATCGCGTGTATGAAGGCTTCGATCTGAGCATGCTGCCGCGCGATTTACAGCCTGTCGCGATTGTCGATAACGACGCCTTGCTCTCGCGCCAGATTGCGCTCGCGCCGGAGTCTGACCCGATCGCGAGTCAGGACATCTACTGGCTCGCCCGCAAAGGCTATCCCGCAGACTGTTTCGGCCAGCCCGCCGCGATGCTGATCTTTGCGAATTTCGACGTGTACCGTCGCGCGCGCAAACTGCTCGAATTCAACGACAGCACGATCCGCTATGGCGCGATCGCGGACCCGAGTGGCCGCGCGAAGCCGGTCGCTTTTACGCCCACAACGACGTACGTCCGCGACGACGACACGAACTTCAACTACGTCAAGGACTACCAGACCGGCAGCAACGGCAAACCCACGCCTGAATATCTGCAGGCGCTCGAAGAAGCGCGCGCGAACATCGACGCCACCATCCAGCGCAACGCGGAACAAGGCACATGGTTCAAGGCGGGCGCATCGAACCGCCAGGACTTCTTGACGCCGGCCATCGACCCGATGTTCATGGAACCGGAGGCCGGGCTTGCGTGGTACGACGCCGCCTCGGGCGACCTGCGTCTTGTGTTGGGTACGCAATCCGCCAGCGAGGACGCAAGCAGCGCGGCGTCCCTGTTCGAGAAGAGCAAGGTGACCATCAACAGTGTGCACATAGTCGCGTGCTATCCGGGCGGTGGCTTTGGTGGCCGCGATCGCTCGTACTTTCCGCTTTATCTCGCGCTCGCCGCACCGTTCGCGAAAGGCGCGCTGCGTTGGCAGCAATCGCGTTACGAGCAGTTTCAGGTCGGTCTCAAGCGCTGCGAGACGCAGTTCACCGAATCGCTGTGGTTCGACCGCCAGGGCAAGATCCAGGCGCTCAAATGCGATTTCACAATGAACGGTGGCGGCAAGAAAAACCTCTCGCCCTATGTCGCGCAGCTTGCGGCGCTCAGCGCGATGAGTTGCTACGAAATCACGCGTGCCAATGCAACGGCCGAATCGCTTTATACGCCCGAAGTATTCGGCGGTTCACAGCGGGGTTTTGGCGGTCCGCAGGCTTTCATCGCGATTGAAACGCTGATGGATGAAGCAGCGGTCGAACTCGGCATGTCGCCGTTCGCGATTCGCCGAAACAATCTGCTTGGCAATGCTCCCTCGGTTGGCAGAGGTCGTGCCATTACCGGCGCGCCGATCCTGTTCGACCTGCAACTGGGCACTGTGCTCGATCGTCTCGAAGCACATCCGTTGTGGCAGGAGCGGGATAAAACGCGCGCGGAACGCGAGGCACAGGGTCTGAAGTACGGCATCGGGCTCGCGATGGCGAACGAAGCGTTCGGCACCTCGGGCGACGGCATGTACGGCATGGTGCAAATCATGCCGGACGGCAGTCTTCGGGTGATCACGACTTACACCGACATGGGCAATGGTGCAGCCACGACGCTCGGCCTTGCTCCGTCCGAATACCTGGGACAGAACGCACAGACGATTGCAATGAGCGTCTTCGAGCCTTTCCAGGCATTGGGCCTGAACGGTACGGCGAATCCGCAGAAGCCAACCGACGTGCGTTACACGTCGGGATCGTCGAGTGCCTGCCTCGGCGCGTTTCATCAATACCACGGGGTGAAGGGCGCGGGGCAGGCGTTGCTGTTGCAAAGCGTGCTGCCCGCGGCATGGACGCTCTGGCATGCGAACGTGAAACCCGCCGACGTCAAATGGATGAATGGCGCGCTTACCGCACGCGGCATCGACAAGCCGCTTCTCTGGAGCGATCTGGTCGAGCGCATGCGCAGCATGAATCTGCCCACCGTCGCGGCCGTGCATGCGAGCTACGCGGGCTCCTTCTGGACGGGTACCTACCCCTTCACGTCCGGTCCGGCCGATATCGAATACGACTACGTCGCCGTAGGCATGAATCCCGACAGTCTGACGCCCTTGCAGCGTGACCTTCATCAGCCCGTGATCGACGGCGCGAAATTCCAGCGCACCACGTACGCTCCATCGGCTGCGCTCATCGCGCTGGCGGTCGATCCGGCGAACGGCCGCGTCAAGGTCGAGCATGTCGTGTCGTCGGTAAGCGTCGGGCGCCAGTTGTGTCCGGAACTCGTTGAAGGACAGTCGCAGGGCGCGGTTGCCATGGGTATCGGCAACGTGCTGACCGAAACCTGTCCGCTCGGCAATGAGGGGCCGGGAGGCGGCCGGTGGAACCTGGATCGCTATCAGGTCTCACGGCTACCCGACATCCCCGTGCAGACCCTGATCGCCCTGCCACCGCCGAACGGCGACCCCAGCAACGCCCGCGGCATAGCCGAGGCTGTGATGTGTCCCATCGCGCCGGCACTGCTCAATGCGCTCGCGATGGCGACAGGTCATCGCTTCAGGGAAACACCGGTGACGCCGGAACAGATTCGAGGGGTACTGCAATGAGCGGCTTGATTCGCATGGTCATCAACGGACAAGCTGTTGACGCGCAACCCGCCGACGGCGACATGAACCTGATCGACTTTCTGCATGAGCGGCGCGATCTTACTGGCACCAAACTGTGCTGCGGAATCGGCGTGTGCCGTGCGTGCACCGTCGGCACACGCAATCTGCCGGATGCGCCGATGGAAAAAACCCTCGCATGCTCGACGCCGGTGAGCGCGATGCAGGGTATGCACGTCTATACCGTTGAAGGGCTCACTAAGGATGGCAAGCTTTCGCCGCTTCAGCAGAGCTTCCTCGAATCGTTCGCCTTCCAGTGCGGTTACTGTGCGCCGGGGTTTCTGATGGCCGCCACAGCGATGCTTGACCACTTGCAGTCGCATCCCGTCGACGCCATGCAACTCGACGAGACGATCGAAACGTGGGTCGGCGGCAACATTTGCCGCTGCACGGGCTACGTCAAATACATCGAAGCGATCCGAAAGATCGCGGCGCCTTTTACCCGCAACGGAGCATGACAATGACAACCTGTTTGCGCGTACTGGTGCTGCTGGTGATGTTCGCGGCACACTCTACGTTCGCCGCCGACACGGCGGGTCAGACGCTCCTCCAATATGGCCAGCAGTGCGCCGACGAAGTCGGAGAGATTCCGGCCTTCAACTGCAACGCCGGTACCACGGTGCCGATTACGGTGAACAACCACGTGCCCGAGCGTTACTTCACGAACATGACCTGCGACCGTCCCGCGTTGCTGCCCTATGAATCGCCCACCTCCGGCCCGTGCACGCCCTACTCGAAGATCATCAACCTGTCGCACGATGCAACGGAAATCTCAGCCTTCTGCCGCCGCAAGATGATTCGCGCGGACAAAAGCCCGCTCTACGACGAAGTCGACATCGTGCTGCACAACACGGCTAACGGAAAAACGTGTTGGTTCCATGCAGAGCATCCGGGCAGTGCCGCAGGGTTCAACGCGTCGCGCGTGCCGCCGCCCAACGAAAAAACGCCACCGCCGGGTCATGTGTCCGCGGAGGCATTCTGGTGGCCGCCCGCCGCGACCGCGACGAAAAAGTGCGTGTCGTGCCACGATGCGAGCCCGGTGATGTACAGCCCGTGGCTCGGCCAGGTATGGGACAAGGTGCCGACCGACCCATGGGGCAGATACGTCAATATCGGCGACGCCTTCGCCTCGTGGACGTCGCTTGCGATCAGCACACCCGGCAATACCTGCATTGGCTGCCATCGCATCGGCAATCAGCATAGCTGCGACATTTATGTCCCGCTTGCAGCGGGCATGCTGCATCCGCCGAAGGGCAGCGACAAACTCGCCAGCAGCTATCCGCTGAACCATTGGATGCCGGTCGACAACAACAAGAGTAAGGCGGAGTGGGATGCAGCGAGCGTGGAATCGGTCAGAAATCTGCTGACCTGTTGTTCCGAGCAAGGGAAGAACGATCCGAAATGCCACTTCTCGCCCAATGCGCAAGGCAGTGCGAAGGGCGGCTAATGGAGAGTGCAGGCAAACGAAAGTGAGGAACGAAACACCTAGGCCTTGAAATCGGCAAGCATGACGCCTTCGCGAATATGCGCGAGGGCGTCCGCCACGTAGTCGACGACGGGCGTGGGCGGATTGTCCGGTTTTGCCCAGACAAAGCCGGAGCATTTTTGTGGCTCCATGTTGGTCAGGATGCCATCCCATGACCGGCACGACAGAAAAAAACTGATGCGGTTCTGGTCCGAATCGCGACGCATGACGAGCCTGAAATCCAGCGCCCCCGGTGCAATCGTCACGCCGGCCTCCTCCTTCGACTCGCGAATCGCACACTCTTCAATCGATTCACCAGGCTCAAGATGGCCAGCAACCAGGGCGTACTGACCGTCCCTGAATCCGGTGTTAGCTCTCTGGAGGAAAAGGCATTCGTCCTTGTCATTCAGGAACAGCACATTCACGTCAACAACGCTTTGCATTCGGGTCATTTTTGCACCTTGGGTAACGGCCTTGCTGAATATGGCTTGCGCCGAATTTGCGCCGTTTCTACGGCGGGTGGTCAATCATATACGTCCATGTTGTTTATTCTGCCAGCCAACCGTTGGCCTATCGACGCAAAAAGCTGCTGTAGACAGCTGCGGTTCCAGCCTTACGTTCTTCTTAAACAGCGTGCTAGACTCCGTACCCATGTCTTATTGGCGCAAACTCTTCCTCGTCGTGCTGCTCGCGCTGAGCCTTCCGGTTCAGTCGTTCGCGGTCGTCTCCATGAAATGCGAGTCCTCGCATGTTGGTGGGGAAGGGAAGTCCATGCTCCATGAGAATGTTGGCGAGGCGACTCATCAACATGACCATGCCGCAATGATGGCCGATAGCGCCAACGACATCGCCGGTGCTCATTCGCAGAACCACAGTCACCCTGGCGGCGCGCATCATGCGCATGCCTGCTCGACCTGCGCGTCGTGCTGTTTCGGCGGCGGCTTGCCGGCCGCTCCGGTTGCGGCGATATCCGCTGACGCCGTCCATTTCGCTGTACCTCTTGCTCCCTCTGTCCGTGTCGCGTCATTTCTGACTGACGGCATCGAACGACCTCCCCGAATCTCTCTCGTCTAGTTCCTTCGCAGCGTGATGCTGCGATGTTCAATTTCGCCTTGATGGCCGCACGTTGCACGTCGGCCGTCCGGGTGGCATACGACGAGAAAATCAATGCGAACGTTTATTGCGGCGCTGCTCGGCGCGACGGCAGTATTGCCGGCGCTCGTGCACGCCATATCACTACCTCCTGATCCGGCGGATGCCGCAGCATCGGTTCCGGCGGTCAATGTGCCGTCTGCCTTCGCGGACTATCGGCCATATCGGGAACAGAAAGCGCCCACCTGGCAAGCGCTTAATCGCGCGGTGACGAGTCCATCGGGCAAGCCTCAGATGGACCACGGTCAAATGCATTCGGGTGATGCGGAAGCGAGTGCCAACGCTGGTGCCAACCACAACTCCGACCACGGCTCCAACCCTCACGCCAACCACAGCGGCCACAGTGCCCATCACGAGGAGCCGGCGGAATGAAGCCACATCTCTTTCCCACTAGCCGACTCATTGCCGCCACTACCGCATTGGCGTTCCTCGCCGGCTGCACGACCTTCTCGAAGGATGGCGGCTTCGACACCGTGTCAACAACAGCAGCGCAGCGGCTCGGCAAAGACGCTGTACTAGTCAGGACAGACGAAGACCGAAACGCTATCGCCAAACGCACACAGGAACTGCTATCCCGGCCACTCGGCATGGACGACGCGATCCAGATCGCACTGTTGAATAACCGCGGATTGCAGGCCTCGTATAGCGAACTCGGCATTGCCGAAGCGGACCTGGTGCAGGCGGGACGTCTGCCGAATCCCGGCTTCACATTCAGTCGAACGCACGGTGGCAACGATCTGAGCATCAGCCGCACATTCACGCTCGGCGTGTTGAGCGTGCTGACGCTGCCGTTGTCGACACGCATCGAGAGTCGCCGTTTCGAGCAGACCCGGCTGCTCGCAGCGGACGCCATGCTCAAGGTCGCCGCCGATGCTCGACGCGCCTATATCGGTGCGGTCGCGGCGAAGCAGTCCGCCGCCTATGCAGAGCAGGTGAAGGACTCGGCGGAAGCCGGCGCCGAACTCGCATTGCGCATGCAGCAAGCCGGCAACTTCAGCAAGCTCGACTATGCGCGTGAGCAGGCCTTCTATGCGGAAGCCGTGGCGCAAGTGGCGAAAGCGCGGCAGCAGTCGGTAGCCGCGCGGGAAAAGCTTACGCGCACGATGGGCCTATGGGGTTCGCAAGCGCAGTACGACCTTCCTGAGCGTCTGCCTGACCTGCCTGCAACGAGGCCCGAATTGCAGGACCTCGAGCACTTCGCGATGCAGAATCGCCTCGATATCCAGGCAGCAAAACTCCAGATGCAGAGCGTTGCTAGCTCACTGGGCTTAAGCCGGGCAACGCGATTCATCAATGCGCTGGATGTCGGCTATCAGAACAATTTCACGACCTCCGACGGCCGCGAACAAGGCTATGAGATCAGCGTCGAGATTCCGATTTTCGATTGGGGCAGCTCGAAAGTAGCGCGCGCAGAAGCGATCTATCTGCAGTCGGCGAACCGCGTCGCCGAGACCGCGATCAACGCGCGCTGGGAGGTTCGAGAATCGTATTCGGCCTATGTGACCGACTACGACGTTGCGAAGCACTATCGCGACGAAGTCGTGCCGATCCGCAAAACGATCTCGGACGAACTGCTGCTTCGCTATAACGGCATGCTCGCGAGCGTGTTCGAACTGCTCGCCGATTCGCGCGACCAGATCGGCGCGGTGAACAGTTATATCGACGCGCTCAAAGACTACTGGCTCGCGGAAACCGACCTGCAACAGGCGCTCGGCGGCCGTCTGCCGCCTCTCGCGATGGCCGCTGCGCCATTTGCATCCATGACGCCGCAGGCGTCATCCACAGATTCTGAAGGTCAATGACATGGTGTCTCGTCGAAATTTTCTGGGCGGCTCTGGAGCCGCATTGTTGGGTGCCGCACTCGTTAGCAAGGCGGGCGCTGCGTCGTTGCCTGAGGCACCCACGATGGGGAAGGCCGCGATGCAGGCGCCGCTCGCGCCTCCGAATGGCCGGCCGTATGCACCCGTTGCCACGTTGAACGGCTGGTCGCTGCCGTGGCGTATGAAGAACGGCTGGAAGGAGTTTCATCTGATTGCCGAGCCGGTGGTGCGCGAACTGGCGCCAGGCATGAGCGCGAACCTGTGGGGCTATAACGGCCAGGCGCCGGGGCCGACCATCGAGGCCGTTGAAGGCGACAAGGTGCGCATCTTCGTGACCAACAAGCTGCCGGAGCACACCACGGTTCACTGGCACGGCATGCTTCTGCCGTGCGGCATGGATGGCGTCGGCGGTCTCACGCAGCCGCACATTCCGCCGGGCAAAACCTTCGTCTACGAGTTTCAACTGGAGAAACACGGCACCTTTATGTATCACCCGCATGCCGACGAGATGGTGCAGATGGCAATGGGCATGATGGGCACATTCATTGTTCATCCGAAAGACCCGGGCGTCATGCAGGTGGATCGCGACTTCGTATTCATCATGTCCGCCTACGACATCGACCCGGGCAGTTTCACGCCGCGCGTGAACGAGATGACCGACTTCAACATGTGGACGTGGAATGCGCGCGTCTTTCCTGGCATCGATTCCTTGCCGGTACGCGCCGGCGATCGGGTGCGCATCCGCGTCGGCAATCTGACCATGACCAATCATCCGATCCATCTGCACGGCTATCACTTCGAAGTGGTGGGCACGGACGGCGGATGGATTCCACCTTCCGCCCGCTGGCCCGAGGTGACGGCGGACGTTGCCGTCGGCCAGATGCGCGCCATCGAGTTCACGGCGAACCGTCCGGGCGACTGGGCGTTTCATTGCCACAAGTCCCATCACACCATGAACGCGATGGGCCATCAGGTACCGAACCTGATCGGTGTGCCGCAGAAAGACCTCGCGCAACGCATCAACAAGCTGGTGCCCGATTACATGGCGATGGGCAGCACGGGTGGCTCGATGGGCGGGATGCAAATGCCGCTGCCCGACAACACGCTGCCGATGATGACCGGCACGGGGCCGTTCGGCGCATTGGAGATGGGCGGCATGTTCAGCGTCGTGAAAGTGCGGGAGGGATTGGGGCGCAACGACTATCGCGATCCGGGGTGGTTCAGGCATCCCAGGGGGACGGTGGCCTATGAGTACACCGGCGAGATGCCCGAGGGTTGAGCCGGCAGTGTGGCGCGGCCATCCAGGGAAAACCTTACCGATCGTTTGTACGCTAGCTCACCAAGATGAGCCAAACTTTACGTGGCCAGGTTTTTGAGGTGTTATGCTGAACCGTCCCTTCCTTCGCAGCAAACAGGGCCGTGCCATTTTAAAAAATACCTAATTAATTAGGAGTCAGGCATGTTGAGAAAAGTCTTCGATCGGGCGAAACAGATCCGACGCAGCGAGGGATTCAAGCATTCCGTGGCCATGCCGCGCCGGATTTCGCTTCATGCTACACAGCGTTTGAACAGAGGTATCTTTTCCATCGAGATTCGGGAGAACTCCGGTTTTTTCTCCGTGATGCAGATGGTCCTGTTTATTCTGATGTATTGCGAAGAGAAATGCCTCACCCCGTGCATTAGCGCACGCGGCGGCCTGTATGGTGATGCCGAAGGGAAGCTGGACTGGTTCTCGGCTTTCTTCGAATCTGTGCACACCACTTCGGAAGCCGCGATCACCCATAAGGTCAGAACGTCGACAGTGCGCGACCTGGTTCAACTGGGCTTTCGTCAGCGTTATGAATCCCAGCTTCGACTCAGGAGTGCAAGCGAGCTCTTCTTCGCGCACTATCGTCCCGCCGCGCATATTTGCGAAGAAGTCGACGCGATCTGCCAGAAGCTCGGGCTCGGCCCGTCGACGCTTGGCGCGCATTTCAGAGGGACCGACAAGGCGCAGGAAGCCGTCCCGGTTTCATGGGGAAGCTTTTGCCGGCAGGTGGACGCCACGCTCGCGGAAAACCCGCACTTGACCAATATTTTTGTATCGAGCGATGAACGGGCGTTTATCGATTATTTTGTCGCCTGGCCATTCAGCAGACCGGTCAGGGTTGCGCCGGCAAAACATCTCGCCAGTGGCAACACGCCCGTTCACTTCAGCGGCTATCCGGGACTCGAAATCGGCCGTGAGGCGCTGGTGTCCTGCCTGCTTCTGGCCAATTGCGGATTCCTCGTGAAGACGCCGTCCTATCTGTCCGCATGGTCGAAGATATTCAATCCCTCCCTTCCGGTGAAGCTTGTCTCGCCGCCGCGTCCGGACGCGTTCTGGTTTCCGGATAGCCGGCTCTGGATCGAACAGGCTGCGCGCGAAGCCGCTAAAGCCGCTCAGGCGGCGCAAGCGGTTCAGGCGAGTAAGGCGGCCAAGGCGGCCAAGGCGGCTTAAGCCCTTTAAGTCGCTTCAGTCGCTTAAGTCTCTTCAGCCGTTTCAGCGCCAGCCGTTTTCAAACAGCAGTACGAAAGCCCGAAAGTCTCCCAGCAAGACCATACCGCTGCGCGCGCTGGCCCGGCGCTCTCCCGCACCACGTCCATCGTTTTTACGAAACCGCGCGAACTATTAACGCTGCGTTTACGCGGATTTTCCTAAATTTCACGGTGCAGGAGTCCCCTGTGGGAGACCGGACCATGGATCTGCTTTACCTCATCGCCATCATTGCATTCAGCGGCCTCGTCGCGGGCTTCGTGATTGGCTGCGACAAGCTTCACCGCACGCCTGGAGGCCGTCCATGACCACCTGGATGACCTGGCTCGCGGCGGCCTCGACGCTGATTCTGTTCGCTTACCTCGTGTATGCCTTGCTACGCGCGGAGGCTCTCGAATGAACTTCAACAACCTGTTTCAGCCCGGCCTGTTCATCGTCGTGCTGATTGCGCTCGCCATCCCGCTCGGCCGTTACATGACCGCCGTGGTGAACGGTTCTTCGGTCGTCGTGCGCCGGATAGGGCGTCCGATCGAAACCGCGCTCTACAAGCTCGCCGGGGTCGACCCTGACGCCGAAATGTCATGGAAGCACTACGCGCTGGCCGTGCTGGTCTTCAACACGCTCGGCGTGCTCGCGGTGTATGGATTTCTGCGTTTGCAGCAATGGCTGCCCGCGAACCCGCAGGGCTTCGGACCCATGACGCCCGACGCCGCCTTCAACACGGCAGTCAGCTTCGTGACCAACACGAACTGGCAGGACTACACGCCGGAATCGACCGTTAGCTATCTGACGCAGATGGCCGCGCTGACGGTGCAAAACTTTTTCTCGGCCGCCACCGGCATTGCTGTCGTGATCGCGCTGATTCGTGGTTTCGCACGCCACACCACCGCAACGATCGGCAATTTCTGGGTCGATCTGACGCGTATCACGCTGTATATCCTCGCGCCGCTCGCGACGGTCATCGCGCTCGTCCTGATCAGTCAAGGGGTGCTGCAGAACTTCAAGTCATACGTAGATGTGCCGACGCTGCAGGTGACGACGTATCAGACGCCGAAAACCGATGCCCAGGGCAACCCCGTCAAGGACGCCAAGGGCAACCCGGTGATGGTGGACAACAAGGCCGACAAGCAGACCATCGCCATGGGGCCGGTCGCCTCGCAGGAAGCGATCAAGATGCTCGGCACCAACGGCGGCGGTTTTTTCAACGCCAATTCCGCGCATCCATACGAGAACCCGACACCGTTCGCCAACTTCGTTCAGATGATAGCGATGCTCGTTATCCCGGCCGCGTTGTGCCTGGTGTTCGGCCGGATGGTGGGCGACAAGCGCCAGGGCTATGCGGTGCTTGCCGCGATGACGATCGCGTTCGCGGTCGCCTGTTGGGGCGAGATTTCGTCTGAGCAGAACGGCAATCCGCTGTATGCGTCGCTGCATGTCGATCAAACGGCGTCGGCCGCGCAAACCGGCGGCAACATGGAAGGCAAGGAAACCCGCTTCGGCATCGCGCAGTCCGGCATCTTTACCGTGGCGACCACCGCCGCCTCGTGTGGCGCCGTGCTCAACACGCACGATTCGTTGACGCCGATGGGCGGCTTCGTTCCGCTCCTGCTGATCGAACTCGGCGAGGTGATCTTCGGCGGCGTGGGCTCGGGTCTGTACGGCATGCTCGTGTTCGCCCTGCTCGCGGTGTTCGTGGCCGGCCTGATGATCGGACGAACGCCGGAATACATCGGCAAGAAGATCGAGTCGTACGAGATGAAGATGGTGTCGATCGCTGTGCTGCTCACGCCGCTGCTCGTGCTGGTCGGCGCGTCGATCGGCGTGCTGACGGCGGCCGGCGTGGCGGGCGTCTCCAATCCCGGGCCGCACGGATTCTCCGAGATTCTCTACGCCTACAGCTCGGCCGCCAATAACAACGGCAGCGCGTTCGCCGGCCTCTCGGTCAATACGCCGTTCTACAACAACACGCTGGCCATCGCCATGTGGTTCGGCCGCTTCGGCTCGATTGTGCCGGTGCTGGCAATCGCCGGATCGCTAGCCGCAAAGAAACGCATCTCCGCGACCGCCGGCACGCTGCCGACGCACGGTCCGCTGTTCGTCGTGCTGCTGCTTGGCACCGTGGTGCTGGTCGGTGCACTGACGTACGTGCCGGCACTGGCGCTCGGCCCGGTCGTCGAACATCTGATCATGGTTGCGGGACATTGACTGAGAGGACAGCATGACTAACGGACTCCAACCGCCGGTTCATCAGCCGGGCAACATCGGTCAGGCGCGCAACGCCGCGCGCTCGATGTTCGACCCGTCGATTGCCCGGCCGGCGCTCGTCGATTCGTTCAGGAAGCTCGCGCCACGCCATCAGTTGCGTAACCCGGTGATGTTCTGCGTATACATCGGCAGCATTCTGACGACCATTCTGTGGGGCGCCGCGCTCGCCGGCCAGGCGGAGGCGCCCGCGGGTTTCATTCTGGCGATCGCGCTCTGGCTGTGGTTTACCGTGCTGTTCGCCAACTTTGCGGAGGCGCTGGCTGAGGGGCGCTCGAAAGCGCAAGCGGCTTCGCTGCGTGGCGCGAAGCGCGACGTGATGGCGAAGAAGCTGCAGGAGGCACATCCCAAGTCGCCGATCCGTATTACGACGGCCACTGATTTGCGCAAGGGCGACGTCGTGCTGGTGGAAACCGGCGACGTAATTCCGGCGGACGGCGAAGTGATCGAAGGTGTCGCGTCGGTCGACGAATCGGCGATCACGGGCGAATCCGCGCCGGTGATCCGCGAGTCAGGTGGCGATTTTTCATCGGTGACGGGCGGCACGCGTGTGTTGTCGGACTGGATCGTCGTGCGGGTCAGCGTGAATCCGGGCGAGGCCTTCCTCGACCGGATGATCGCGATGGTGGAAGGGGCGAAGCGTCAAAAGACGCCGAATGAGATCGCCCTGACGATCCTGCTGGTCGCGCTGACGCTCGTGCTGCTGTTCGCTACCGCGACGCTGCTGCCGTTCTCGATGTTCTCGGTCGAAGCCGCGAAAGCCGGTCACGTGGTCACGATTACCGCGCTGGTCGCGCTGCTGGTGTGCCTGATTCCGACCACGATCGGCGGTCTGCTTTCAGCGATCGGTGTAGCGGGCATGAGCCGGATGATGCAGGCGAACGTGATCGCCACCTCGGGCCGTGCTGTCGAAGCCGCAGGCGACGTCGACGTGTTGCTGCTCGACAAGACCGGCACGATCACGCTCGGCAATCGCCAGGCCTCGGCTTTCACGCCGGCGCCGGGCGTCACGGAGGAACAGCTCGCCGACGCGGCGCAGTTGTCCTCACTCGCGGACGAAACACCGGAAGGGCGCAGCATCGTCGTGCTGGCCAAGCAGCGCTTCAATATCCGCGAACGCGATATGCACGCGTTGCAGGCGACGTTCCTCGCCTTTAGCGCACAGTCGCGCATGAGCGGTGTCGATCTGCCCGACCGTGAGATTCGCAAGGGCGCGTCCGACGCGATCAAACACTATGTCGAGGCGCACGGCGGCCGTTTCCCGGCTGAGTTGACGGCGGCGGTGACGGAAATCGCTCGGCGCGGCAGCACGCCGCTGGTCGTCGCGCAGCAAGCGCGCGGCGAGAGCGGCGCACGTTGCATGGGCGTGATCGAGTTGAAGGATATCGTCAAGGGCGGCATTAAGGAGCGCTTCGCCGAACTGCGCAAGATGGGCATCAAGACCATCATGGTGACGGGCGACAACCGCCTGACAGCGGCAGCGATCGCCGCCGAGGCCGGCGTGGACGACTTCCTCGCCGAGGTGACGCCTGAGGCCAAGCTCGCCACGATCCGTTCGCACCAGTCTGAAGGCCGGCTGGTGGCAATGACCGGCGACGGCACCAACGACGCCCCTGCGCTCGCGCAAGCGGACGTGGCGGTGGCGATGAACACCGGCACGCAGGCGGCGAAGGAAGCCGGCAACATGGTCGACCTCGATTCGAATCCGACCAAGCTGATCGAGATCGTCGAGATCGGCAAACAGATGCTGATGACGCGCGGCTCGCTCACCACGTTCTCGATTGCGAACGACGTGGCGAAGTACTTCGCGATCATCCCGGCGGCGTTCGCGACGACTTATCCGCAATTGCGTGTGCTCGACGTGATGCATCTGAGCTCGCCGTCGTCGGCCATTCTCTCGGCGGTGATTTTCAATGCATTGATTATCGTTGCGCTGATTCCGCTAGCACTCAAGGGCGTGAAGTACCGGCCGCTCGGCGCGGCGTCGCTGCTGCGCCGCAATCTGCTGATCTACGGGCTGGGCGGCATTCTGCTGCCGTTCCCGTTCATCAAGCTGATCGATATGGTGCTGAACGTGTTCGGCTGGGTCTGACCCAATAGAGTGAACATCATGAAAACGCTGATTCGCCCGGTACTTGTTCTGTTCATCCTGATGACGGTAATTACCGGGGTGATCTATCCGATCGTTGTGACCGCAATTGGTCATGCTGCCTTCGCGGCTCAGGCGAACGGCAGCATGCTCGAGAAAGATGGCAAAGTCGCGGGCTCCGCACTGATCGGTCAGCAGTTCGATGCGCCGTACTATTTCTGGGGCCGCCTGTCGGCCACTTCGCCGCAGCCCTACAACGCACAGAACTCGGGTGGTTCGAACCTCGGCCCGACCAATCCCGCGCTGGCTGACGAAATCAAAGGCCGTCTGGATGCGTTGAAGGCGGCAGGTAACGACATGTCGCAACCGGTGCCGGTGGATCTCGTGACGTCGTCAGGCAGCGGCCTCGACCCGGAGATCAGTCCGGCCGCGGCCGCCTATCAGGTGGCGCGCGTGGCGAAGGCCCGCGGCCTGACCGCCGATCAGGTAAGCGATCTTGTCACGCGTAATACGTCAGGTCGGCAGTTCGGCATTTTCGGCGAGGCACGCGTGAACGTGCTGAAGCTCAACCTGGCTTTGGATGACCTCAAGCCGATGCATTGAGCCCATGGATGAGCGATCCCACCGTAACAGTCGTTGTGATCGACGCCGACAAAGCCATCCGCCGTTTCATTCGGACAAGCCTCGAAGCGGCCGGCATGAGCGTCTTCGAGGCGCAGACCGGCGCACAAGGCCTGGCGCAGGCTGCGACGCGGCTGGCGGATCTCGTCATCATCGATCTGAGTTTGCCGGACATGGACGGCATCGAAGTGATCCGCGAGTTGCGCGGTTGGTCCGCGATGCCGGTGATCGTCCTGTCGGCGCGAAGCCGTGAAGAAGACAAGGTTGCGGCGCTAGATGCGGGTGCCGACGATTACCTCACCAAACCATTCGGCTTGCCCGAACTTGGCGCGCGGATCAGGGCGCATTTGCGCAGGCAGACCAACGGCGACAGGGTCGGCGTGCCTCAGGTTCAGTTCGGCCTCGTCACAATCGATCTCGGCGAGCGCAGGGTGGTACGCGGCAGTCGGATCGTCCATCTCAGCCCCACCGAATATCGCCTGCTCTCCGCACTGGTGCGCCATCCAGGCCGCGTATTGACGCACGAGCAACTGCTCGGCGAGGTGTGGGGACCCTTGCAGACCGACAACCACCACTACCTGCGCATCTACATGGGGCATCTGCGGCATAAGCTCGAGCGCGATCCGGCACATCCTGAACACATTGTCACCGAGGCCGGCGTGGGCTACCGGCTGGTCGGCGTGCGGTGATTTTCACAGGATTTTTATATCACCGGCGGCAATCGATTCTCGGCCTTTACGGTGTGCTCCGTATAGTTCGAGTCTGGCGTTTCGCCGCAAGGAAAATCTGGGTTTTGCTGGAGGGGGTGTATGGCATTCGAACAAACAAGGGGCAACGTGACCGTGGACGCTTGCGTGTTTTACGCACCGGGTTTTGATCTGCCATGACGCCTTCAAGACCCGCGATGATATTCAGGGGGATGTGCAAGGTTGTCGCCATCGCCTTCGTCACCAATCAGGTTCTCACGACTATTTTTACGTACGTCGCGCAGCAACTCGACGCCACGCTGCCTCATGAAACGATCTGGCTGTTCAGCTGCGTGACATGTGGGCTGCTGACGCTGTGGCTGCAGTCCGATGCACGGCGCGCGTTCGGCTTCGCGCGTGAGAAAGGTTTCGTGAAGACCGCCGGTGACAGGAAACAGGAACTGCAAATTGCCGAGGATTGTCCGAAGCGGTGGCTGGTGATTTTGCATATCGAGTTGAATCCGGCTGCGATACAGGCATCGTGAGGATGCTTTTTTTTCGCCGCGTAATTTGCGTGCGCGTGTGCTGCGAAACCAGCAGTTTTTTTACACGACATTAATGCCGCTTTCGCTAAGCTCAAAGTACACAGTACCCGCCAGGAGTTCTCGATGATACGAATGCTGATCCCTGTTCTCGACCACGGCGGCGCGATAGAAGCCGCGCGCTATGCGGCGTTCATGTTTCTGGAGCGCGGCATAACCGAAGTCGAATTGCTGGAAGTACTCGAGCCGGTCGATCAGGGGCGTGCTGCGGCCTTCCATACCCGAAGCTCACTGGTGCGGATGGAAAAACATGCGATGCTCAAAGCGCTGATCGATGCCCGCACCATTCTCGAAGAAGCGGGTGTGCCGTACCGCTGGAAGCGGGTATTCGGCCACCGCACGAAAGCCATCGCCGACTATGCGGCAACGACCCAGCCCGACGTCATGGTGATCGACGCGAGCCACATGGGCTTCTTTAGAAGACTGGCCACGTTGGCGTCGCTGTCAAGGCGCACGGTCACTCCGGTAACGATGGTTCACTGAAGTCATCCCACGTTCATCGGCAGCAGCACCATCTGTTTGCCATGCTGGTGCAGACGTGTCTGGATTTCCAGCGGTGTGTGATTGTGAAGCCAGCGCGTCAGAATATTCACCCGCTTGAAAATCAGTTTGCTGGCGAAGCACACGCTGTTCGGGAATTCCTCCATGGCGGTCCCGGTCAGTTCGACGAATTCTTCCACAGGATCGGTGCCGAAAGCGATCCTGTATTCGGCGGCCATTCCGTGCCGGCGGCACTGCGCCACATAGTATTCGAGCGCTGCCGAAATCGTTTGCCGCAAATGCTCAAGGTGCTCCGCACCTTCGTAGCTTTGCGCGTCCACTTCACCGACCGCGAGAAAAATCACATTCCTGAAGTGATCCGGGAACAATCGGTTCACCCATAGCAGCGCATGCATGCTGGCGCCGCGGTGTTTGCCGACGAGCAGAATAGCGGTCGGCAGGGATGGGTCCGGTTTGATCGCTGCCGCTGCTTCGCTGACCTCGGGTGGAGCGCCGGTAAAGAGGGCATCTTCCTTCGCAATGAGGGCGCGGGTTTCGCTGTAGTGCCGTTTGATGGCGAAGCACAGCGCCACCACGGCGCCGGTCACCAGGACCGTCAGCCAGCCACCCTCCGTGAACTTCTCGATCAGCGTGATCACCAGCACGGCGCTGGTGACCGATAGCCCCAATGCGGATAGCGCGAAGTGCGTCAGCCAGTTTTCGCCTTCATGGCGATGGCCCCACCAGTAAATGCACAGGCCCAGCAGGGAGAGGCTGAAAGTCAGGAACACGTTGATGCTGTACAGCACCACCAGGATCGACACGTCGCCGTGCGTCCAGACGAGGATGGCGAGGCTCGCGAGCCCCATCACGACGATGCCGTTCTGTCTGACCAGACGCGCGGACAGATCACGAAAGTGGCGCGGCACCCACGAATCCGACGCCATGTTCGACAGCACAGCCGGCCCATCCAGGAAGCCGGTTTGTGCGCCGACCAGTAGCAGACCGGCTTCGAAGGCCAGCACCGCGGCAAGCAACGCATGCCGTGCGAACGCCGAGCCCAGCCCGAGATGATCGATGACGCTGCCGAATACCACCGCGTTGAGCGTTTGACCTTCCACCGCCTGGGCATGCCACAACATGTACAGCAGAATGATGCCGCCGGCCGTGAATGCGAGCGACGTGGACATGTAGAACATCGTCGTCCTGCCGTTCGGCACGCGCGGTTCGGCCAGCATGTTGACGTTGTTCGATACGGCTTCGAGGCCCGTATACGTGCCGCCGCCTAACGAGAATGCGCGCATGAGCAAGGCCACCACGACGAGAGGGCCGACAGCGTGCGACATGCCACGCGCCTCGCCGATCGCGCCCGGCACAACGGCGGCCAGATGATCGCCGTGCACTGCTATGCCGTACACGATGAGGCCGAGATGCAGCACCACGAAGCCGAGGAAGATCGGTAGCAGCACCATGATCGATTCGCGCATGCCGCGAAAGTTGAGGCCCGTCATCAGGACGATGAGGATGAGTTCGGTGGCGAGCTTGAACGCCTGCGCGCTCACCGGCAGCAAGCTGAAGAAGGCATCGACGCCACTTGCAAGCGAGGTCGCAACGGTCAGGACGTAGTCGACCAGCAGCGCGGCGCCAGACACCAGCCCTGGATGCGGGCCCAGTAATGCGGTTGCAACACGATAACCGCCACCACCGGTGGGAAAAAGCTGGATGACCTGGTTATACCCGAGCGCGATGATGAAAACTGTCGCCGCGGTTG
This sequence comes from Paraburkholderia nemoris, assembly GCF_905221015.1. Taxonomy (NCBI): domain Bacteria; kingdom Pseudomonadati; phylum Pseudomonadota; class Betaproteobacteria; order Burkholderiales; family Burkholderiaceae; genus Paraburkholderia; species Paraburkholderia nemoris. The sequence goes on along the minus strand of NZ_CAJNBO010000008.1, from coordinate 102,537 downwards.
CCAGTGCGAGAAACACGGCGAGCGAGGTGTGCTGGCCGAGCGCAAGGAAGGCTTCTTCAGGCCCATAGCATGACGACGACAAGCCGTCGGCGCCAAGACCGACCCAGGCCAGCAGCGGCGTGACAGCGATCGCGTGGCGAGTCCGGGGATCGAGTGGATCCAGCGGCTTGCCGACTATCAGGCGCCAGAAGTTAGCGAAGACGGCCATGTCCCCTCCAGGCGCGCCCAGGCGTGCCGGTGTGACTGCTGTTGTCTACGGTTCGACGCCCGAATGGTTCGGGCGTAAGGAGAATGACAAGTTGCGACCGCGGCTGCGGTCATCGGCAATCGACAACGAAAATGTAGGGCAGTTTCGCGCGGTGTGCCAGTGGACTATACCCCGGGTAAATGTAGTCAGGATATCGAAAGGAAGGCAGGCGTAGTTTTATTCAAACGTGATTATTGCCCTGTATAGCCCACGGGTGCCGTGTACTTGCCCTGGATCGCATTGGCGTTCGCGAACACAACATAAATCGGCGACTCGGTCAGCGTGAGATTCGCGACGCCGTTCGTGTAGCTCACCGAGCTTACATTGCCCATCATGTCGATGACGCTTACGGTGCCGTTCGTGCCGGTCGAGTTCACGGTCAATGCATAGGGGGTGCTATAGGTCGAACTGTAGGTGCCCGATGACGTCGGCCAGTTCGAATTGTTGTGCGTCCAGAGCGCCGCGATCACCGCCCCCGAGTTGAGTTGCTGGAATGCATAGCCATACACCATCGAAGGAAGCCCGTTGAGACGCCCGAGCGTTTGCGTGCCGTCGAGGACACGCGTCAGCGCGGCGAACGCGAGCGCTTCTGGTTTGGGGCTCAGATTCGTCGCGCCATATTGCCCCTGCGGATCGGCGAGATCGAAGAACGTGCCGATGCCCACGTCAGCAGGATAGTCCGGGCCGTAGAAGAAGTAGGTGACCTGTGCACCTTCGCCGAGAATGATCAGATGTGCGCGCAATGCGACTGCGGCTTGCCCGTACAGCTGGTTGGCCGGCGGATAGCTCGCCCCATAAGCGGCGCCGGAGTCGTAGGTGATGCCGAGCTCGGTCATCCACAGGCGCATGTTCGGCTTGACCATCTGCATCTGCGAACGCAGCGACCTCATCTGCTGATCGAGGGCGTTCGCGACATTCGCGGGATTCGGATCGGTATCGTATTGTTCCGGGGGATGTCCCGCGAACGTGCCGGCGTTGTAGTAGCCGTGTGTCGTCACACCGTCGATGTAATTGCCGAGCCCTAGCGATGCGTAGGTGGCGAGATATCCCTGCGTACATTGCGTCGAGCAGTTGGCGGGAAAGACGTTGGTCGGGCCCATCACAACCGCGTTCGGATCAGTCGAATGCAGGCCTTTATAGACGGCCGCATACATTGCGACGAAATTGGCGGTCGAATCGACCCATTGGGGCTCCCATGTCACCTGGTAATAGTTGTATTGCTGATTGGGAAAATACTGCTGGCGGATCGCAGCGCTGTCGGTGCCCACGCGCGCCATGTAGTTCTGGTAGTAGGTTTCGTTGGACGGTGCGTTGGTGTCGTCCTGAAACGCGCCGGTCGGACTCGCCCACGCGGGAATGCCGTCCAGCCTGATGAGCCGCATGATCTTGCCGTTCGTGTAGAACGGATCGAGATCCGATAAGGAAGGCGTCCACGTATTCGCCGCATTGGGCTCCATTGCGGACAGCTCGCGGTCATCGATCGTTTGGGAGATGCCGAGCGCCGCGAGCATCGGGCCATTGTCGTTGAAGCCCTGCATGCCGAAGCGGTGCTGCTCCTGATGCGCGTAGCTGACTGCCGGTATCGTGCTGGACAGGTTCGGCAGGATGCCGAACGTGGCGATGCCGGTTGGGCGCGTGCCGAATTGCGGCAGCGTGCCGCCTGAGTGCGACAGCGTCGCCGTGATCGCGAAGTAACCCGCCGCACTGCTCTGGCACGACAGTGTGCTGGTTCGCGTGCCGCTCGCAACGGCAAACGAACCACTGCCCTTGATGTTGCCCAGTTGATCCTGCATCGACCAGACCACGGTGTCTGCCGATGTCGCCGCGGTGACGAACGATACCTGGAAGCTGCTGCCTTGATTGAAGAGGCGTGTGCCGTCGCTGCTTGGCGTGTCGGTGACGATCAGGCCGTTGGTGGTGCCTCCGGCTGCTGACGTCGGTGCTGCGCAGGCAATGGCGGATGCTGGTGTTGGCGTTGGCGTTGGCGTTGGCGTCGGCGTCGGTGTAGGTGTTGGTGTTGGTGTTGGTGTTGGTGTTGGTGTTGGTGTTGGTGTTGGTGTTGGTGTTGGTGTTGGTGTTGGTGTTGGTGTTGGTGTTGGTGTTGGTGTTGGTGTTGGTGTTGGCGTCGGCGTCGGCGTCGGCGTCGGTGTCGGTGTCGGTGTCGGTGTCGGCGTGGGCGTGGGCGTAGGCGTAGGTGTCGGCGTAGGCGTAGGTGTCGGCGTAGGCGTAGGTGTGGGCGCGGGCGCAGGTGTCTTCGGAATCCAGCAGAACTTCGAAACCCCGTATGCCGGGTCGGTACCAAAAGCCGTATTGCTGCAAGTCACGCCATTGGTGAAAACTTTGCTCACGTTATTGGCAGTCGTGCTCGCACCATAAAGCACGGTCATCTTGCCAGTGAACGAACAGCGCGCGTTTTCGACAGCACATTGCGTCCACGCACCAGAGGGACTCGGAGTCGGAGCAGGGGTGGGTGTTGGAGTAGGAGTAGGAGTAGGAGTAGGAGTCGGTGTGGGCGCAGAAGTGCTTTTGTACCAGCAGCTCTTCCCATACCCGAACGCGGGATCTGTACTCGACACCGCACCCGTCGAGCACTGCACCCCGCCCGTGAACGGGCCATTGATATCGTATTGAAGCGTAGGCGTCGTCGTGCCGTAGACGACGTTCGCCGTGCCGGTGAACGAACAGAATTGTCCCTCGGCCGCACAGTACGTGTACGTTGTTCCGCTGATCGTCAACGAGCTTTGCGCATGGGCAGCGCCAACCAGCATCCCGCCGACCGGCGCAAGCATCAGAAGCGCGCGTTTCATTTCGGACTCCGCGAATAGATGTCGTCAGAGATGCCCGCGCGTCAATTGAACGCGTCGGGGCAGTCCGATACGTGATCACTGCTGGGGAGCGAAGACAACGAGCTTTAGTTAAGTCGATTTGACGATCCAGAAACGGACAACAAAAAGCTCTTTCCAGCAAAATCGACTTACACTCACGTTTCAAACGTAGATTTTTCCTGATCAAGCGTTATTCGTATGAATAAAGCCGCTAGGGTAGACCCGTTTTTCTGAAGCGAAAGCGGCCACGCAAGTAGCTCTTACTTGCAGAAAACGTTCGTTTTGACACTGCTTCAAACTTCTCCCGTCCCGCTTGACACTGCTTGACTGTCCCTTTTGGGCGTCGTCCCGATAATTGCCACCGGCGCGGTCGGTTTGAGCGCAACGCCATCGCTGAACCCGCCACACACACGGTCTTTCAATACGACGCATTACTCATCAATGGGGATAACCATGAAATTCACGCGCTCAGGCGTTCTCGCTACGGCCATCGCTGCAGCAGCCGTCATGCCGGCCGTTTCGCACGCAGCCGACGGCACCATCACATTCAACGGCCAGATCACCAGCCAGACCTGCACGATCAGCGGTAACGGCGGCGGCAAGAACTTCACCGTTACGCTGCCGACTGTCTCGACCTCGGCGCTCGCCACTGCGGGCACGACCGCGGGCCGCACGCCGTTCAACATCGCACTGTCGAACTGCACGCCGAACTCGGGCAACGTGTCGACTTATTTCGAACCGGGCGCCACGGTCGATACGACCACGGGCCAACTGGTCAACGCTTCGGGCACGGCGACCAACGTCGAAATCGGCCTGCTCAATGGCGACAGCAGCGTGATCACGCTGGGTGCCGCGCAGGCCTCGCAGAACTCGAAGGCCGTCGCGCTGGCAAGCGGTGCGGCCACGCTCAAGTACTTCGCGCAATACGTGGCAACCAATGGCGCATCGACGGCAGGTACCGTCAATACGACCGTCATGTACTCGATCGTCTATCAGTAAAAGCACGACGCTACGGGGCGGTAGCCGGCGCCCGAGAGAGGCGCCGGCTGTCGAGGAGATCAGAGCGAACCACGGGTTCGCCATGCAATCAGGATAACGAAATGGCAATGCGAAAAAAATTATCAAAGGCGATGACGGTTTTCGCATTGTCATGGTTGGTGAGTAGCGCGCATGCGGGTGTCGTAATCAGCGGCACGCGCGTGATCTATCAGGCAAAAGAGCGTGAAGTAACTGTCAAGCTCAGTAACGAAGGTGACGCACCGGCGCTGGTTCAGGTGTGGCTCGACACGGGCAATCCGAACGCGATGCCGGACGAATCGAAGGTGCCGTTCACCTTGTCGCCGCCGCTTTTTCGCCTCGATCCGAAGAAAGGGCAGAGCCTGCGCCTGATCTACACGCAGGAACCGTTGCCGCAAGACAAGGAGTCCCTGTTCTGGCTCAACGTGCTTGAAGTGCCGCCGCGCGCGGCCGCGAGCACCACAACGGACGATCCAAATTCGCTGCAGCTGGCGTTCCGTTCGCGCATCAAGTTGTTCTTCCGTCCGGCGGGGCTGCCTGGCAATGCGGACGAAGCGGCCGCGAAAGTCAGCTGGAAATTCGTGCGCAAGGACAACGGCGCTTACGCACTCGAGGCGACCAATCCGACGCCCTATCACGTGACGTTCAGCAGGATCGTCGCGAGCGAGAGCACGACGAGCTGGACCAGCGACAAGGGCGGCATGGTCGACCCGGGCGCGAGCGCGGACTTCGAAATTGGCAACGTTGCGCCGCTCGCCGACGTGCCGGCGCAAGTCGACTACACGTTCATCAACGACTACGGCGCCGGTGTCACCGGCAAAACGCTGCGCGACGGGACTCGCAAGTAATCATGCGCACCCGGGAATATTCTTCGCGGCCGCGAGCCGGAAACTGGTTCGCGCTCCGGCGCAGCCATGCCGTGATGCTCGGCGCGCTGGCCGCCTGGGGCGCGACGCCTGCGTTCGCCGACTCCACGATGCTTGCCGACGTGCAGTTCAACAGCGAGTTTCTGATGAAGCCGAAAGGCCAAAGCGTCGACGTATCGCGTTTCGAGCGCGGCAATCCGGTGCAGCCCGGCGAGTACACCGTCGATCTCTACGTGAATGGAAACTGGGTCGGCCACGACACGCTGCGTTTCGTGGCCCGGGAAGGCACGGGGAACGCCGTGCCGTGTTTCAGCAAGGCGCTGATCGAGCGTCTCGGTCTGGACTTTTCGGCACTGTCGGACAAGGGCCGCGGCGAACTCGCGAAAGCCCAGGCGGGCGAGTGCGCGAACGTCGCCGATCTCGTCGACGGTGCGTCGCAATCCTTCGACCTGTCCGATCTGCGGCTCGATCTGAGCATCCCGCAGGCAGCGCTGCTGCGCAATCCGCAAGGCTATGTGAGCCCCGAGTTCTGGGACGAAGGCGTGACCTCGGCCACCTTGGGCTACAACCTGAATTCGTTTCGAGTGACGGGGTCGGGCTCCGAGAATACGCAGACCTATCTCGGCCTGAATAGCGGCGTCAATGTAGGCAGCTGGCACTTCCGCCAGAATTCGGCGCTGACGTGGCAATCGAACGGGCCGCGCACGTATCAGAACATCGCGACCTACGTGCAGCACGATCTGCCCTCGATCCGCAGCCAGTTGACGCTCGGTGACGCCTTTACCGACGGCGCCGTGTTCGACAGCATCGGCATTCGCGGTGCCGAGCTCGCGAGCGACGACCGCATGTTGCCGGACTCGCTGCGCGGCTATGCACCGCTGATTCGCGGCGTGGCGATGACCAATGCGCGCGTGAGCGTCACGCAGAACGGCAACAAGCTGTACGAGACAACGGTCGCACCGGGCGCATTCGAGATCAACGATCTGTACGCCACCGGCTACGGCGGCAACCTGCTCGTCACCGTCACGGAAGCCGATGGCAGTCAGCATAGTTTCTCGGTGCCCTATGCGTCCGTCGCGCAGTTGTTGCGTCCGGGCATCACGCGTTTCAATGTCGCCGCGGGACAGCTTCGCGATGCGCAGGTCAATCAGCACGACAACCTCCTTCAGGGGACAGTGCAGCACGGTTTCAACAACGTCATCACCGGCTACGCGGGGACGATCGTTGCGGACGGCTATCTCGCCGGGCTGCTCGGCGCGGCGGTCAACACGCCGTTGGGCGCGGTCGCGTTAGACGTCACCGAGGCGCGCGCCAACATTCGCGGTGTGACCAATACCACCGGCCAGAGCGTGCGAATCAGCTACAGCAAGCTGGTGCCGGCCACCAACACGAACTTCACTGTCGCCGCATATCGCTATTCGTCGAGCGGTTTCTGGGCATTGCGCGACGCCATGCTGGCGCGCAGCGCGGTTGCCGCGGGGCAGGATCCGAGCTCGGTGGATCGCCAGCGCAATCAGGTCCAACTGACGATGAACCAGAGCTTCGGCAATGGTTGGGGCAATGCCTATGTGGTCGGCTCGACGCTCGACTACTGGAATCGCAGCGGCACCACCACGCAATTCCAGGTCGGTTACAACAACGTGCTGCGCGCGCTCGGCACCAACTTCAGCTACAACGTGTCGCTGTCGCGGCAGCGCGACGGCCTGACCGGGCAGATGAACAACCAGATCTTCGCAAGCGTCTCGATTCCGCTCGGCACGGGTCAGCATGCGCCGACCCTGTCGACCAGCTTCACCCACAACAGCCAGAGCGGCTCGTCCGAGCAGGCGATGCTGAACGGCTCGGCCGGCGTGGACAACGAATTCACTTATGGCGTGACTGCAAACCATGCGCCGGGTTCGAGTGCCGGCGGCGTGAACGGCCAGTACCGCAGCCCGTACGCGACGCTGGCGGCGAGCGCAAGCGGCGGCTCCGGCTACTCGCAAGTGTCGGCGGGTGTGACCGGCGCGATCGTTGCGCATCCGGGTGGCGTGACCTTCGCCAACGACCTGGGCGACACAATCGGTGTGGTCGAGGCGAAAGACGCGAAGGGCGCCCGCATCACCAATTCGTCCGGCGTGCGCATCGACAACTTCGGCTACGCGGTGATCCCGTATCTGACGCCGTATAGCCTGAACACGGTCGAAATCGATCCGAAGGGAATCCCGCTCGACGTCGAATTCAAGTCGACCAGTCAGCAGGTCGCGCCACGTGCCAACTCGGTGGTGATGATTCACTTCGGCACGGTGACGGGCAGGGCGGCGGTGATCTCGGCTCGCTTGCCGAACGGCGCACCGTTGCCATTCGGTGCGACGGTGTACGACGCGAAGGGGCAGGGTGTCGGCGCGATTGGCCAGAACAGCCGGATCTTCGTGCGCGGCGTGGCCGATGAGGGTGCGCTCACGGTGAAGTGGGGCGATGCCGCCGATGAACAGTGTGCCTTCGGTTATCACTTGCCGCCGAAGGGCGAAGATCGCGGCGCTTACGCGCATATCGATGCAGTGTGCGGCGCGGCGGGCGGCGTGGCGAACCAGGCAGCGGCGGGCTCGTCCGCTGGAGGAAATACCCAATGAAGAAGTTTCTCCCATTCAGAGCCGCACGGAAATGCTTCGGCATCCTGATGCTAATCGCTGCGGGTTGTGCCGGCCTGACCGCCAGCATACCCGCCCACGCAGCACTGCAATGCACGATTACCGGGTCGGCCGCGATCAGCTTCGGCACGCTTACTGTGCCGCGCGACACGCCGGTCGGCACGGCAATTGGGCCGGTGCAGTCGTCGACCGTTTCCGTTAACTGCCCGTCGAATCCCGGTACGGTGCCGCCGTACAACAACGGTTGGTATATCCAGTACTACCCGCAACTGACGAGCAGCGCGGTGGCAGGCGTGTGGAACACCGGCATTGCGGGCATCGGCATCAAGGTCGTGGACGTGACCTACGGCAACTCGACTTTGTCCTCACTGGCAGTCGGCAAGTGGGGCGATTTCGGCGCACCGATCACGAACACGGCGGCGTTCCAGGGCAGCTTCACGTTCAGCTATCAACTGGTCAAAACGGCCGCACAGGTGACGACAGGTGGCGCGGTGAACATCCCGCAGTTGTTCACGCTGGTCAGCCACAATATTCCTGCGAATATAACGTCGCCGGCTCTCGTGACGATCTCGGTCAACAACACCTCGATCGTCGCGACCACGTGCACGGTGACCACGCCGTCGGTGAGCGTCACGCTGCCTACCGTCAATGCCAGTGCATTGAGCCCCGTCGGCACGACAGTCGGCAACACGAACCTCAGCATCGGGCTCTCGTGTCAGGCCGGCGCGAATGTCTACGTGACGCTGACCGACGCGACCACTCCCGGCAATACCACCAGCAATCTGACGCTGGCGAGCGGGTCGACTGCGACGGGTGTCGCGTTACGCGTGCTCAATAGCGGTGGAACGGCAGTCAGCTACGGACCGGATTCGGCGGTGGCGGGCAACCGGAACCAATGGCTGGTCGGTGCATCGTCGAGCACGACCCGCATCCCGCTGACCGCGCAGTACATCTCCACCGGCACGGTTGGGCCGGGCATCGTGAAGGGGCTCGCCACCTTCACGATGAGCTATCAGTGAGGCTTGAAGGTATGGCGCGTTGGCTCGCCAACAAGGTGCGGAATCTTTCTAGCCGCGCATGCCGAGGTCCGCAAAACCGACGGTCCTCGCCTCGCATGCTTGCGTAAAAGCCGTGTCGTAGCTCGAGAAAAAGACCGTGCGGGTTTCGGCCAGCGTTTTAAACAGATCGACCAACACCCCGCGCGCCGAGGCGTCGAGTCCGCCCACCGGTTCATCCGCGATCACGACTTTGGTCTCGCCGAGTACCGCCCCGGTCAGGAAGAATTTCTTGCGCGTGCCAAACGACATCTGCTCGAAGCGTTTGTCGAGATGCGGCTCGAGTCCGAAGCGCTGGGCAAGCTCAAGCGCGTGGCTGCCGACCGTTGTCTTTCTCTCCAACGCCACACGCGCCAGATAGTCACGACCGGTCTGCTCCGGATACGTCATGCAGTCTTCAGGCACGTACGTGAGCGTGGATTTCGCCTCGCGCGGCGCGGTGCGCAGCGAATGCCCGCCGAGCCACACCTCGCCGGCGTCGGGCTCGATCGTGCCGGCGAGAATGCCCAGCAACGTCGACTTGCCGCTGCCGGATTCATCGTTGAGCGCCACGCATCCTGCAGCCGTGTCGTAATGCAGCCCCTGAAAGATAATGCGTTCGCTATAGCGTTTGCTGAGGTTCTCGAATCGAAGCATGACGTGCGGAGTGGGTCAGCCGAAGAAAGTGCCGCGCAACGGCAGCGAGGATTCTTCGGGAAGTTAGCGGTTTGCAAGTGTAGCAGTGCGCTCAGATGCTTTCGCGGCATCAAACAATGACACCACCCGCTGGTGAGGTAAGCGAAGCGGCATCTGCGCGCGCAGTGTAAAGTTGCGTCTTTTTGCGCCGTTAAAGATGGCTTCACCGCCATTCTGTCCATCCCCTGAATACCTCGACGCTTCCCCCGTCGACCGCAATCCATGCAAACTGCTGCCCGCAAAGCGGCCCAACCGTCCCGCGCCGAACTCAGGCGTATCGTCACGGCAATTGTTATCGGCAACGGCTTCGTGGCGTACGACTTCACCGTCTACAGCTTTTCCGCAGTCGTCATCGGTAATCTGTTCTTTCCATCGAGCAATCCCGCGTCGTCGCTGCTGCTCTCGCTCGCCACCTTCGGCGCGGGCTTCGTGATGCGCCCGCTCGGCGCGATCATGATCGGCCACATTGCCGACAGCCGTGGCCGCAAAGCCGGCCTCACGGTATCGCTCACGCTGATGACCCTGGGCACGTGGCTGATCGCCTGCCTGCCGGGCTATGCGTCGATCGGTCCGGCCGCAACGGTGTTGATGGTGCTCGCCCGCCTGATGCAGGGGCTTGCGGCAGGCGGTGAGATCGGGCCGGCGTCGGCTTCGCTGATGGAGTCGGTCGCCTACCGGCACCGCTGTTTCATGGTGAGCTGGCGCGGCGCGAGCCAGGGCGCGGCCGCTTTTGCCGCCGCGCTGGTCGGGGCGTGCACGACGGCGCTGCTTTCGCCTGCCGCCATGCACGACTGGGGATGGCGCATTCCGTTCGTGCTGGGCGGGCTGATCGGACCGGTCGGCTGGTACCTGCGTCGCCGCATGCCGGTGGCCGCGCCGCTGCCGCATACGCGGCTCAGTCCGAGGCGCATGGTCACGGAGTACCCGCGTCCGTTCATCTGCGGCCTCCTGATGATGGCGGCGCCTTCGGTGGGCATCTACCTCACCGTCTTCTATATGCCGGCCTACCTGGTTCGTACGCTGCATCGGCCGGCGGCAATCAGTCTCCTGACGGCCTGCCTGTCGGGTCTCGTGATCCTGGTGGTGACGCCGCTCGTGGCGCGCGCGGCCGACCGTTTCGTGAGCCGCAAGACATTGCAGTACGCGGCACTGGTGGCGTCGCTGGCGGCCGCATGGCCGGCATTCTGGGCGCTGACCCACGGCGTGGGCGACGTTGCCGCGCTCGTCATCATCACGGGGTACGTCGCGCTTGCGGTCAACAATGCCGGCCCGAGTTCGGTGCTGATGATGGAAGCGTTTCCGGTGCATCGGCGCGCGGCGGGAGTGGCGATGATTTACAGCTTCGGCGTCGTCCTGTTCGGCGGATTTTCGCCGTTCCTCGTGACGTGGCTGATCAACCGCACGGGCGATCCGATGGTCCCGGCGTGGTATCTGATGGCCGCAACCCTGCTTACGCTTGCCGCATTAAGGGCCTTTCCCGAGGCAGAGGCGCCGGATGCGCGCCTTGCCAGCGCCTCGCAGCCGCCGGCTTAAACCGGCTTAAGCGTGCTCCCCCAACGCTCCCTCGCGCCGCGGTGCTGCAGATCCATGGCGCGCGCCCGCATGTCCTGCGGGCTCATGTCGAAGGCGCGGCGAAACGCGCGTGTGAAATCGGACGCGCTCTGAAAGCCGAGTCCATAGGCGATTTCCGTGACCTGAAGATGCGGGAAACGAACCAGTTCGTCCGCTGCTTCCCTCAAGCGGCGATTGCGGATGTAGGCGCCGAGCCCGCCATCGTGCTCGAACCAGCGATAGATGGTGGCGCGTTTCAGTTGCAACGCCTGAACCACGCTGGTCGGTGTGAGGTCGCCCTGGTGAAGATTGGCTTCGACGTAACGCCTTACCTGTCCCATCACGGCGGCCTGCATCGCCGCCCGGCTCGCGCCGGTCAGTCGCGCCTCCTTGCGGAAGGCGGCGATCAGCAGTTGGGCGCCGGCATGTAGTGCTTCCGCCGCACTGGCGGGGTCGAGCCTGGGGATTTCCCGGGCGACTGCGGTCAGGTGGTCCAGCACCAGACTGGTCAACGGCGCTCCCTGCTGGACGACGCGGCCGTGAATCGCTGTGGCGTCGCGCAGTTCCTCGTCCACGATCGCAGCGGGTACGAACAGGCTCAGAAGCCGGCATTCGGGCCGCTCGGCCCGAAACGGCTGATTCAGGTCGAACGCGACGATGCCCTGCACCGAGCCCCGCGCGCTGCGCTTCTTGCGCATGCCTGTCACGTGGCCGACCTCGCCTTCCACGAACAGTTGAAAGGCGTAATCGCGCCGCGAGTCTGTGGACACCCGCGCGACCGATCGTTCCAGCAACATCGCGTCCGTGCTGCAGTCCGTAAACACCATGCCGCCGACCGCATAAAGATCGATCTCACCGCGAAATCCACCGGCGACCTGTTGCTTCGACGGTGGCACGTCGACCACATGCCCCACGCGCTGGCGCCAGGCCAGAAACTGTTCGTCGGCTGCGAGCGCGTGCGTGCTGAAGCGGCTCGTGGAAATGACGGAGCGCGATTCGGCTGCGGCGGCAGCAGCCAGGTGAGGCGGCAAGGTGCGCTGGTTCATGGATCGGTTGCTGCGAACAAATGCGTGTGATTCCGGCGGGTAGCGGCGGTAACCAGATATTTAACACGCCGTCGTCCAATATTGAGACGGATGGTAAAGCCTAACAAAAAACCTGCGGTATCGTCGGATGATTAGATGCAGACCGTTTTCATCGACGGCGCCACCCATGCGTTTATAACAGGCCCCGCGCTGGAAAACACAACTGCACGCAGAGAGCGCGCCGATTGGCATTCCCGGCGCAATGGGTGCGAGGCCCAGGCTTTGCCGGCGGCCAATTTACGGGGAATCGAAAGATGAGCGGCACGAACAGGCAACCGACCGCCCAGCGCGGCGGGCTGCGTCCGGCCAGTCTGGTGGATAGCCAACTGGAGCATCTTGAGAACATGATTCAGTACGTGACACGTGGCGACGCGGTTAGCGTGCTGGTCCCGCTAGACCATGAGTACTGGGAAAAGCGCATTCGCGCGCTGGAAGAAACTCACGAGTTGCTTGCCAGTCAGCGCAAACGCGTCATCAAGCTTCTCGGCCTGCTCGGGAGTGAAGCGCAGATGAAGCTGAGGCGGCGTACCGCTGCCTGAGTCCGGATTTGCTGAAGGGGAAGGTTGCGAGGATCGGGGGTAGTTGCAGGAGAGAAGATCGGTGCCACAAGGTACCGGCGATAAAAAAAGAAGGACCTGAGAGTGCGGTAACGAGGCGGACGGGCCCACAGAGGTTCGCCGCTCAGCTGTGAAACCGTTGGGCGTCTTGCCCATCGGACGTTTGGGGGGTGTTGCAACTAGGACCTCCGAACTTGGCCGAGCAACCGGCTGGGGATTGCCACGAAAGTGTCGTCCTCGCCGGGCGCTCGCTCGGCTCCCCCCTGCGTCATACCCAACACTGTCTATATAGCCGTCAGTCCGTTTGGAGCGGCGCCTCTAATATTCCGCGATTTACTGCAAGATTGACCGCTTTTTAATAGGGCGCGGTTACTTTCAGGTATGCAGAATACGCAGTGAATATAGCGCTGATAAACTGTGCGCCGGAACAACAGGTCATCGCTTTCAAGGCGCCGATCGCTCCCCCAAATTCGACGATACGAATCGCCGGACCACCCACCGCTACCACCTGTATTTGACCAGTACTGGGCCCTCCTTTGGCCCGTTTTTGGAAGTGACTCATGAAGCCGGGAAAGAACTCGCTTGGGAAAAGACGCGCACGTAAGATCGCCATTGGGGTCAGTGCGGTATTAATCGCGGTATTGCTCGCACTGAGCGTTTGGATTTATCAGCAGCGCGACGTGCAGATAACCCCGGCGCTTACCGGCATCGCGAATCAGATGCGTCACCATCCCTCGGCGTGGACCCATGACGAGAAAGACGCGTCGCAAATGTTGCGTGATATTCACGACGCCAACGTGACCGTGATCGGCGTGAGCCCCAACGCGATTCTCGTGTCGAAGCGCGACGGCGCGAAATACTTCGTCACCGACCACAACGCGACGTTTTCGCACGCACTGCTGCTCGGTGAACCCAAAGCTGGCCAGGCCGCGTCCTATCAGCTCGTCTGGCTGCCCGACGCCGACATCCGCACCGGCGCATCGCGCTGGGTGCCGGTGTTCAATCAGGTACGCGACGTGATCAGCTTGCTGTTGCCGCTGTTGCTGATCGGCGGCATGGTGTGGTTTATGCGCCGCGAGATGAGAGGCGGCGCGTCGCTTCTCAGCAAGGCGCCTACGTTGTGTTTCGACGACGTGATCGGCGCGGGTGAAGCGAAGGCGGCGCTCGCGGACATCCGCGGCTATCTGTCCGATCCGAAGCAGTTCACGGCGATGGGCGTGCGCGCACCGTGCGGCATTCTGATGGTCGGCGGCCCTGGCGTCGGCAAGACGCGGCTTGCCCAGGCGCTCGCCGGCGAATGCGGCGCGAACTTCATTTCGATCACCGGCAGCTACTTCAGTGCGAAGTACTACGGCGTCGGCATCCAGAAGGTCAAACACCTGTTCGAACTCGCGCGCAAGAATGCCCCCACGGTCATCTTCATCGACGAAGCCGACGGCCTCGCCAAGCGCACGGATACCGGCGGCGGTCCCGTCGAAGCCGAGAGCAATCGCATCATCAACCAGTTGCTGGCGGAAATGGATGGCTTCGCTTCGAATGAAGGCGTGATCATCGTCGCGGCCACCAACCATCCCGACAATCTGGACGAGGCGTTGCGCCGGCCAGGCCGTTTCGATCGCACGGTGCAGGTCCGTTTGCCGGACCGCGAAGACCGCGCGAAAATTTTCCGCTTCTATGCGGAGAAGCTGAAGTCGAAGGCCGCCGACATCGACTATGACCAACTCGCTCGCCTGACCACCGGCCTGTCGCCGGCAACGGTCGCGATGGTTGTGAATCAGGCGGGGCTGGTCGCGCGCAAAGCCGGCGAGACGGAAATCGCCGCGAAGCATTTCATGGAGGCGATCAAGATTGCGCGCATCGGCGACGTGAGCGGCGCCGAGCGGGCACTGAGCGAGGACGAACGCACACGTATCGCGGTGCACGAAGCGGGGCACGGTCTCGTTGCCGCGCTGCTCGGCACCGGTGTGCTGGAAGAGGTCACGATCTTGCCGCGTGGCGGCGCATTGGGTGTGGCGCTCATCACGAAGGCGCAAGACAAGCACCTGTACCGCGAAACCGAGATCCGCAACGAGATTCAGGTCCTGCTCGGCGGTCGAAACGCAGAAATTCTCACGTTCTCCGAAGCGTCGAGCGGCGCCGCGTCGGATCTGCAGGAAGCGTCGCGCATCAGCCTCGACATGGTGTCGAAGTTCGGCTTCAACCGAGACGGCGATCTGTTCAGCCTCGCGGCACTGCCGTCGCAGTACGCGGGCCTGCAAATGAAGAACGCCATCGAGCACGCCAACGTGCTCCTCAAGGAGTTGAACGAGTTGTGCTATGGGCTGCTGCATGCCTATGAGCCCGTGTTGCGCGCCATTGCCGACGAACTGCTCGAGCGGGAGACGGTCCCGGGCGAAGCGGTTTACCGGCTGATCAAGGAGCACAAGAGCGCGTTGAAGATCGTTCACGAACCGGCTGCTGCTTGATCCGTTTGGCGCTGAATTGAGTTGACGTCAATGCGTGCGCTTGTGTACCTGGGTGCGCAAGCATTGCGTGAGCCGGGAGCAAGCGCGTCGTCGTTATAATCCGCCGCGCTTTTGTCCGATTTTTCCGGATGCGCGGCCTATACTGAATTTCGCGGTGCAGTCTTAATGCACCGCTGACTCACGAAGTCAGCCAATGCGCGGATTTCCGTGCGATTCCTCCGCACGCATCCGCCGGCACCGGGCTATCAATCACTTGCCCGGTGAAGCAATGCCCTCATCACTATCTTCCACTATCGGCCCCCCGGCATCGCACGCTTGCGCTGCTCGAATCGCCGACGATACCGTGTTGTATTTCCGCCGGACGCAATC
This sequence comes from Paraburkholderia nemoris, assembly GCF_905221015.1. Lineage (NCBI taxonomy): Bacteria > Pseudomonadati > Pseudomonadota > Betaproteobacteria > Burkholderiales > Burkholderiaceae > Paraburkholderia > Paraburkholderia nemoris. Next base: position 87,195 of record NZ_CAJNBO010000008.1, on the reverse strand, counting down.
CTGTTGACGGATTTCGTCCTTTCATCGCAGGCTCCGCGAATAGCGTTGGCCGTGTACGGGTGTGCCTGTTCAACCGGTTTGAATGGCTCGCTCAATTCAGTTAGGTAGCCGAAGTATGGGCATTGAATTGAATTGAACGTCTGATTTGCTTACGAAGGAGATGAACATGAATAGCAAACGTATAAGCGTTCTGTCGGCCACCGCCGTGGCGCTTCTGGCGCTCAGTGGCGCGGCAGCGGCCGCCGGGAAGTGCTCGCTGGCGACGCTGAATGGCGCATATGGGTTCAGCGCGCAAGGGCACCTGATTGGATTGCTGGATTCGTCGGGGGGCGTCCATCCGTTTGTCACGCAACAGCTGCTTAACGATGTCGCCCTCGTGACCTTCGACGGGGCCGGCCACTTTACGCGGATCGACACGGGTACCGTCGGCGGCGGGCCAAAGGGAGGCCAGACCGATTTTGTCGGCAATCAAACCGGCGTCTACACGGTCAAATCCGACTGCACCGGCACGATGACGATCCAGTATGACAGCGGGGTGGTACTTCTTCTGGAGATGGTCGTGACCGATGATGCGAGGGTGATCAAAGCGATCATCATCACCGAGACACTCCCGGGCGCCGCGCCCACCATCGACGGCACGGCTTGTCAGGCGCCTTGCGCCGAGGCGGTCGAGGTCAGTCTCGAAGGGCGGAAGGTCGTGTCTTTCGCCTTACGCTAAAGCCGGGCGGCTGCCACGCTTCTGGCGCCGCCACGAAAGCGGGAACGTCATTTCGCCGGTGGTGGTGTGTCGCCCTTTTGCGGCAGAGGCTGATCGAGACCCGGTTCGACCGGGGTAGGAATGGCATCGCCGATCGGCTTGGAGACCTCGGTAGGCGGGCTGCCGGGGTCTTCGTCCGGCCTGTTTTCGTGCTCGTTCGGGGGCTTGGGCATGTTTGCCATGATGGCTCTCCGGTGGATTGCTATGAGCAATGACCAGCAATACGCGTTCCACGGCCAGGTTTGGCCGGCGCGCGCAGCCCAAACTACTTATAAAACCCCGGATTTCCAGACCATTTGCGCAGCGGCCGCCAGGACGAACACCAGAACCAGAACGCGAAACGCCCCCGGCGGTAATCTGTCTCTAAGCGGCCGTACTAACAGTATGCCCACGATCACCGGCACACTCGCGCAGACCGAAATGACCAGATCGCTCCAGCTGGCATGCGCACCGCCGCTAAACGTGGCAACCAGCGTAATGATCGACACCACCAGAATAATTGCGATCTGCTTGGTAAAGACTTTTCCCGTGGCGCCCGTGGCGATCAGATACATCGCCAGCAAAGGCCCCGGCACCGAAGCGATGCTCTCCATCAGCGCCGCCCCGAATCCCAATACGAAGCCGGCAGGTTTCGCCCATCTTGGTGACAGCGTGAGTCGCGGCGAAAGCAGCAGGAGCAGCGCCGCAACGATCAGCAATACGCCCGCAGCAGCCTGCGCGCGATGAGGCGCAAGCGAAATCAGTACGCTCACGCCGACGATGTTGCCGATCACCGTACCGATCAAGGGCGCGGCAATGCGCCGGACTGTCGGCAGCATATCGCCGCCTTCCAGTGCTTGTGGAATATTGCCGAGAATGATCGGCATCGACAGCAATAGAACGGCCTCCTTGATCGGCATGAACTGGCTGAGAATCGGCATCGCCACGAGCGGCACGCCGATACTCACCACGCCCTTGACCATCCCGCCCAGCAATAGCGCCGCAACTATGCCAAGCAGCGCGTAAAGGCTGAGTGTCTGCAGGCTCGCGCCGAGCACGCCGTTGGCGAAACTGAAATGAAGCATCGTCGAAGTCCGCGAGCCAACCGCGCGGACCAGATGCGGATGGACCGGAGTTCGCGCGGGCAGTGGCTTGTTTTTATCGTTCGGCCTGTTCAGTGCCTGCGTGTCGCGCAAGGGTCGAAGCGGCCGGCTAAGTGAGGCCGCATGATACCGCGCCCTTACTCAAGTCGCATGAAAGCAGAACGTAATGGGCGAGTCCTTCAGGCGGCATCTGAAGCGGTGCTTTTGTCTCTCAGCGCATGCCCATTGCGAGCGGCAAAAGTGGCCGGCGTTTGCGTCGCCATTGGCGTCGTGCTGTCCAACGGCGCACGCCGCGTTTTCAGGCGAAGAATCGGTGCTTCGATCAGGCGCCAGGACAGCACGGCCATCGTCAGCGAAATCAGGAACGACGCGACAATTCCGGCGACATGCGCCCACAGCGGCACGGTGCCGCCGAAGAACGCGGCGGCGTGGTGGTTACGGGTCAGGTCTGGAATCAGGTTGTGATAGAGATAAAAGCCGTAGCTGATGCGTCCAAAGTTTATTAGCCAGCCGGTTTCGAGCAGGCCGATTACGGCCGCGTTGCGGCAGCACGCAATCGAACATACCAGTGCCGCGATAGAGAGGCCATACAAGGCGCTGACCGTCGTGAAGGCAAGCGAACTGTTCAACTGACTCCACATGGGCTCGGTCGCACAGAAGCCCACAAGGCAAACGCTCAACACGAACAGCGTCATGCCATGCCCGAGCACGACTCGCAAGCGGCTCTCTTTCCTCGCGATCAGCAAGCCACCAATCCCGCCCAAGGCCAGCAGCCAGAAGTTGGTCAGCGGATGCGTATAGATCGTGATGTCCTGCCATTGTGCAGCACGCATCGCCAGCAGCGAAACCAGTCCAATCGCGACGATCGCGAGGCACACCGCGCGATGCCGCCGCACCGCAACCAGCAGCAATAACGGCGCAAACACGAGATAGAACTGCTCTTCGATCGCGAGACTCCAGAGATGCGAGTAACGCCCCGGCCAGTAATGCAGCACCGAGCCGATCCAGAAGTTCGACAGATAAGCGAAATGAAACGGCATGCCACTCGCTAACTCCGGGCTCGCCAGCCCGAGCGCCATCAGCACGCACATCACCACCAGCATCAGGTAGTAAATCGGAAAAATGCGCAACGTGCGGCGAAACAGAAAGCGCTTCAGTTCTGCACCGAACCGGCTACCGTTGGTTTCGATGCGCGCGCGTTGCGCGGACAAAATACCGATGATCAGAAATCCGCTTAGCGCGAAGAATATCCACACGCCAAGATGGCCAATCTCGCCGATGTCGCCGAATAAACGGTGCTGAAAAAAGACCATGAGGACTGCGATCGCACGCAATCCGTCGAAGCCTGCAATCCTGTTGTTCATGTGCGTATCTTCCAGTGCGAAGGCGGTGCGCAAGGCACTGCCGTTCAGGGCGAGACTACGATGAAAAAAAGCGAAAAAAATCGCGCAGCGCAATCGGTGATTTTTTTCAGTGACCTTTACCGATCGTGCCTGTGCGGGATGGTTTAAAAGCCGCAAAACTTGCTGCAAGACTTTCTGCTAAGCATGGTGTGACGACTCAGTATTACTGCATGCCGACATCTGATTTTCAGATTGCTGGCACTCCGAATGCATTTAGAGGGCGGTTGTCAGCGCGTGTCGAGTTGGCGCACGGTCTCGGTGGGAACGTTTTATCCTCATGGAGTTCCTACATGGAACGCCCTGTGTATGACCGCTTTTCACGGCGCATTGCACACACGCGCCATCTTGCGAGAACCAGAATGGACACCCGCCGCGGACGCTCGATCGAAGTGGATTTCTTCCGCGGCGTCGTGTTGATCGTCATCGTGCTGGACCACATTCCCGGCAGCACGCTGTCGCATCTGATGTTGCACACGTATGCCCTGTGCGACTCGGCGGAAGTGTTCGTGTTCCTCGGCGGCTATGCGTCGGCGGCAGCGTTCACAGCGGTACTTGCGGGCCGCGGCGAGAGTGCGGCGAAGATGCGTTTCGTGAGGCGCTGCTGGGAGATCTATCGCGCCTATCTATTGACGGCCGTATTGACGCTGCTGTCCGGCGCTGTGCTTGCGCTATTGCATCTGAACCAGCCGATGGTCGACCTGACCGGCTGGCAGCCGTTCGCGGTTCAGCCGCTGCGCGAAGCGTTCGATATCGCCGTGCTGCGGCGTCAGCCGTATTTGTCGAGCGTGCTGCCCATGTACGTGATCTTTGCGCTATTCGTGCCATTCGTGGTGCCGTTGGCGCGCCGGTCGTCGCTCGCGGCGCTCGGTCTGAGCATGACGATCTGGGCGCTTGCCCGGCCGCTGGCCGCGCTATTCAGCATTGACGACGTGGCCGACTGGGCTTTTAATCCGTTTGCATGGCAACTGATGTTCGTGCTCGGTATTCTGTGCCGGGTGCAACCCGTCAGCGAGCGCTTTCACGCCACCCGCACGGCGCACTGGTTCACGCGCGCCGCGGTGGTCGCGGTGCTGGCGTTCGCCATTGTTAAACTCTTTGTGCTGACGCAGCCGCTGCCCGGCGTGAATAAACAGAACCTTTCCGTGGAACGTGTGATCAACTTTCTCGTCATCGCCTGGCTCGCCGCGCAGTTCGTGCGCACGGGCAGCATCGCGTGGCTCGCACAGCGCTTGCCGGCCGTGGTGACGGTCGGCCGTACCGGGCTCGTGTGTTTTGTCGCCGGCACGCTGGTGTCGTTGATCGTCGATACGGCAACGCCGCATACGTTCCACGGTTTTCGCGGCACGCTGGTCGGGCTCGGCGGCGATCTGGTCGCCATTGGCGCAGTGCTGATGATCGCGCGCGGCTGGAATGACTGGAAAGGGCCGCGCTCGCGCGCGGCTGTCAACGGCGCGGGTTACGGATGAGGGCGCGTATGCGCCATGTCCGTCATGGGCTTTCCAAGGGGTGTTCACGCACGGCCGTCACGGTGGCCGGCGCCGTGCTATGGCTGACGAACGCCTCGCAGGCATTCGCCGCGCCCAAGGACGCGCCGCTCGCCATGCGTTGCGCGGAATTCGCGGGCGCGGTGTTGCCCCCCGAACTGATCGCTTTGCCGACTGCTGGCGTGCAGATCGAAAGCGCGGCGATGGTCGCGGCCACGGCGCTCGGCAATCAGCAAGGCGGCGAATATTGCCGTATCACCGGGCGCATCAAGGCGCTCAAAGCCACCACGCCGGATATCCGCTTCGACCTGAATCTGCCGCGACGTTGGAACGGCCGCGCGTTGCAGATCGGCGGCGGTGGTTATAACGGCGTGGTGGTGAGCGGGACGGGCGTGATGCCGTTCTCTCCGGATCGCGCACCGCTCGCGCAAGGCTATGCGACCTTCGGCGACGATTCGGGGCATGTGGGCGATTCGTCGCTCGCGGTCTTCGGCCTCGTGGATGAAGCGGTGACGAATTTCGGCTACGCCCATCTGAAGAAAACGCACGACGCCGCGCTCGCGCTGATTGCACGCGCTTACGGCCGGCCGCCGCAACGGATGTATTTCGCCGGTGGCTCGACGGGCGGCCGCGAAGGCTACACGGTGATGCAGCGCTATCCCGACGACTACGACGGCGTGATCGCCAATTCGCCCGCGCTCAATTTTTCCGGCGTGCGTTTGATGGGCGTGAAGCTCGGTCAGGCGGAATACGCGACACCCGGCGGTTTCATTCCGCCGCTATTGCTCGAGCATGTGTATCAACGCACGCTCGCGGTCTGCGACCGGCTCGATGGCGCGGCGGACGGCGTGGTCAGCGACGTCGAAGCGTGCAAGGAACACGAAGCGGAAATCATCGCCTCGTTGCGCTGCGCCGGACGAGCCCCCTCGCATGACGAATGCCTCACCGACACGCAGCTCTCCACCTTGCTGCTGATGCGCGACGGCTTGTCATTGCCCTACAAGCTGGCATGGAATGTTAGCGGCTATCGCGGCTACAACGTCTTTCAGGGCACGCATCTGACCGGCATGCTCGGCCTGGGGCATCAAGCCGGGCGCCTGCCGGTGCCGACCTTCTACGCCAACGGCTACCTGTTCGCGCAGGGTGACGGCTACATCCGCTACTTCGTGGCCCACGATGCGGAGTTCGACTCGCTCAGGTTCGACCCGCTTCATCCCGGCAAATATCGCGGACAGCTCATCGCGCTCTCACAGACGATCGGTGCGATGAATCCCGACCTGGCCCGCTACATCGCGCGGGGCGGCAAGCTCATCACCCTGCAGGGCCTCGCCGACGAAGTCATCAGCCCGAACCAGACGATCGCCTACTACGATGCGCTGATCGATCGATTCGGTATCGACCAGGTCAATGGGTTCATGCGGCTCTACATGGTGCCGGGCTTCCAGCATGGCAGCGGGGTGTTCATCCCCTCGGTGGATCTGCTGGGTGCGCTCGACAATTGGGTGACGCGTGGCGTATCCCCCGAAACACTGACCGCTACGGATATCGCGGCCGCGACCAACGGACGCTCGCGTCCGTTGTGCCGTTACCCGCTGTTTCCCCGCTATAGCGGCAAGGGCAACGTGAATCTCGCCAGCAGTTTCGCGTGCGCCGAACCGTGACAGGCCCCGGCCTGTCTGTCAGGAACCCTGCCCGGCCCTGAAAGGCTGATACGCTTGCCGGCGGTATCCGCTCCTCCGAAATCTCGCGGTTACGCTGCACGCTTTCCCACTTTCAATTACATTGCGGGTGCGGCGGCGTATTCGTCCCGCCCCCTTTTAATCCAATACCGGTGTCTGCCATCGTCGAATCCATGCAGCCTATCGTCTCGGTCACGAATCTGTCGAAAACCTATGCCACGGGTTTTCATGCACTCAAAAACATCAATCTGGCGATCAATCGCGGAGAAATCTTCGCCTTGCTGGGGCCAAACGGGGCGGGTAAAACCACCCTCATCAGCATCATTTGCGGCATTGTCAACGCGAGCGTTGGCAGCGTGATGGTGGACGGCCGCGACATCGCGACGGACTATCGCGGCGCACGCTCGCTGATCGGCCTCGTGCCGCAGGAGCTCACCACCGACTCGTTCGAAACCGTCTGGGCGACCGTCTCTTTCAGCCGCGGGCTGTTCGGCAAGCCGAAAAACCCCGCTTACATCGAAAAGATCCTGCGCGATCTGTCGCTGTGGGAAAAGCGCGATAGCAAGATCATTACGCTGTCGGGCGGCATGAAGCGCCGCGTGCTGATTGCGAAGGCGCTTTCGCACGAACCGCGCGTGCTGTTTCTCGACGAACCCACGGCCGGTGTCGACGTCGAGTTGCGCCGCGATATGTGGAAGCTGGTGCGCTCGCTCACCGCAAGCGGTGTGACGATCATTCTCACCACGCACTATATCGACGAAGCCGAGGAAATGGCTGACCGCATCGGCGTGATCAATGCGGGCGAAATCATGCTGGTGGAAGAGAAGACGGAGTTGATGCGCAAACTCGGCAAGAAGCAGTTGACGCTGCAACTGGAGAGTTCGCTCGCGGAAGTGCCGTCGGCGCTGGCCGGATATGGGCTGGATGTCGCCAAAGGTGGCAATGAGTTGATCTACACGTATGAGGGCGACGGTGGGCGCACTGACATCATCGCGCTGCTCAAAGCGCTCGACGATGCCGGCATCCGCTTCAAGGATCTGCATACGACGCAAAGTTCGCTCGAAGACATCTTCGTCAGTCTGCTCCGAGGTAACTCATGAACATCTACGCAATCCGCGCGATCTATAAGTTCGAGATGGCGCGCACCTGGCGCACGCTGATGCAGAGCATCATCGCGCCGGTGATTTCAACTTCGCTTTACTTTGTCGTGTTCGGCGCGGCCATCGGTTCGCGTATCAAGGAGGTGGACGGCATCAGTTACGGCGCGTTCATCGTGCCGGGTCTGATTATGCTTTCGCTGCTGTCGCAAAGCATTTCGAACGCGTCGTTCGGGATTTACTTTCCACGCTTTACCGGCACAATCTACGAGTTGCTATCGGCGCCGGTGTCGTATTTCGAAATCGTGGTGAGCTATGTGGGCGCGGCGGCCACCAAGTCGATTCTGCTCGGCTTGATCATTCTGGCTACGGCCGGCCTGTTCGTGCCGCTGCAGGTGCAGCATCCGTTCTGGATGATTCTGTTTCTCGTGCTCACCGCGGTCACGTTCAGTCTGCTCGGTTTTATTATCGGCATCTGGGCGGATAGCTTCGAGAAGCTGCAACTCGTGCCGCTCCTGATCATCACGCCGCTTACGTTCCTCGGCGGCAGTTTCTATGCGGTCAATATGCTGCCGCCGTTCTGGAAGGTCGTGACGCTGTTCAATCCGATCGTTTACCTGGTCAGCGGCTTTCGCTGGAGCTTCTATGGTCTCGCCGATGTGGATGTCGGTGTCAGCCTCGGGATGACAGCGCTGTTTCTGGCCGTGTTTCTCGTGATCGTTGCCTGGATCTTCAAGACCGGGTACCGGTTGAAGAGCTAACAGCCCTCAGAATGGACGTGACGGTGTTCGCCGTCACGTCCGCTGCTTTCCTCCCGGGCAAGTTCCTTCCGTTATTCCGCCGCAGTTTCCCCGCGATTTCCCCCCGCAATTCCCCCCGCAGCCCCTCAGGCTATCCCCTTAGTCCATCCGGACGATGCCCTCACAAGCCCAATCGCCGTCAATGACGGTATGAACCGGGAGCGGCGCGGCATGATTTTTCGCCGACCGCATCCCGGCACACAGCGACGTGGCAGCCGTTGGGGCCGCGTATAGGGATGGAGACGAGTGGGATGAGAGCGGTTGCGATGCGGGAGGGATGCAAATGAAATCCAGAGTTCAGCGGGACGGATTGATTGCCGGTTTGCTGGTGGCGATCGGCGTGGTCGGCGTATCCCTGCGGCAGCTCTATGCATGCGCCTGGAACGACGAGTTTCCCGGCATGGTGTGTACGGCCGGGTCATCGCTGTCGTTGTTTCTGGGGATCACCGGGCTGGCTGCGCTGGCTGGAAGAATCTGGGCGCGCCGCTCCGGCGCGGACGAACAGTGCTTCACATTCCTCGGCGCGGTGGGCGGCGCAGCGCTGGTGTATGCGATGGTGGTGACAGGTTTTTAGTGTGCCGCGCAGCGTATCAGGCCACGATCGCCGGATGCGCCTGCACCGGTCCGCCCAACGCCTCGCGATGCGAAGGCGGCCGGCGTCCGTCGAGCTCGGTGATACCGTACTCGTGCGCAAGCTCCGCGCCGACCAGCACCAAACCGGATTTCTGCTGACGTTGCGGGTCGCGATACAGTGCATCGATCAGGCGCCCCGTGAATTGCGGCGTCTCAGCGAGTTCGCTGAAGCCTGCATACTGTTCGGGATGCTCGGCGATCACGCGCGCGGTGCGCTCGGTTTGCAGCATGCCCATCCAGATGGAAACCGCGGCGACGCCATGTGGTTTCAGATCGACGGCCATGTCCTTGGCGAACTTGTCGACGCCCACTTTCTGCGCGCCGTATGCCGCGCCGTGCATATAGCAGCTTGCGCCGAATGAAGACGTGAACGCGATCAGCCCGTCGCCCTGTTCGGCCATTAACTTCGCGGCATGCCAGCTCGCGACATACGCGGAGCGCAGGCCGACGTCGAGAATATTCACGAGGTCCAGCGGCTTTTCCCAGAACGGCGCCGGGCGGATCAGTTCATCATGCAACGCGGTGGCGTTGTTGACGAGGATGTCGAGGCGCCCGCTGTTGTGACAGATGTACTCGAACACTTCCGCGACTTGCCGGTCATCGGCGTGATCGCAGGCGAGGGCGATGCCTTTGCCGCCGAGCCTGTCGATCTCGATCGCCGTCGCGTGCACCGTGCCGGGCAATGGTGCGTCACCTTCGCGTTGTGTGCGTCCGGTCACGTAGACGGTCGCGCCGGTTGAGGCGAGCGCGAGTGCGATACCTTTGCCTGCGCCGCGCGAAGCGCCGGTGACGAGGGCTACGTAGGGTTTTTGACGTTGATTCATCGAGGATTCACCATGAGGAGGCTTCGAGTTCGTATGACGCGGGCTGAGCGTTTAACTACACCGTCGCTGCGGACCGAACCGGCGCGGACATCGGCGGCGCGCTGACCCTCGGCGCGGCAGGCGCGCGTTCGAAAGCGTGCGGGTTATCCAGATCCGCTTCGCCAAGCGGAATGAACGCCATGATTTCGAGTTCATGACCCGACAGCGCCGGCAGCCTGAACGGACTCGACAACACATTCAGCCGACGCACGCCGAGCTCGCGCAGAATCTGCGAGCCGATGCCGGAGAGTCTGCCGTCCTTGCGCGTTGGCGTAGCGTTGCTGCTGTTCATCGCATCGGCTCGCATGTCGCAATCGAGCAGCACCGCTACGCCGCATCCGGCCGCATCGATTTTTTGCAGCGCCGCGTGCAGCGGCCACGAATGTGCGGATGGTTCTGCGTCGAGCAGATCGAGCAGCGAAAAGCATTCGTGCACGCGCGTGAGCACCGGCACGTTGGGCAGGGGCGTGCCGCGCACCAGCGCGAGATGCGTGGATTGCCGTACCGTGTCGCGATACTGAATGGCGCGAAACGGTCCCCACGGCGTGTGCAACGGCCTCTCGCCGACACGTTCCACGAGCGTCTCGTGAGTGCTGCGATAGTGGATCAGATCGGCGATCGTGCCAATCTTCAAGCCGTGCAGTTCCGCGAATTCGATCAGTTGCGGCAGGCGCGACATGGTGCCGTCGTCGTTCATGATTTCGCAGATCACGGCGGCTGGCGTCAAACCTGCCAGCGCGGTGAGATAGCAACCGGCCTCGGTATGTCCGGCACGCACCAGCACGCCGCCTGGCCGCGCGGCAATGGGGAACACGTGACCCGGTTGCACCAGATCCCCGGCGCGCACCTCCGCGTGAATCGCGGTGCGGATCGTATGCGCGCGGTCGGCGGCGGAGATGCCGGTGGTGACACCTTCTGCCGCCTCGATGCTGACGGTGAACGCGGTGCCGTACTGCGTGCCGTTCTGTTCCGCCATCGGTGGAAGTTTCAGGCGCGCGCAGTGTTCGGCTGTCAGCGTCAGACAGACGAGGCCGCGGCCAAAGCGCGCCATGAAGTTGATCGCTTCGGGCGTGACGTGGTCGGCGGCAATGAGCAGATCGCCTTCGTTCTCGCGATCTTCCTCGTCGACCAGAATGATCATGCGGCCGGCCTTCAGCTCGGCGACGATTTCGTCGGTGGTGGCGAGTTTCATGGGTTTATCCCTGTGCTACTACTGTTACTGGCGCTGCATGGAAAGAGAGGCGCTCAACGTGCGCCAGAACCGAACACAGGCGCGCGCCTGTCAAAGAAGGCGTCGATGCCCTCGCGGAAATCGTCGCCTGCCGCGCAGTGCAGAAAGCTGCGCTGCTCCGCGTACAGATGCTCGGCGAAGCTGCGCTCGGGCGCATGCTGGATCAGATCCTTGGTTTGCGCGAACGCATCCGGCGAGAGCGCGCCCATCCGCTTTAACAGCGCGCGCGTTTGCGCGGTGAGGTCATCGTCCGGTACGACCCAGTTGACGAAGCCCGCTCGCAATGCTTCGTCGGCGGTATGCCGTTCGTCGAGATACATCCACTGCGCAGCCTGTTTGGTGCCGAGCACGCGCGGCAACGTGTAGGTCGCTCCGCCATCGGGCGAGGTGCCGATGCGGCCATACGCCGAAGTGAACGTCGCGCTCTTTGCGGCGATCGCCAGATCGCAGGCCGCGACGAGGCTTAAGCCGAAGCCCGCCACGGCGCCGTTGACGCTGGCAATCACCGGCTTGCGCGAACCCGTGACGGTCTCGGCCACGGTTTGCGCAAGCCGCACGAGTTTGCCGATCGAGCGGTCGCGTGCCACGGGTTTTGCGTCGAGTGCGGTGCGCATGGTCTGCAGATCGCCACCCGCCATGAACGCGTTGCCGGCGCCGGTCAGCACGATCGCGCGGATCTCGTCGTGGTGGGCGAGGCGTGCGAGTTTGGCGTTCAGTTCGATTGCCATCGCTTCGTTGAGGGCGTTCAGTGCCTCGGGGCGGTCGAACGTGAGCGTCGCGATGCCGTCTTCGGCCGCGAGGCGGATCAATGCAGTCATATCTTGTCTGGTCAGCGGAGTCAGGTGTTCTGGGTGTGCAGTGCATGGCGTAAGGCTTGCGCTGCCATCGTCAGCGCATGGTCGGCCGCATCGAGTACGCCGAGAAAACTGGCGAAGCCGTGCATTTGCCCCGGCCAGCGCAGATGCGTTGTGAGCACGCCGGCTTGCGCGAGACGTGCCGCGTAATGCTCGGCCTCGTCGCGCAGCGGGTCGTATTCCGCGCTGATGATGGTGGCGCTGGCCACGCCGGTGAGATCGGTGGCGGCGAGCGGACTGGCGAGCGGATCGGCGCGATTGGAGCCTGCGGCGAAATACTGGTCTTTGAACCAGCGCATCATGTCCGCCGTCAGCAAGTAGCCGTCGCCCATCGATTTGTATGAGGGATATTCGGTCGCGCAATCCACCACCGGGTAGAGCAGCAGTTGATGCGCGATATTCACGCCGCTATGACGCACCTGCTGCGCGGCTACCGCAGCGAGATTGCCGCCCGCGCTGTCGCCGGCAACGGCAAGCGCGCCGGACCGCACGCGCAGATCGGCTGAGTTGGATGCGGCCCAGCGCACGGCGTCGCACGCATCGAGTGCGGCGGCCGGAAAACGCGCTTCCGGCGCGAGCTGGTAATCGACCGATAGCACGACCGTTCGCGCGCGCTGCGCCAGACACCGGCACAGGTTGGCATGGGTGTCGAGCCCACAGGAAACGAAGCCGCCGCCGTGAAAGAAGACGGTCAGGGGAAGCAGGCCATCGCCGCCTTCGATCACCGGCCGGTAAAGGCGCGCGCCGATCGGGCCGCCGGCGGTCGGGATCATCAGATCTTCTTCCGAGGCGACCGTGTCGCCCGGCGCAAAACCGCCGCCCGCAGCGAGCATTGCGCGGTAAGCGGGCGCAGTGAGTTGCGCGAAATCGAGCGGGGGCATACCGGCAAGAGCGGCGAGCACGGCCTGCGCTTCTGGATCGAGCGCCATCGGGTCTCCTGAGAAAGCTGTCATGAAAGCGGCTATACCGCGTATAAGCGATGCGGCCGTACATGACGCGAATCGTGCCGCAAATCAGGGCATTCAGCGCGCACGCCGCAACACTGAATGCATTGAAACGCGGCGGCTTTAAGGGGGCATCGTCCGATTGGACGAGAGTTCGTTCGCACGCTCAGCGAAACTTTCGTCAGCTAAGTACTTCCCCCGATGCCAGCAAACAGATCGGCCCTTAAGCTTGGCGTCGCGATGCAAAGTCGCATGGAGGACGGAGAGTGTTGATGGAGACAAAATGGGCCCCTGAAGAGGGCCAGGCCATGAGTGAACTGGCCGAGGTGAGCGTCGCGCAGTTCAGCGAACTGACCGCGCGCATTTATCAGGGGGCGCTGGAAAGCACGCCGTGGGCTAGCGCGCTTGAGTTGATCCGCACCTCGCTCGGTGCGAGCTATACCACCCTGATTCTGCGTTCGCCTTCGAGCGACCGGCGCGGTCTGATGGTGCACGCATCCGAAATGGGGTCGGGCGTGCCGGGCGAAGCCTCGTACAACAACTACTACTATTCGCTCGACCCGTTCGTCGGTTTGCCGGCGGATCGCGTGGTCACGGTCGACGAAGTATTCGGCGACACGGGCTGGCTCACCAGCGAACTCTACAAGCAGTTTCTGAAGCCGGCTGACATTCGCTACATCATGGGCGCCGATCTGCGCACGGAGTCCGGTGTCGAATGCCGGTTTCGCGTTTGCCGCAGTCATGCTTCGAAGCATTTTTCCGCGCGCGACAAGGCGTTTTGCGCGCTGTTGCTGCCGCATTTGCGGCGCGCGGTCGAACTGCATTCGCGGCTCGATATCGTGGAGTCGGAGCGCACGCTGTATGCGAGCGCGATCGACCGGATGCTGGTGGGCACGGTGACGCTCGACGAGAGCGGCGCGATCATGCGCACCAATAGCGTGGCCGATGAGATTCTCGCGCAGGGAAACGGTCTGCGGATCGTGCACGGCAATGTCGAGGCAACGGACGCGCAGGAGAACCGCAATCTGCAACGTGTGGTGCGCCATGCGCTGATGGGGCACTTCGGCACGGCAGCACCGATTGTCGAAGCCATACCGATCACACGCGGTTGCGACAAGCCGAAACTCGGCGTGCTGGTGCGCACGATTCCGCTGTCGGACTGGTCCGAGGACAACAAACGCCGCCCGGCAACCGTGCTGTTTCTGCGCGATCCCGATCGCAAGTCGCAGGGCTCGCAGGAGATCGTGCGCAAGCTGTTTGACCTCACGCCTGCGGAGACCTCGCTCGCATTGCTGTTGACCAATGGCCTGACACTGGAAGAGGCGGCCGACGAACTGGGCATCAGCAAGAACACTGCGCGGGCTCATCTGCGGGCAATCTTCTCGAAGACGGGCGTGACGCGTCAGGCGACGCTCGTGCGCATTCTGCTGGGCAGTGTGGTGCCGCTCGGCTGAACCCGCTGCAACTCAATTGAACGAGGGCGCCGTGTGTGCCGCGCTTGCATCTAGCGCGGCATACACGGCGCCTTCGACGTCTTAACCTGCGCGCTTTTGCGACAACACCAGCAACGCGCCATTCTTGTCCTCCAGCACCGCGCGCAATTCGTGCGGCCCTTGCTGCACCGGCACGCGTACTGACGCACCTGCCGCCACCACGCGCGCCATTGCCGCATACAGGTCGTCGTTTTCATCGACACGAAACACCAGCGCCGCGCGTTCGACGATCCGCTCTTCACCCGCTACTAACGCGATGCTCAGCGCGCCACCGTCGAGCGTGCAATAGCGTTCGCCGTCACGAAACTTCACCGTCAAACCCAGCCCGTCGACAAAGAGCGGCAGCGCCGCATCGATCGTGTCGACTGGGTACAGCATCATCGAAGCCTTCATTGCATTGCACTCCCATCAGTTGAGCCGCGTTGTATGACGGCTCGATCGTAGCGCCGCGGGCGACTGCGGCACGAGGTCCAATCGGACTATCCGGCGTACGAAAGCGCGGCGAAATAAGTGGCGAAATGCGGCTCCGGAGCACCTTCGATCAAAGCATCTACATCAAAGCGCACACCGTTAATCCAAATAGACGATGCCGGCCCGCACGCGCGAACTGAAACTTCATTCCGTGGACCGTCACGATCATCGTAGGAATCGGTGGGTCGGGAGCGGACCGCCCGTTTCAGCACAGTCCAAAATTCATGGAGACGCACGCAATGAAGTTTTCTCTGATTTACGAAGCCCAGACCACGGACGCTTCGCGGGAAGGCGATCACCGGGTATTCAAGGAGACCGTCGAGCAGGCCTTGCTCGCCGAACAGATGGGTTTCGATACCGTCTGGTGCGTCGAACACACGTCGCTGACGAACTACGCGCACATGAGCGCCCCCGAAACCTTCCTCGCGTATCTGGCCGGCCGCACCACCCGCATTGGCCTCGGCCACGGCGTGATCTGCCTGCCGCCCGCGATGAATCACCCGATCAAGGTGGCCGAACGTGTGTCCATGCTCGACATTCTGTCGGGCGGCCGCGTGCATTTCGGCGTCGGCAAAGGCGGCAGCCAGCAGGAAGCGGGGGCATTCGGCTACGACCTCGCCGAGCTGCAACCGATGATCGACGAATCGATGTACCTGGTGCCGAAGATGTTCGTGCAGGACGAGATCGAGCACGACGGCAAATACATCAAGATTCCTAAACGGCCGATTCACCCGAAGCCGTTCCAGGACCCGCATCCGCCGATGTATATGGCATGCACCAACAACGACGGCTTGCTGCGCGCCGGACAACGCGGTCTGGGTGCGTTGGTGCTTGGCTTCGGCGGTCCTGATGAAGTCGCGAAGAAAAATGCCCTGTATCGCGAGGCATGGGCGACCCGCAAAGCCGAAGACCAGGTCGGTTTCCGTCCGACGCAGCATCTGGCAGCGCTGTGCCCGACCGTGGTGCTGAACGACGGCCAGCAAGCCCGCAAGATCGGTATTCGCGGTCAGCGCTACTTCATGGAGTCGCTGGCGTACTGGTACACCGGCGGCGAGCGCCCGAATCCGGATAGCTGGGGCGATGACCTCGTGAAGGGCAATACCGGCGAAATGGTGATCCGTTCGCGCTTCGCATCGGAGGAGGTGGTGGTCGACTTCAGCGATCCGGCGCTTTCGATGATGAACCCGAATCACGCCTACGGCACCGTCGACGATTGCATCGGCTATGTGGGCCGGTTGATGGAAGCGGGTGTGGATGAAGTGCTGTTCCTCTGCCAGATGGGTACGGTGTCCCAGGAAGCACAGCTCGAAACGATTCGCAACATCGGCGAGCACGTGATTCCGTACTTCAATCGCCTGAAGGCCGAGAAGCAGAAGGCGCCGGTCGCCGCATAAGGCCGTTACATAAGAGCGCGCGAGGCGGGCGTCGCTAGTCCCTTCAGACGATGCGACGCCGCAGCCGCGGCTCGAAGATGAACCCAACAAAACAGGCGCGACACCCATCTCGCGCGCCATCATGGAGACAGCCGTGCATCGCGACAACGATTCGAAAGCCCTTGCAGCCGAACTGATCGCCCGCGCCGAAGCGCTCGCGCCGGTACTCGCCGGGCGTGCCGTGCAGGCCGAGGCGAATGGCCGGATTCCCACTGAAACCGTGGCCGATTTTCAGGCGGCCGGCTTTTTCAAGGTGCTTCAGCCGAAGCGTTACGGCGGCTACGAGCTCGATCCGCAGACCTTCTTCGAGATTCAGATGGCCGTGGCGCGCGGCTGTATGTCGACCGCGTGGGTGTACGGCGTGGTTGGCGTGCACAACTGGCAACTGGCGCTATTCGACGAACGCGCGCAGCAGGATGTGTGGGGCAAGGATCAAAGCACGCTGATCGCGTCGACCTATATGCCGGTGGGCCGCGTGACGCCCGTTGAAGACGGCTTCCGCCTGTCCGGGCACTGGAAGTTTTCCAGCGGCAGCGAACTGTGCGAATGGATCTTTCTCGGCGCGCTGGTGCCGCCGGCGAAAGAAGGCGAACCGCCGGAGTACCGCACCTTCCTGCTGCCGAAAAGCGATTACACGATTGAACAGGATTGGGACGTGCTGGGCCTGCGCGCGACCGGCAGCCACGACATCGTGGTGAACGATGCGTTCGTGCCGGACTATCGCACGCACAAGGCCATCGACGGCATGATGGGCACGAGCCCCGGCCTCTCAGTCAACGATGCGCCTCTGTTCCATCTGCCGTTTGCGCAGATCTTCGTACGGGCGGTGTGTACTGCGTGCATCGGCGCATTGCAAGGCGCGCTGGACGACTTCACGTCCTACGCGGCGACGCGCGTGAGCGCCAACAGCGGCGCGAAAACCACCGACGATACCGGCGCGCAAACCGCCTGCGCCAACGCGGCTGTCGCGCTCGATGAAATGAAGCTGCTGCTCAAACGCAATTTCGCCGAACTGCTCGCGGCCGCCAACGGCGGACCGGCGGTATCGATCGAGCGGCGCGTGCATTTCCGTTATCAATCCGCGCAAGTGGCTGAACGCTGCGCGCAGGCTGCCAACGCGCTGCTGCGCTACGCGGGTGGCAACGGCATTTACAACCGCAATCCGCTGGTGCGGCGCTTTCTCGATCTGCATGCGGCGCGCGCGCACTACGCCAACAACCTTGACCGCTTCGGCCAGAATCTCGGCGCCGTGATGCTCGGACGTCCGAATACCGATTTCTTCGTTTGATGGATGCCGCCATGAGCGAACAGCAAACGCAGACCTACGTGTTCGACGTGGTGGTGGTCGGCTCCGGCGCGGGCGGCATGCTGGCCGCCTGTCGCGCGGCCGACCGCGGCCTGTCCGTCGTGGTGCTCGAAAAGAGCGACGTATACGGCGGAACCTCGGCGGTGTCGGGCGGCGGCATCTGGATTCCGTGCAACCACCATATCGCCGAACTGGGCGCCACGGACACGCGCGAGGCTGCACGAACCTATATCGATGCCTGCACGAAAGGCGTGACCGCACCCGATCGGATCGATGCCTATCTCGACACCGCACCGGAAATGCTGCGCTATGTCGAAGCGAATACCCCGGTGCGTTATGAAGCGTTGCCGAAGTACGCGGACTACTTTCAGGACTTGCCAGGTTCGATGCCTGGTTACCGCGCGCTCGATCCGTTACCGGTGGACGGCGCGTCGCTCGGCGAAGAATTCGCGCGGCTACGCCTGCCTTCACCCGGAACGTTGATCGGTGGGCGAGTGGCGGTGACCTCGAAAGAGGCGCACATGCTCCTGTCTAAAGCACCGGGTTATATCGGGCTGGCGCTGAAGCAATTCGGCCGCTACTGGTTCGATCTGCGCGCACGCAGCCGCTCGCGGCGCGATCGGCGCCTGACGCTCGGCAACGCGTTGGCAGGGGGCCTGCGCCGCGCCTTGCTCGATCGCGACGTTCCGCTGTGGCTCAACGCGCCGATGAGCGAGTTGCTCGAAGCAGACGGCCGCGTAACGGGCGTCGCGGTCGAACGCGGTGGAGAAAGCGTGCGAGTGCTCGCCAGGCGCGGCGTGATTCTCGCGGCGGGCGGCTTCGAACGCAATCAGGCGATGCGCGAGCGCTATCTGCCGCGTCCCACACAAGCGCAGTGGAGTGCGACCCCGCCGAACAACACAGGTGACGCGATTGCCGTCGGCCTGAAACTGGGCGCGCAGATCGCATTGATGGAACACGTCTGGGGCGCGCCGACCGTTCACGTCGATCAGGAAGAGAAGCAGCGCGCGTTGTTCGTCGAACGCAATCTGCCGGGCTGTGTGGTCGTCAACGGACTCGGCAAGCGCTTCGTCAACGAGGCCGCGCCGTATTCGGAGTTCGTGCCGGCGATGTATCGCGACCATGCGCAAACCGGTGCCTGCGTGCCGGCGTGGATGGTGTTCGACGCGCAGTTTCGCCACAAATATCCATGCGGGCCGATCATGCCTGGCGCGATGATGCCGGACAGCCGCATCCCCGCGGCGTTTCGTTCCTTGCTCTACAAAGCTGATTCGCTCGATGCGTTGGCCGCGCAAATCGGCGTCGACGCACAAGGCCTGCGCGACACGGTGGCGAAGATGAATCGCTACGCCGCGACCGGTATCGACGAAGAGTTCGCCAAAGGCGGCAACGCCTTCGACACCTACTACGGCGATCCGGGCGTCAAGCCCAATCCGTGCCTCGCGCCGATCGAGACCGGACCGTTTTACGCGGTACGTATCGACGCGGGCGACATCGGCACCAAAGGCGGTCTCCTGACCGATGCCCGCGCGCGCGTGCTGCGCGCCGACGGTACGCCGATTGCCGGGCTCTATGCGATCGGCAACACCAGCGCGTCGATGATGGGGGCGAGCTATCCCGGCGCGGGCTCGACGCTCGGCCCGGCCATGACCTTTGGCTACATCGCCGCCAATCATCTCGCCGATAGCGAAGATGAGCGCGACGGCGTCAGCAGTATTTCAGAACCAGCACGCGCTGCCAGCAGCGAACTTCGCGGAGTCACGCCATGACTGAACCCACTTCTCACCCGTTGCGCGCCGACATGCTGCTGGCGATGCGCCGTCTCGCGCGCTCGGTCGCGGTCATCAGTTGCAGCGACGGCGAACGACGCTATTCGATGTCGGCCACCGCGGTTGATTCGCTCTCGACCGAACCGCCATCGCTGCTGATCTGCATTAATCGCACGTCGTCGATTTTTCCGCCGCTCGACAAGGGCGCGGCGTTTTGCGTGAACGTGCTCTCGGCACAGCACCAGCACATTGCCATCGATTGCAGCGGGCGCCTCAAAGGCGAGGAACGCTTCACGACCGGCAACTGGCAGACCTCGGATCATGGCGTGCCGTATCTGCACGATTCGCAGGCGAGCCTGATCTGCACGCAGGACGGGCGCTTCGATTACGGCACGCATGCGATCTTCATCGGCCGTGTCGAGCAGGTGTTGATTAGCGGCGAGGTCGATCCGCTGGTGTATGTGGACGGCATCTATACGACTGCCGCGGCGCCCATGCGCTGCGCAGCGGCATAAGCGGGCGCGCGGCGTGATGCAGAGCCCTTCGTCCGCTCAGCAGGAATCGGCCACGCCGGTCGAAACGCCGCTCGTCGTCGACGATCCCGCGTGCGTGCGTTGGGACGACGTGTGCGACGTGCTGGTCGCGGGCTTTGGTGCAGCGGGCGCGTGTGCCGCGTTGGAAGCGGCGACGGCCGGCGCGAAAGTTCGGATCGTAGAGCGATTCGAGGGCGGTGGCGCAAGCGCGAAAAGCGGCGGCGTGGTCTACGCAGGTGGCGGCACACGCTATCAAAGCGAGGCCGGCTACAGCGACACGCCCGAGGCGATGTTCGCGTACTTGCGGCAGGAAGTGGGCGACGCGGTGTCGGCGGCGACGCTCAAACGCTTTTGCGCAGGCAGCGTCGACATGTTGCGCTGGCTCGAACGCCTCGGCGTGCGCTTTGCCGCATCGGTGCCGCCGCGCAAGACGTCGTATCCGCAGAACCGCTATTACCTGTATTACTCGGGCAATGAAGCTGTAGGTGACGCCGTGCGCGAACATGCGCCGGCACCGCGCGGACATCGCGTGGTCGGCGATGGCATGTCGGGGCGCGTGCTGTACGACACGCTGCGGCGCGCGGTGGATGCGCAGCCGTTCATCGACACGCTGTGCCACGCAAGCGTGCGCCGCTTGATCACCGACCGCAGCGGGCGCGTGATTGGCGCGCAAGTCTGGCAAGTGGCGCCGGGCCGTGCCCAGCGCGCCCACCGGCGGCTCGCGCGCTGGGCGGAACGCCTGCATAACGGCGTGCCGGCATGGGCCGACCGGCTACGCGGTGCGCTCCATCGCCTCGAGCAGCGCGAGGGCCGGCTCATCACGATCAAGGCCGATGCGGTGGTGTTGAGCACCGGCGGCTTTATCTTCAACCGGTCGATGGTGGCGCATTACGCGCCGCGCTATCTGCCGAACTGGCGTCTTGGCACCACCGGTTGCGACGGCTCCGGCATCCGGCTCGGTCTGTCTGCCGGTGGCGTGGCGCAGCGGCTCGAACGCGTGTCCGCGTGGCGCTTCATCAATCCGCCGTATGCATGGGCGCAAGGCTGCGTCGTCGATCGCCATGGCGAGCGCTTCTGCAACGAGGAAGTGTATGGCGCCGCGCTCGGTCACGCGATGTGCGAAACCCGCGACGGGCACGCGTGGCTGATTCTCGATGCGCGGCTCGTGAAGCTCGCACTCAAGGAATGTGTGCGCGGCAAGCTGTGGGCGTTTCAAAGCGTACCCGCGATGCTGTTGATGCTGGCAGGCCGCAAACGCGCCCGCTCGCTGCCCGAACTGGCTGCACGCATCGGCAGCGATCCGGCGGTGCTCGAGCGAACCATCAATGCCTACAACCTGGGCGCGCTGAACGGCATCGACCGTGCGTTCGGTAAATCCGCCGCGATGTTGCAACCGCTCATATACGGGCCTTACTACGCGATCGATATTTCATCGGACAGCCGCGTTTTCCCCTGTCCATCGATCACGTTGGGTGGTTTGCGGGTCGACGAGACCAGCAATGCCGTGCTCTCTGAGCAGGGCACGCCGATCGAAGGCCTGTTCGCCGCCGGCCGGGCTGCGTGCGGACTGGCATCGAATCATTACGTGAGCGGCCTCTCGCTCGCGGACTGTATCTGGTCCGGCCGTCAGGCAGGCCGGGCCGCAGCGGGCGTGGTTCTCGCGAACACCGCCCATTCCCTGACTGAAACTGACTGACACTGAAAAGAGAGAACGAAGATGGGAGACAGACTCAAAGGCAAGATCGCCGTCGTGACTGGCGCCGCGAGCGGCGTCGGCAAACAGGACGCGTTGCTGTTCGCCCGTGAAGGCGCGCGTGTCGTGCTCACCGACGTCAACGAGGAAGCTGGCCGCGAAGTGGCCGCGCAGATCGGCGATGCCGCACTGTTCGTGCGTCACGACATTACGTCCGAGACAGGCTGGAACGATGTGTTCGGCGCGGCGCAAACGACTTTCGGCACACCGGATGTGCTGGTCAACAACGCCGCGGTGCTGTTGCTCGGCAGCATTGAAGACACCACGCTCGAACAATGGCAGCGCGTGCTGCGCATCAATGCCGAAGGCTACTTTCTCGGCTGCCGTGCGGCCGTCAAGGCGATGAAGGAGAAGGGCGGGTCGATCGTCAACATGTCGTCGGTGGCGGCGTTGGGCGGGCTCGGTATGTTCTGCGCCTACTCGGCCAGCAAGGGCGCGGTGACGGCCATGACGCGTGCGATCGCCTCGCACTGCAAGCAGCAGGGCTACAAGGTCCGCTGCAACACGATTCACCCCGACGGCATTCTTACGCCGATGACCGCGCCGTTCTTCGGCGCGGCCGACGAGACGCGCGACGCACTCACGCAGTCGATCGATCCGCACGCTCGCATGTGTCTGCCGGAAGATATCGCGAATCTGGTGCTGTTCCTTGCATCGGATGAATCGCGCTTTATCAACGGCAGCGAGTATCGGATCGACAACGCGCAGCTGATCATGGGCATTGCCTGAGTTCCCACGTCATGGCCGATTCGCGTTTTCACCGGCTCAAAGTGGCGGACGTGATCGCGGAGAGCGCCGACGCGCGCTCTTTCGTGTTCGATCTGCCGCAGGCGCTGCACGATGCATTCAGCTATCGCCCGGGGCAGTTTCTCACGCTCAAGGTGCCGTGCGCGGATGCTATTGTGCAGCGCTGTTATTCGCTCTCGAGCGCGCCCGGCATCGACCGTGCGCCGAAGATCACCGTCAAGCGGGTGCGCGATGGGCGGGTGTCGAACTGGATGTGCGACAGCATTCAGCCCGGCGACGAGCTCGACGTGATGGCGCCTGCGGGCGTGTTCACGCCGCGTTCGCTCGACGGCGATCTGCTGCTGTTCGCGGGCGGCAGTGGCATTACGCCGGTGCTGTCGATTCTCAAGTCCGCGTTGGTAAACGGGCGCGGCATGCTGACCCTGATCTACGCGAATCGGGATGCAGAGTCGGTGATTTTCAGCGAAGAGCTGCGGCAACTCGGGCAGCGGCACGCGGGACGATTGCGGGTGATTCATTGGCTCGATAGCGTGCAGGGCATTCCGCAGCAGCGTCACCTGGAAGAACTGGCGCGACCGTGGAGCATGCAGGAGTGCTTTGTCTGCGGGCCGGCGCTGTTTATGGAGAACGCGTTGGCGGCAATGTTGGCGCTGGGTTTGCCGCGAGCGAAGGTGCATGTGGAGCGGTTTGCTTCGCTGCCTGATTTGCCGGCTACGTCTGGTGTGTCAGCATTTCCTGAAGCTGGTGGCGTGCTCGCGGTATCAAGAGCGCACACGGCGTCCGAAGTGCCCGACGTGCCACCCGCATCTGAATCGTCGCCGACCGCCTCCTTCGCCAACGCCGCAATCGAAACCCTGCTCGACGGCAACACCTTCACGTTCACCTGCGAAACCGGCGAAACCTTGCTCGACGCGATGCTGCGCGCCGACGTGCCGGCCCCGAACTCGTGCCGCAGCGGTTTGTGCGGCGCCTGCATGTGCCGGGTCGAAGCCGGCAGCGTGAACCTGAATGCCAACCACGTGCTCGATGCGGCCGATCTGACCGACGGCTGGACGCTTGCCTGTAGTGCGACACCCGCCAGCGCGACGCTGCGCGTGGTTTTCCCCGACTAGGTTCGCGGTTCGCACGCGCGGCTCTCGCGTGTTGCGCTTGCCGCGAACCCCATCCATCGAATTGATCATGACGCTCAACCACATCCTGACGACGCCCGCGCTGATCGCGCGCGGCGCCGCGCGCTTCGGCACGCGCACCGCGATCGAAACAGCCCAGGGCAACCTGAGCTACGCGCAACTGGACGCGGCGCGGATCGAAGCGGCGCGCGCGCTGATGAGTTGCGGCATAGCGCCGGGCGAGCGTGTCGCGATCTGGGCGCCGAATGTCGCTGAATGGATCGTGGCGGCACTCGCGATTCACAGCGCGGGCGCGGCGTTGGTGCCGATCAACACGCGCATGAAGGGCCTGGAAGCCGCGGCGATTCTCGAGGACAGTGGCGCGCGGCTGCTGTTCTGCTGCGGCACCTTCCTCGGCGATTCGTATCCGGCCATGCTGGCCGCGCACCGTCCTGCCGGACTCGAACGGGTCGTGGTGTTTGACGGCGCGGCAGCGGATGCAAGCGACGATCGCGACGGCCGCGACGAGACGTGGGCCGCGTTCCTGATGCGCGCTGCGGGCACCTCGATGGAAGCGTTCCGCGCCCGCGAGGCGGCGGTGCGCCCTGACACGCTGATGGACATCATGTTCACGTCCGGCACGACGGGCCGCCCGAAGGGCGTGATGACGACGCACGGCCAGAACCTGCACGCAGTCCACGATTGGGCGCAGATCGCAACGCTGCGCGAGAGCGACCGCTATCTGATCGTCAATCCGTTCTTTCATGCGTTCGGCTACAAGGCGGGCTGGCTCGCGGCGTTCGCGAGCGGCGCGACTGTGCTGCCGCATCTTGTGTTCAACCCTGAGCGGGTGCTCGAGCGCATCGTGCGTGATCGCGTGTCCGTATTGCCAGGTCCGCCGACGCTGTATCACGCGCTGCTCGACATGCCGGATCTGGCCTCGCGCGATCTGTCTTCGTTGAGAGTCGCGGTGACGGGCGCTGCCGCGATCGCGCCGAGTCTGGTCGAAAGGATGCGCGCGCAACTAGGTTTCGAAACGGTGCTGACGGGCTACGGCCTCACTGAATCGTGCGGTTTCGCCGCGCTGTGCCGCAGTGGCGACGACGCCGAGACCATCGCGACCACATCGGGGCGCGCGATGCCCGGCGTAGAGATCCGTATTGCCGATACCAATGGCGATGCGTTGCCCACTGGCGCAACGGGGGAAATCCTGATTCGCGGCTACAACGTGATGCAGGGCTATTTCGGCCAGCAGGGCGCCAGTTCCGAAGCGGTTGACGATGAAGGCTGGCTGCACACCGGCGACCTCGGCACGCTCGACGAGCGCGGCTATCTGCGTATCACCGATCGTATCAAGGACATGTTTATCGTCGGCGGCTTCAATTGCTATCCGGCGGAGATCGAGCGGCTGTTCAGCGCGCATCCGGCGGTGGCGCAAGTGGCGCTGGTCGGCGTGCCCGACGAGCGTCTCGGCGAGGTGGGGCATGCGTATGTCGTGCTGCGTTCCGGCGAGCACGCAAGCCCCGAAGAACTGACCGACTGGGCCCGCAAGAACATGGCGAACTACAAGGTGCCGCGGCATCTCACGCTGGTCGATCAACTGCCGGTCAGCGCGGCCGGCAAGGTACTCAAATACCGCTTGCGCGAGGCAGTCAAAAGCGACGGAAAAGCCCACGAAAACACCGCTGAAAACACCGCTGAAAACACCGCGGCAAGCTAGTCCCAACAGACGATGTTAGCCGCCCCCGGGACCGCCAGAATAAGCCTGAGAACAACAGCTTCTGGAGGAGTCGGAGATGATCGATGTACGGGCTTTAGGCTACATCGTCGTGCAGTCGGCGGATGTCGACACGTGGCGCGGCTACGCGGAAAACGTGCTGGGCATGCAGGCGCAGGACGCAACGGACGGCGCTCTGTACGTGAAGATGGACGAGCGCGATTTCCGCTACCTGATCGTTCCGGGCGACGCCGATCGCTATTTCGCATCAGGTTGGGAACTGGCCGATGCCGCCGCATTCGACAATGCCATCCGAGCTCTCGAGGCGGCCGGCGTTGAACCGATTCGCGCCAGCGCACAGGAAACCGCGCTGCGGCGCGTGCAGGCGATGGTGTGGTGCACGGATCCCTCCGGCAACCGGCACGAGTTCTTCTGGGGCGTGCGCGCCGATTTCCGGCGCTTCGTATCGCCGCTGGGCGTGGCCGGTTTCGTCACCGGCGCGATGGGCCTCGGGCACGCCGTGCTGCCCGCACCGAAATTCGACGCGACCGATGCATTCCTGCGCGACGTGCTCGGTTTCGAGCTCTCCGACATCTTCCGCGTGCGTTTCACCGACGACCCCGCCGAGCCCGAGAAACGCATCCATTTTCTGCATTGCAAAAACGCGCGTCACCACAGCCTCGCGATCATGGACTTACCGGTGCCGTCCGGCTGCATCCACGTGATGGCCGAAGTGGATTCGATGGACGAAGTGGGCCGCGCGCTCGACCGTGTTGCGACGCAAGGCGTGAAGCTCTCCGCCACGCTCGGCCGTCATTGCAACGACCACATGATCTCGTTCTACATGAAAACGCCAGGCGGCTTCGATCTGGAGTACGGCTATGGCGGCCTGACGGTCGACTGGGCACAGCACAACGTCTACGAAGCGACGCGCGTGAGCCTGTGGGGTCATGACTTCAGCGTTGGATTCCGCTAGGCCATCGTCAGGAAACCCCGCAGAAAACTGGCAGGAAATCAGCAGGAATACAGCATGAAACCACTCGATAAAACACTCAGCGCACGCGATGCCGTCGCACAACTCGCCGACGGCATGACGATCGGCATCGGCGGCTGGGGTCCACGCCGCAAGCCGATGGCACTCGTGCGCGAGATCGTCCGCTCGAATCTGAAGGACCTCACCGTGGTTGCGTATGGCGGCCCGGACGTCGGGCTGCTGTGCGCGGCGGGCAAAGTCCGCAAGCTGGTGTTCGGCTTCGTGTCGCTCGATGTGATTCCGCTCGAGCCGCATTTTCGCCAGGCACGCGAGCAGGGCGCGCTCGACGTGTGGGAGCTCGACGAGGGTCTGCTGCAACTCGGCTTGCGCGCAGCAGCGGCACGTCTGCCGTTTCTGCCGACGCGCGTGGGTCTCGGCACCGACCTGCTGAAACACGCGCCGCATCTGCGCACCGTGCAATCGCCGTATGGCGGCGAGACGCTGCTCGCGATGCCGGCGCTTGAACTCGACGCCGCGCTGTTGCACGTGAACGCCGCGGACCGCATGGGTAACACACGCATCGACGGTCCCGATCCTTTCTTCGACGCATGGTTCGCACGCGCGGCAAAGAAGTGCTTCGTCAGCAGCGAGACGCTGGTTGAAACGCTCGCGAGCGAGGACCTCGATCTCGCGCGCCGCAACACCTTCGAACGATCGCTCGTGACCGGCGTGGTGCACGCACCGTGCGGCGCGCATCCCACTTCGTGCGCGCCGGCTTACGGCTGGGATTTGCCGCATCTGAAGACGTATTGCGCGAGTGTGGAAGATCCGCAACAAACTGCCGCTTACCTGAACGATGTAGTAGGCGCCGACGAACCGGGCTATCTGCAACGCGCAGGCGGCCGGTCCCATGTGGCGGCGTTGCCGTTGCCGATTCTGTAATGGAGCGCATATGAGCGACTCTCTCGATTATTCTCTCGCCGAATTGATGATCGCCGCGGCGGCACGCGTCTGGCGTGATGACGGCGAAGTGCTGGCAACCGGCATCGGCACGGGCCCGCGTCTGGCCGCTGGTCTTGCGCGCCTTGCGTACAACGCCGGCCTGATGCTCACCGATGGCGAGGCCTATCTGGTCGAAAGCCCGGTGCCGCTCGGACCGCGTGAAGCGGGCTATCGCGTGCAGGCGTCCGGTTTGATGACCTATGAGCGCGTGTTCGATTGTGTGTGGCACGGCAAACGTCACGCGCTGGTGATGCCCACGCAGATAGACCGCTACGGCCAGGCCAACATCTCCTGGCTCGGCGACGACTACGCCCGCCCGAAAACGCAATTGCTCGGCGCTCGTGGTTTCCCGGGCAACAGTATCAATCATGCGAACTCGTTCTTCGTCTCCGGTCATGGCAAGCGTACGTTCGTTGCCGGCGAAGTGGATATGGTGTGCAGCGTGGGCTACAACCCTGCACGCGAGATTCCCGGCATGCGTGCGTTCACCGATCTGCGCAGCGTGATTACTGACCTGTGCGTAATGGACTTCGGCGGTGTGAATCATGCGGTGCAGGTGCGCTCGCTCCATCCTGGCGTGAGCTTCGACGAAGTGCAGGACGCGACGGGTTTCGAACTTGAAAAGCATCCCGACATGCACGTGACGCCACCGCCAAGCGCGGACGATTTGCGGATCGTGCGCGCGCTCGATCCGCACAACCTGCGTGCGAGTGTCGTGCGCAACAACCCCGCGCCGCGTCGCGGGTGAGGGACATCATGCAAGCCACCCACGAAAGCGTCGTCGAATACAGCGTGAGCGATGGTATCGCCACGATCACGATGAATCGCCCCGAGTATCACAACGCGCAGAACTCGAAGATGACGTATGCGCTCGACGCCGCGTTCAAGCGTGCGTCGAACGACGATGCGGTGAAGGTCATTGTTCTCGCGGGCGCGGGCAAGCATTTCTCGGCGGGTCATGATATCGGCACGCCTGGTCGAGATATCGATCAGTCGTTCGAGCGCGCCTCGCTCTGGTACGACCATGTCGGCAAGGAAGGTGGCGAGTTCCTGTACGCCCGCGAACAGGAGGTGTATCTCGGCATGTGCCGCCGCTGGCGTGATCTGCCCAAACCGACCATCGCGATGGTGCAGGGCGCCTGTGTGGCAGGCGGCCTGATGCTGGCGTGGGTGTGCGACCTGATCGTGGCTTCGGAGGACGCGTTCTTTTCCGATCCAGTGGTACGCATGGGCATTCCAGGCGTCGAGTACTTTGCGCATGCGTATGAATTGAATCCGCGCATCGCCAAGGAGTTTCTGTTTCTCGGCGAGCGGATGGATGCGGCGCGTGCGTATCAGATGGGTATGGTCAATCGGGTTGTGCCGCGCGAGCGGTTGCAGGACGCCACCACGGAAATCGCAGCGAAGATTGCGCGCATGCCGCGGCTCGGATTGACGCTGACCAAGCAGGCTGTGAATCACGTTGAAGAGCTACAAGGCAAGCGTGCGGCGATGGACGCGGCGTTCGCATGGCACCACTTCGCGCATGCACACAACGAACTGGTGAGCGGTGACAAGCTGGGTGGGTACGACGCACGCAGGATGGCCGAGTCGCAACGACCCGGTCCCACGGCCGTCAGCGATACAAAGGCCAAAGGAGAGGCCGCATGAGCGCCACCCTGCATACGCCCTTGTGCGATCTGCTTGGTTGCCGCTATCCCATCGTGCAGACGGCCATGGGTTGGGTTGCCGATGCGAAGCTCGTCGCCGCGACCTGTAATGCCGGCGGCTTCGGCTTTCTGGCCGGCGCGACGCTCGAAGCCGAGCGCGTGGAGGCGGAAATCCTGCGCGTGAAGGAACTGACGGACAAGCCCTTCGGCATCAACTTCCATATGTTCCAGCCGAACGCGGCACAGGTGGTCGATCTGGCGATCAAGCACCGGCTGCGCGCGGTCAGCTACGGCCGCGGACCGGACGCGAAGACGATCCGCCGCTTCAAGGACGCGGGCGTGATGTGCATCCCCACCGTGGGCGCACCGAAACACGCGGCCAAAGCAGTCGAACTCGGTGCCGACGCGGTCACCGTGCAAGGCGCCGAAGGCGGTGGGCATACAGGCTCGATGCCGACTACGCTGCTGCTGCCTGAAGTGCTCGATACCGTGAACGTGCCGGTGATCGCAGCAGGCGGCTTCTTCGACGGGCGTGGCCTCGCGGCGGCGCTCGGCTACGGCGCGGCAGGTATTGCAATGGGCACGCGTTTTCTGATGGCCGCCGAATCGCCTGTGCCGCGCTCGACGCTCGCGCGTTACGTGGAGGTCAGCGATCCCGCGCAAATCCGTGTATCCGCGGCGCTGGACGGTCTTCCGCAACGAATGATCGACAACCCCTATCTGCTGCGCCTTGAAGCATTCGGCCCGTTGCGCCGCACGTTATTCGCGTTGCGCACGGCCGAAGCGTGGCGTCGTCAGAGCGGCATGAGCCTGAGCCAGATGGCCGCGCTCGGCTTCAAGGCGCTGCGCGATCACAGCTACACCGCGAGCCAGACATTGATGGCGGCGAATGCGCCGTTTCTGATCCAGCGCGCGATCGTCGACGGCGAACCGGACGAGGGCGTATTGCCGAGCGGCCAGGTCGCCGCGGTGATTGGTGCGATCGAACCGTGCGAGACCTTGATCGCACGCATCGTCGACGAAGCCGTGGCGCGGCTCGATGCACTGGCGGCGATGCGCGGCGCGCCGGCTCATGCATGAGGTAAGACATGACTCAAGACATGACGCCACGCACGACCTCATAACGCAAACCCACAAACATTCACCAGGGACGGAGACATGACAAAACCCATCAATAGCGTCCGCTCGCTGCCGTTCAGTATCGAACGCGAAGGCGGCATCGGCGAACTGGTGATCGACCAGCCGCCGGTCAATGCGCTCGACGCACGCGGCTGGCAAGCGCTCGCCGATGCGATCGACGCGCTCGGCCGCGACGACAGCGTGCGCGTGATCGTGTTGCGGGGTGCCGGGCGCGGCTTTTGCGCGGGCGTCGATATCAAGGAACTGGCTGCGCATCCCGAACGGATCGTTGCGGTCAACGCCGGCAATTACGCGACCTTTCGCGCGGTGCACCGCAATCCGAAGCCGGTGATCGTCGCGGTGCATGGTTTCGTGCTGGGCGGTGGTATCGGCATTTGCGGCGCGGCGGACGTGATCGTCGCGTCCGACTGCGCGCGCTTCGGCGTACCCGAGATCGACCGGGGCGCGATGGGCGGCGGCGCGCATTTGCAACGCATGTTCGGCGTGCAGAAGGTGCGGGCGATGTATTTCACCGGCGACATGGTCGACGCCGCTGAAGCCTACCGGCTCGGCGCAGTCGAGCGTGTGGTGCCGCGCGAGCAGTTGCGTGAGGCGGCGTTCGAGATCGCCCGCAAGATCGCCGCGAAGAGCCCCGCCATGCTGCAACTCGCGAAAGAAGCGCTGAACGGTGTCGAGGATGGCGACCTCGAAGACAAATACCGCTGGGAACAGGGCTTCACCTTGCAGGCGTATATGACGGACGACTCGGCTGAAGCCCGCTCGGCCTTCGTCGAAAAACGCGACGCGCAGTTCAGCGAGGCCGAACGCAAAACCGGAGCGCGCGCATGAAGCTCGACTACACGCCGGCACAACGCGCGTTTCGCGCCGAGATTCGCCGCTGGCTCGCGGTCCACGTGCCGCGCGAGCCGCTGCCGAGCTTCGATACTGAAGCCGGCTTTGCCGCGCATCGGGAGTGGGAACGCACGCTGCATTCGGGCCGCTGGAGCATGGTGACGTGGCCGCGCGAATTGGGCGGACGCGGTTGCGATCTGATCGAGTGGCTGATCTTTGAAGAAGAATACTGGCGCGCCGATGCACCGATGCGTGTGAATCAGAACGGCATCTTCCTGCTCGGCCCGACTTTGATGGACTTCGGCACGGAAGAGCAAAAGGCCCGCTTTCTGCCGGCTATGGCGGCCGGCGAACACGTTTGGGCGCAAGGGTGGTCGGAGCCGAACGCAGGCTCCGACATGGCTGCGATCCGCGCGAGTGCTATTCGTACCGACGAAGGTACGGGCGGCGAATACATCCTGAACGGTCAGAAGATCTGGTCGACTCGCGCGGTGTGGGCCGACTGGCTGTTCGGCCTGTTTCGCAGCGATTCGCAATCCACACGTCACCACGGCTTGACCTTTCTGATGGTGCCGCTGTCGACGCCGGGCATCACGGTGCGGCCGATCCGTCAATTGAACGGCCACACCGGTTTCGCCGAGATTTTCTTCGACGATGTGCGGGTGCCGGTCGAGAACCGTCTCGCCGGTGAAGGCATGGGCTGGCAGGTTGCCATGGCAACGGCAGGTTTCGAACGTGGCCTGATGCTGCGCTCGCCCGCCCGTTTTCAGCGTACCGCCGAGGCATTGCGCGCGCTCTATCTGGCGCATCGCACGCAAGCCGACCGCGATCCGACCTTGCGTGATCGGGTGATCAGCGCGTGGATGGATGCGCAGGCTTACGCGCTTTCCACGTACGCCACCGCGAGCCGCTTGCAGAAGGGTGGTCACATCGGTGCGGAGTCGAGTACGAACAAGGTGTTCTGGTCCGAACTCGATCTGCGTATGCACCAGACCGCGCTCGATATTCTCGGCGCGCACGCGGAGGTCGTGCCGCAAACGCAGGAGCAACACGCGGCGCTCGGCACCTGGCTCGACGGTTTTCTGTTCGCGCAGGCCGGGCCGATCTATGCGGGCACCAACGAGATCCAGCGCAACATCGTCGCGGAACGGATGCTGGGGATGCCGCGCTCGTGATGCCGGCAGCCGATGCTGCAACCCGCATTTAGCCCGCATTCAGACGCTTAAAGGATTGAGCGAGGAACTATGGATTTCGTATTCAACGAAGATCAGGAAGCGTTGGCGAGCAGCGTCAAGCGCTTTCTGATGACGGAGATGACGCCGGAGCTGATCCGCGAATTGTGGAACACGCCCACGGGCCGCTCGGAACGCATGTGGGACATGTTCGCCACGCAAGGGCTGACGGCAGTGTCGGTGCCGGAACGTCACGACGGGATGGGGCTCGGCGAAGTGGAGTGGGCGCTGCTCGCGCAGACCTATGGCTACTTCGCGGGACCCGAGCCGTTGCTCGATACGGCACTCGTCGCTGTCGGCTTGCTGGACGGTCTCCCGGCCAGTGCGCAGCGCGACGCACTGTTGCGCGATATCGCGGTAGTTGCGGCGCGTGTGGCGATTGCGCATCCGGTGAATCCGTATGTCAGCGATGCGCACGTCGCGAAGGTTTTGTTGTGTGAGCGGGAGGGCGAATTGCATTGGCTCACCCCCGACGCTTGCCGGTTGAATGCGGTGGAAAGCATCGACCCTTCGCGCCGGCTGTTCGAACTCGATTGGCAGGCAACGCCGGGCACACGCGTGGCAACGGCCGCCGAGGCGCAACCGTTGCTGGCGCGCGCACTCGATCAAGGCGCGTTCGCGGTCGCCGCGCAGTTGCTCGGTCTCACGCAACGCGTGCTCGATGTCGCCATCGATTACAGCGCGCAGCGCAAGCAGTTCGGCAAACCGATCGGCTCGTATCAGGCGCTCAAGCATCTGCTCGCCGACGTCGCGATCCGCTACGAGTTCGCGCGGCCTGTGGTGTACCGGGCCGCCTGCGCGATCGCGGACAACGACCCGAACCGCGCGTTGTACGTCTCCCACGCGAAGCTCGCCGCCACCGCCGCGGCGCAGCTCGCCGCGCGCCACGCGATGCAGGTGCACGGCGCGATCGGCTACACGTGGGAGCTCGACTTGCAGATCTTCATGAAACGCATCTGGGCGCTCTCGGGCAGTTGGGGCGACATAACGTTTCACAAGGCCCGCGTGGCCGACGCGCTGATCGAGTCATGTGCTCCGATCGGACCGGCCCGTACTTTCGAACTGGAATCGCAATGAAACAGGCTTATATCGTCGATGCGTTGCGCACGCCGACCGGCCGCCGCAAAGGCGGACTCGCGCAGGTGCATGCCGCGGATCTCGGCGGCTTCGTGTTGAAGGAGCTGGTTGGCCGTAACGGCATACCTGCTGATGAATACGACGACGTGATATTCGGCTGCGTGGATACGATCGGTCCGCTGGCGGGCAATATCGCGCGCACCTGCTGGCTTGCCGCTGGTTTGCCGTTGACGGTGCCCGGCGTGACGGTGGACCGGCAATGCGGTTCGTCGCAACAGGCCGTGCATTTCGCCGCGCAGGCCGTGATGAGCGGCACGCAGGACGTGGTGGTGGCGGGCGGCGTGCAGACCATGACGCAGATTCCGATTTCGTCCGCGATGACGGCAGCCGAGCCGCTCGGTTTCACCGACCCGTTCTCGGGCAGCATCGGCTGGCGCGCGCGTTTCGGCGAGGCACCGGTTTCGCAATTCCATGCGGCGCAGCGGATCGCGGATCACTGGAACCTGTCGCGCGAAACGATGGAGCAGTACGCGCTGGAGAGTCACCGGCGCGCGCTGGCGGCGATCGAATGCGGTTACTTTGCGCGCGAAATCGTGCCGTTCGCAGGCGTTGTCCATGATGAGACGCCGCGTAAGGACACCACGCTAGCAAAGATGGCGTCGCTTGAATCATTGATGCCCGGCGGCGCGTTGACGGCCGCCGTGTCGAGTCAGACCTGCGATGCGGCAGCGGCGTTGCTGATCGTCTCTGAAGAGGCGCTCAAGCGTTACGGCCTCACACCGCGCGCCCGTATCCATCACTTGAGCGTGCTCGGCGACGATCCGCTGTGGATGCTCACCGCGCCGATTCCTGCGACACGTCACGCGTTGAAGAAGGCCGGCCTCGCGCTGGACGACATCGACGTGGTGGAGCTGAACGAAGCGTTTGCCTCGGTGGCGCTGGCGTGGCTCGCCGAGACGGGCTATCCGCACGAGAAGACCAATCCGAACGGCGGCGCGATCGCGCTTGGTCATCCGCTCGGCGCAACTGGCGCGCGGCTGATGACGAGCCTGCTGCACGAACTCGAACGCACGCAAGGCCGCTACGGTTTGCAAACGATGTGCGAGGGCGGTGGCCTCGCCAACGTCACGATCATCGAGCGTCTGTAAGCGCATCACTGTCCAAGAGGATCGAGCATGGGAATCTGCAACGAACGCACCGTGATCGTCACCGGCGCGGGTGGAGGGTTGGGCCGCGAATATGCGCTGGCGTTTGCCGCCGAAGGCGCCGCGGTGGTGGTCAACGATATTCGTCAGGAAGCGGCGCAAGCTGTGTGCGACGAGATTGTGCGCGCTGGCGGCCGGGCACTGGCCAATGCCGACGACATCACGCGCATCGACACGGCGCAACGCATCATCGACGCCGCACATGAGGCCTTCGGCGAGATTCATGTGCTGGTGAACAACGCGGGCATTTGCCGCGACCGGATGTTCATCAGCATGACCGAAGCCGATTGGGACGACGTGATGCGGGTGCACCTTCGCGGGCATTTCTGCCTTTCGCAACTGTTGGCAAAGGAATGGCGAGATGCGTCGAAGGCGGGGCGCGGGGTGGACGCGCGCATCGTCAATACGAGTTCGGGGGCGGGGTTGCAAGGCTCGATCGGCCAGGCGAACTATGGCGCGGCCAAGGCGGCAATCGCGGCTTTGACGTTGATGCAGGCCGCGGAACTGCAGCGCTACGGCGTGCGGGTGAACGCGCTGGCGCCGGCGGCGCGTACGTCGATGACCGAAGGCGTGTTTGCCGAGATGATGAAAAAGCCTGCCAATGGCTTCGACTACTTCGATCCGGCGAACGTCGCGCCCTTGGTCGTCTGGCTCGGCAGCGTTGAATCGCGCGACGTGACCGGGCAGGTGTTCGAAGCGGCGGGCGGCATGATTGCCGTGGCCGAAGGCTGGCGCACGGGGCCGCGCATCGACATCGGCGCACGCTGGCAAGTCACTGCACTGGGTGGCGCGGTCGCGGCGCTGGTGGCAGAACGTGAGCCGGCGCAGCAAGTCTACGGAAGCTGACGCGATGAATCTCGCTCTTTCCGAAGAACAAACCATGATTCGCGATTCGGCGGCCGAGGTGCTGGCCGAGCGCAGCGCATCGGCGGCGGTGCGGCAGGCGATTGAACATAGCGCGGGTCGAGATGCGGGGTTGTGGCGCACGCTCGCCAGCGAACTCGGCTGGTGCGCGTTGACCGTGCCAGAAGCGGCGGGCGGTGCGGGCCTGGGTGCGATGGAACTGGTGTTACTGATGGAGCAGATGGGGCGGCGCCTTGTCTGCGCGCCTTACTTCAGCACGGTGTGTCTGGCGGCGACGGCGTTGGCGCAGTGCGGATCGGCGGCGGCTCGCGTGTGGCTCTCGCGAATAGCGAACGGCGAGGTGAGCGCGACGCTCGCGTTGCACGCTGGTGGGGCTGCGTTTGATGCGAGGACGGCTTCTGTGTACGCGGCGCGCGGCTTTGATGCGAGTACGGCTTCGGCGCGCTCAGCTCCCGGCTTTGATGCGCGTACGGCCTTGGCGTACGCTGCCCCCGGATTTCATGCACATACGGTTTCGGTTTACGCGGAAGAGACGGCTCACGGCTACCGTCTGTCGGGGACGCTGGCGCAGGTTGTCGATGGTGCGGGTGCCGATCTGTTGCTGGTGCCCGCTTTGATCGCAAACGAAGCGCAGACCATCGCGCTGTTCGAATTGAACTGTGCTGATCTCGCCGGCCTCACTCGCACACCACTTGTCACGCTGGATGCGACGCGTCCTTTGGCGCGTGTTGAGCTGAATGCGGTCGATGTGCCGCGTGACGCATTGATGGCGTGTGGCCGCGAGGCTGAACACGCGCTGTCTGACACTGCATGGTTTGCAGCATTGGCGCTGGCTGCGGAACAACTTGGCGGCGCGCAGCAATGCCTCGATCTCACGCTTGTCTATACCGCGGAGCGCGTGCAATTCGGCCGCGCGATTGCATCGTTTCAGGCAGTCAAACACCGTTGCGCACAGATGATGGTCGAAATCGAGGCGGCGCGTTCGGCCGTGCTAGGCGCGGCGCAGACGTGGGACCAGGCGCGGAATCAAATACGGGCTCAGGTGCCGAACCAAATGCGCAATCAGCCGTGCGCTTCGTTACCACCGGACGTGCTTGCCGACATCGCCACAGCAAAAGCCACCGCCAACGACGCTTTCCGGTTCTGCGCTCAGGAAGCGATCCAGCTTCACGGCGGCGTCGGTTTCACGTGGGAATACGACCCACAACTGTATTTCAAACGCGCACAGGCGTGCAGCGCGCTATTTGGCACGACCGCGCAGATGCTGTCGTTTATCGCGGAGCAGGTGATCGACCCTAGTGAGGCTTCTAGCGAAGCAGTGCCGTCGCCGCTGGCACCTGCCGCCGACCACGCACAAGCCGTCCTCGCCGGAGTCCTTTAATGAACAGCGAAACGCAGCAACACCACCTGTGCGTGGAAGTCGCCGACTGGATGACTGCGCATCTGAGCGGCCAGTTCGCCTGCCTGCAATACCGCGGCGGTCCTGGCGACGAAGAGGCCTATCCGGCATTACGCAAGAAATGGGAGCGCGAACTGGCAAGCGGCGGCTGGACGGGTCTCGGCTGGCCAAAAGAACAAGGCGGCCGCGCAATGTCCGTCGCCGACCAGGTGATCTTCCACGAGGAATACGCCCGCGCTGGTGGTCCCGGGCGCATGGGCCATATCGGCGAAGGTCTTCTGGGACCAACCCTGATCGCATGCGGCACCGAAGACCAACGCAAGCGCTTTCTGCCCGGCATCCTGAACGGCACGCAGTTCTGGTGCCAGGGCTATTCGGAACCGGGCGCGGGTTCAGATCTCGCGAACGTCCGCACTCGCGCAGTCCGCGATGAAAACGGCAACTGGCGCGTGCATGGCCAGAAAGTCTGGACCTCGCTCGCACACGATTCCGACTGGATCTTCGTGATCGCACGCACGGATGCGGAATCGCGCGGCAATCGCGGATTGTCGTTCCTGTTGATGCCACTCGATCAACCCGGCATCGAGATTCGCCCGATCAAACAATTGAACGGCGGCGCCGAATTCAACGAAGTGTTCTTCGACGGCGCGCTCGCCGCTGCTGAAGATCTGGTCGGTACGCCTGGCGATGGCTGGCGCATTGCGATGACGTTGCTCGGTTTCGAGCGCGGCATGTCCACGCTGGGTCAGCAGATGCAGTTCATCCGCGAGCTCGAATGGGTGGTCGACGCGGCGCATGAAGCGGGCGTCGCGAATGACCCGCTGATTCGCCAACGGATCGCACGAGCGTGGAGCGGCTTGCGCGTGATGCGCTACAACGCGCTGCGCATGCTGGCGGGCGCCGATGCCGATGAAAGCGGCGGCGCGTTGGGCCGTGAAGCGCTGATCTACAAATACTACTGGTCGAACTGGCATCGCGAACTCGGCCAATTGGCGATGGACGTGCTTGGGCCCGACGCTAACGTGATCGACAGCGCCGACGCAAAACGCACCCGCCTGCAGGGCGTGTTCCTCTTCTCGCGCGCCGACACGATCTACGCGGGCACCAACGAAATCCAACTGAACATCATGGCCGAGCGCGGGCTCGGTATGCCGAGAGAACCCCGAGGAACGCAATGAACGAATCCCAAACGGTGCGGACCGCGCCTGCCTATGTGCCGGGCCACCAACTGCTGGCTGGCAAATCTGTGCTGATTACAGCGGCCGCCGGTGTAGGTATCGGTTTCGCCGCCGCCAAACGCTGCGCGGAAGAAGGCTGCCGCGCGCTCTTCATCTCCGACATCCACGAGCGGCGCCTCGCACAGGCAGTCGAAACCTTGCGTGCGGAAACGGGTTTGCAAAAGGTTTACGGCCGTCTGTGCAACGTCTCAGTGGAAGAGGACGTACGCGCGCTGGTCGCGGACGCCGAAGACAGGATGCAAGGCGTCGACGTACTGATCAACAACGCCGGGCTCGGCGGCGCGCGTCGCATCGTCGAAATGGACGATGCCGAATGGTCGCGGGTGATCGACATTAGCCTCACCGGCACCTTCCGCATGACGCGGGCGATGTTGCCGCACATGCAGCAGCGTGGCCGTGGCGTGATCGTGAATAACGCATCGGTGCTCGGCTGGCGAGCGCAGGCAGAACAGGCGCATTACGCAGCGGCGAAGGCCGGCGTGATGGCGCTGACGCGCTGCGCCGCGCTCGAAGCCGCGCCGTACGGTGTGCGCATCAACGCGGTGGCGCCGAGTATTGCGCTGCACGATTTTCTGAAGAAGTCGGCTTCGGCCGATCTGCTCGATCAACTGGCGTCGCGTGAAGCATTCGGACGCGCCGCCGAAGTGTGGGAGGTAGCGAACGTGATGGTCTTTCTGGCAAGCGACTACGCATCGTATATGACCGGCGAAGTGCTGTCGGTCAGCAGTCAGCACGCGTGATGGATAGCCTCGTGACTGAAATGCGGGCTGAAGTTCGCGGCAACCCGCAGCCGGCTCGCGTGTTCGCTCATCCGGACGAGCTGGTCGCCGCGGTCGGCGAGCGGCTCGGTGAAAGCGCGTGGATGCAGGTCGAGCAGGCGCGCATCGCGCTGTTCGCGGACGCCACGCTCGATCATCAGTGGGTCCATGTCGACGCCGAACGCGCGCAACAAGGTCCGTTCGGCGGCTGTATCGCGCACGGCTTCCTGACCCTCTCGCTCGTCAATTTCTTTCTGCCGCAGATCGTTCGGATCGACGGCGCGCGGCTCGGCGTCAATTACGGCTGCGACAAGGTCCGCTTCCCCGCGCCGGTGCGAGCCGGTGCACGCATTCGAGGCGTCGGCCAGTTGCTGCGCGCTGAAGCGATCGAGGGCGGCGTGCAGGCGTGGATTCGCGTGACCGTGGAAATCGAAGGTGAGACCAAACCCGGTTGCGTGGCCGACACCATCAGCCGCTACTACCTGTAGTAACCCGAAGAAAGCTGTAGAACCCGTAGAGGAATATTCATGAACGAAGCGGTCATCGTCTCGGTTGCACGCACACCGATCGGCAAAGCGTATCGCGGCGTGTTCAACAACACCGAAGCACCCGCGCTCGGTGGTCACGTGGTGCGGGCCGCGGTCGAACGCGCGCAACTCGATCCCGCCGATATCGACGACGTGCTGATGGGCTGCGCCGCGCAGCAAGGTACCCAGGGCTACAACATTGGCCGGCTTTCGGCGGCTGCGGCGGGCTTGCCGGCTTCGGTGCCGGGCATGGCGATGGACCGGATGTGCTCGTCGGGCTTGATGACGATCGCGACGGCCGCGCAGAACATTCTGTGCGGCGACGCGCGGATCGTAGTGGCGGGCGGCGTCGAGTCGATCACGCTGACGCAGAACAAGCACAAGAATGCATACCGGGCGCGCTCGGACGCGGTGCTCGCGCATCAGCCTGCTGCGTACATGGCGATGATCGAAACGGCGGAAATCGTCTCGCGCCGTTACGGCATCTCGCGCGCGGCGCAGGACGAATACGCACTGATGAGCCAGCAGCGTACGGCCGCAGCGCAAGCGGCGGGGCGCTTCGACGAAGAGATCGTGCCGTTCGATGCGCAACGCGCGCTGTTCGACAAGGAAGGCAAGCAAACCGGCAGCGAAAGCGTGCGGGCCACGCGCGACGAATGCAATCGCGCGGATACCAGCGCGGCCAGTCTGGCGGCGCTGAAACCGGTCTGGAGCGGCGGCGAAGCAGTCGCGCAGGGCGAGTTCATCACGGCCGGCAATGCGTCGCAACTGTCCGACGGCGCAGCGGCGGTGGTCGTGATGAGCGCAACGGAGGCGAAACAGCGTGGTTTGAAACCGCTCGGTATCTATCGCGGCATGGCGGTGGCGGGCTGCGACGCCGACGAAATGGGCATCGGTCCGGCGCTCGCGGTGCCGAAACTGCTGGCGCGTCATCGACTGACGGTGAACGACATCGGCCTGTGGGAGATGAACGAAGCCTTCGCGTGCCAGGTCATTCACTGCCGCGATCAGCTGCATATTCCGGCCGATCGTCTGAACGTGAACGGCGGCGCTATTTCGGTCGGCCATCCGTTCGGTATGTCCGGCACCCGCATGACGATGCACGGTTTGCTCGAAGCGCGGCGGCGCGGTGTGCGCTATGTCGTCGTGACAATGTGCGTCGGCGGCGGAATGGGCGCCGCGGCACTCTTCGAAACGGCGGCGTAGACCGCGGTCGGAGCTTTGCATGGGACCAGATTTCGATCGGAGTTGGCGCTTTAGTGCTTACTCCGATCGAAATCTGGTCGACAGGAGACAAAAAATGAAATCGACACTACCTGGCCTGCTGCTCTCGGCGGCCGTACTGGGTGCGGCGCTGTTTGCGTTTTCGCCTCGCCCGGTGCCGGCCTTCGCGGCGACCACCATTCAGGCCGATCGCTTGCAGATCAACGGGCTGGCCAAAGCCGGCACGCGGCTCGTCGCGGTGGGGGAGCGCGGCGTGATCCTCCTGAGCGACGATGCAGGCGCATCCTGGCGACGCGCCGCGATGGCGTCCGACGAGGCGTCGGCGCTCACCCAGGTGTTCTTCATCTCGCCGCGTATCGGCATCGCGGTGGGACATGACGGCTGGATCGTGCGTACCGTCGATGGCGGCGCGCACTGGAGCGAAGTGCGCTTCGATCGCCAGCATTCGGACCCGCTGCTGTCCGTGTGGGGCAATGCAAGCGGACTGGTGTTCGCGAGCGGCAGCTTCGGCCAATTGTTGGTCTCGCACGACGCGGGCGCCACCTGGGCCCAACAAAAAACACCCGCGGATGATCGCCACCTGAATGCGATTGCCGGCGATGCAAGCGGCCGTCTGATGATCGCAGGCGAAACCGGCACGCTGTTGCGCTCGACCGACAACGGCGCGAGCTGGGAGAAGCGTCCCGTGCCCTATCAGGGTTCGCTATTCGGCGTGCTGAAGCTGGCCGACGGCGACTGGCTCGCCTACGGCATGCGCGGCAACGTCCTGCGTAGCACCGATCAGGGCGACACGTGGACACACATCGATAGCCGCATCGGCACCTCGTACTTCGGCGCGGCGCAACTCGCCGACGGAGAACTCGTGCTGGTCGGCCAGGGCGGCGCGATCGTCACCTCGCGCGATAACGGACAGAGCTTCGCGGTACGCAAGGTGGGTGGCGTGCAGAGCCTCGCGACTGTGGTCGATGCCGGGCATGGCGAACTTGCGTTGGGCGGCGAAGCGGGCATCGCGTTGCTGCCGGTATTGCCCGCAGTCCGAACGCCGCTTGCGTCTCCGCCTGTTACGCCAGGCGCGTCATCTTCCTGAACGCGCGGCTTGGTTCGCCGACACTCCATAGCGCGCTCGCCGGCCACCGGTTAGCCACGCCCGCCGCGCTCCCCGTTGCCTTGCAGTGAGACGCATCATGAACGTATCGTCCCGTCCTTCTTCGTCCCGCCTTGCGCGTTTTGTCGAGCGTTGTGCCGACGCCATCATGCGGCAGCGGCGCCTCCTGCTGACGCTGTGCCTCGCGGTGACCGTCGCACTGGGTTGTTCCGCGACGCGCTTGCGGCTCGACCCCGGGTTCAACAAGATGATCCCGATGCAGCACCCGTATATGCAGGTGTTCAACCGCTATGCGAGCGCCTTTCCGGGTGCGAACACGATTCTCGTGAGTCTGCGCTGGAAGGGCCACGGCGACATCTACAACCAGGCGTTCATGGACGACCTGCGTCACGCGACCGATGATGTGTTCTTCATTCCCGGCGTGAATCGCTCGCGCGTGTTCTCGCTGTTCACGCCGAACGTGCGTTATACGGAGGTCACCGAAGCGGGCTTTCGTGGCGACGTGGTTGTCCCCGGCCAGTTCAGCAGCGCCAATCCCGACGACCTTGCCAAAGTGCGCCGCAATGTCGCGCGTTCCGGGCAGATCGGCAGGCTGGTCGGCAATGACCTGCATTCCGCGCTGATTCGCGCGGAGTTGCGCGAGACCGATCCCGTCACCGGCAAGCATCTGGATTACGGTGCGGTTGCACGCCAACTCGAACAGATCCGCGCGCGCTATTCGAATCAGGATGTCGAGGTCGACATCATCGGCTTTGCGAAACTGGTGGGGGATGTGGAGGCGGGGATCAGCGGCGTGATCGGTTTCTTCGCGCTCGCGTTTCTGATTACCGCCGCGCTGCTGTTTGCTTATACGCGTTCGGCAAAGACCACGGTACTCGCGCTGTTCGTGGCGTTGCTGCCGGTGGTGTGGCTGCTCGGCGCGTTGCCGATTCTCGGCCTCGGCATCGATCCGATGTCGATCCTCGTTCCGTTCCTGATTTTCTCGATCGGCGTCTCGCATGCCGTGCAGATGACGAATGCGTGGAAGCAGGCGCTGGTCGCCGGCATGTCCTCGACCGATGCGGCACGCGACGCGTTTCGCAAGCTGTTCGTGCCAGGCACCGTTGCGTTGTTGACGAATGCGCTCGGCTTCATGGTGATCATGCGCATCCAGATCGAGATTGTGCGTGAGCTGGGTGTCACGGCGTGCCTCGGCGTGCTGCTGATGATCGTCACCAACAAGGTGTTTCTGCCGATCCTGTTGTCGTACACGCGGCTGGAGGCCGGCACGCTGGCGCGTGCACAGAGCCGTGCAGCGCAAGGCGGCAGCCGCCTGTGGACGCGTTTTGCGATGTTTGCGCGCCCAGCGCCGGCGCTGGGCGTGTTCGTGATCGCACTGCTGTTGCTGGCGTTCGGCGCGAAGGAGTCGCGCAATCTGCAGATCGGCGACATCGGCGCAGGCGCGCCCGAGTTGCGCAGCACCTCGCGCTACAACCTCGACAACGCGCGGATCACGAGCCAGTACAACATCGGTGTGGATGCGCTCGCGGTGATCGTCGAGACGACCGGTTTCGACGATGCCTGTCTGCACTATCCGGTGATGAGCGCGATCGAGCGCTTCGAGATGGAGATGCGCGGCGTGGCGGGCGTGCAGTCGGTGGTGAGCGTGCCTTCACTCGCGAAGATTTCGATTGCCGCCTTTAACGAAGGCAATCCGCGCTGGGGCGCGTTGCCGCGTTCGAACGACGGTCTCACGCAAGGCGCAAGTGCGTTCGATCCGGACAACGGCATGAACACCGAGAACTGCCAGGCGATTCAGGTGTTGATCTACACCACCGATCACGAGGGCAAGACGATCGCGCATATCGTCGATGAAATCAAACGGCTGGCCGCGGAAGATCACACGCCGAATATTGCGTTCCGGCTTGCGGGCGGCAATGTCGGCGTGATGGCGGCAACCAACGAAGCGGTCGGCGAGGCCGAAGTGGCGATGCTGTTGTCGATTTTCGGTGCGATCGCGTTGCTGTGCTTCGTGACGTTCCGTTCGTGGCGCGCGGTGTTGTGCATCGTGGTGCCGCTGACGGTGGTGTCGATTTTGTGCAACGCGGTGATGGCATGGCTCGGCATCGGCCTGAAGGTCGCTACGTTGCCGGTGATTACGCTGGGCGTGGGGGTGGGCGTCGACTATGGCATCTACCTGTACGAGCGCTTGCAGCATGAGGTGCGCGGCGGCGCCACGTTGCCCGAAGCGTTCGCAGCGGCGATGCGCCAACGCGGCACCGCAGCCTTGTTTACCGCGGTGACGATGTTCATCGGCGTGGGGACGTGGGCGTTTTCCGCACTCAAGTTCCAGGTGGATATGGGCGTGCTGCTTGCCTTCATGTTCCTCGTCAATCTGTTCGGTGCGGTGTTCCTGTTGCCGGCGCTGGCGGCATGGCTCGGGGTGGAGCGGGCGGAGCGGCGTGCCGGCGCGCGTGATGTGGCGCCAAATGCGGGCGCGGCGAACGTGCCGAACGCACCGGGTGGGCCCGTGCGCGGCGCAGCATCGGCTTCCGGCAACGTCGAGGCGGCTGCGCTCGAGCATGGCAATTCGGGGCGCTGAGGGTCTGTGAAAGGGCGCTTAAGGGTAGATGAAATCCCTAGTCCGTCGGGACGATGAA
Source organism: Paraburkholderia nemoris (assembly GCF_905221015.1). NCBI lineage: Bacteria > Pseudomonadati > Pseudomonadota > Betaproteobacteria > Burkholderiales > Burkholderiaceae > Paraburkholderia > Paraburkholderia nemoris. Next base: position 43,174 of record NZ_CAJNBO010000008.1, on the reverse strand, counting down.
GGCGGAGTGCGTCGCGCTTATTGTCGGGCGTGAGCGCGAAGGTCAGCGCGCGTCTCAAGAACACTTAAGACGGCGGCTATTCAGAAGCGCCGCCTTTTCCATTGGAGGAGATAAGAGATGTCCGCACGTCCGTACAAAATCGAATCACAGCCGCTGGTGCAGCGTTATGCACGCGGCTGGCACTGTCTTGGTCTTGCCAGCGAATACAAGGATGGCAAGCCGCACACGCTGAACATTTTCGGCCAGCGCCTTGCTGCGTTCATGGATTCACAAGGGCGCGTGAACGTCGTCGACGGCTTTTGCCCGCACATGGGCGGCGACCTGAGCACTGGCCGCGTGGATGGCGACACGCTGGTGTGCCCGTTTCACGGTTGGCAATGGGACGGCGACGGCAATTGCCAGTCGATTCCGTATTGCAAGCGGATTCCGCCGAAAGCGAAGATCGGCACATGGCAGACGTGTGAGCAGAATCAGCTGCTGTTCATCTGGCACGATCCTGAAGGCAATCCACCGTCGGAAGAGGTGACGATTCCCCGCATCGATGCGTGTTTCTCGGACGAATGGTCGGACTGGGTGGTCGACCTGATGACGATCGGCACCAACTGCCGTGAACTGGTCGACAACATCTCCGACATGGCGCACTTCGCAACCGTGCACGGCGCACCGGTCGATTACTTCGCGAATCTGTTTGAAGGACACAAGGCCACGCAACTGCTGGTTGGCCGCAGCGAACGCCTTGGTGACGACGAGTTGATTGCGCTGTCCACTTACTTTGGTCCCGCGTACCACATCACCGAGATGACGGGGCAGAGCGGCGGGCATCCGATTCATTCGATACTGCTGAACTGCCATGTACCGATCGACATGAACAGTTTCGAACTGCGTTACGGCGTGATGGTGAAGAAGGTGCCGGGTTTGTCGGACGAACAGAACATGGAGATTGCGCGCGCGTATTCGAAGCAGGCGCAGGCAGCGTTCTATGAAGATGTGGCGATCTGGGACAGCAAGACGCGCATCGACAATCCGCTGTTGTGCGAGGGCGACGGGCCGCTGTATCAGATGCGCGACTGGTACTCGCAGTTTTACCTCGATGCCGCGGATGTGAGACCGTCGAGTACGGCGAGGAAGGTGGTGGAGATCAAGGTGCGTGAGGGTGGGGTGCCGCCGCCGCTGCGGCACGTGTTCGAAGGATAAAGATGTTTGAGAAGGCCGTGCATGCACCGCCTTCAGATTGCTGAGCACCCCACGTTTTTCGGAGCGTGGGGTTTTGTTTTTCAGGCCAGACGGGTCGCGGCGTGAAGCGCGAGTGTTGAGGCAATCAAGGGCTGTTGCGCTTACGGGTTCGTCGTCGCAGCGTGTGTCGACGGTTCCAGATAGTTCTGCTGGATCTTCTCCACGTTCACGTGCAGCACATCCACGAGGTAATGCTGCATCCCGCCGTACTGCTGATCGATCACCTCCATGGCTGCGCCGATGTAATCCGGGTCTACCGCGAGCAGCGGCGCCAGGACGTCGGGCGCGACGCCGATCTTCTGCAACTGCGCGGTTGCTTGTGCGTTGCCTGCGGCGTTATAGCGATTCGACGCCAGGTAGTCGGCAATCACCGTTGCTCGATCGACACCCAGGGCCGACAGCAGCAGGACTGTCGCGAAGCCTGTGCGATCTTTACCTGCAGTGCAGTGATAGAGCATGGTTTTATTGTCTTCGGCGAGCTTGAGGAAGCGTGCGAATTGCGCTTGATAGGTGCCTGGGAATTGCTGGTAGAGCGACACCATGAACTGATGCATTTGCGCGGGCGTCGAGCGCTTGAGCATGGGGATGATGGTTTCCGGCGCGAGGTTGCCGGCGAGGACCGGGTCGGCTTGCCAGGGGAATTGGGAGGCGAAGGGTTGTTCGGTGGGGTTTTTTTCGCTTTCAGCGCGGAAGTCGAGAATGACGTCGAGGTGCATCGCCTTGAGTTTGGCGATGTCGGCCGGTGTGGCGAAGGCTGGGTTGCCGCTCCGGAAGAGGCGGCCGGGCTGGATTTGCCGGCCTTCTTTTGTTGGTATGCCCGCCAGGGCGCGGGTGTTCTGGATTTTTTCCATCTGGATGTAAGGGGTGGGGGTGCCTGCTGTGGGGGCAGGCTGCGCGGTGGTGGTGATGGTTACTGCTATTAGCAGGGCACCGAGTGCTGTGGGTCTATATGGATTGGATTTCATGATTTTGGTTTGAAGTAGAGGTTTTTGCCTGCGCGGCGCTTTTTGTTCGTGCCTCTGGCTTTGGTGCCTTTCCTTGAATTGTTAGTGGTCTATTAGCGTTCCCCCTGTGCGGGGGGGCACCTACTTTTCTTTGCCGCCGCAAAGAAAAGTAGGCAAAAGAAAGCGGCTAGAAGCCCCTGCTAAGCGGGTCTCGTGGTTTGCCAGGGGTAGTGGTGCGACTGGAATTTGTGTTCGTGCCACTACATGCTCTTGTGACAAGGGCGTCATACTTCCGGCGGCGCTGCGCGCGCCGAAGAGTCGTTCATAAAACCAATCGCCACGTTTTGACGCCCACGCCTCGTCACCGGCCGTGGCTCGTCCTTGCACGGCCGCAGCCGCGACCGTGATTGCGAGGCACCGACAAGTCATTTGAAGTGGGGGTTTCCGGGGTTAATGCAGGAGCGCGTCGCCGAGGCGAAGCCGACGGCCCTCACTGCGCGCAACCGAAGCCCGTGGTTTCCCCTGCAGACCCGTCCGCGACGCACGTAGTGCGGAGTGGGAGCTGATGAATCCTTTGTCACTAGCGTGGAATGTGCGAGAGCACGGATTCCAGTCGTACCACTACCCTGTGCAGACCACGGTACCCACTTAGCAGGGGCTTCTAGCCGCTTTCTTTTGCCTACTTTTCTTTGCGGCGGCAAAGAAAAGTAGGTGCCCCCCCGCACAGGGGGAACGCTAATAGACCACTAACAAAGCAAGAAAAGGCAAAAAAGCCAGAACAAGGAAAGGCACCAAAGCCAGAACAAAGAAAGCCCAAAGCCCCAAGAACACGCCCAAACAAGCGCCCCGCAAGAAAAAAACTAAACCATCAACCCCTGCCCTCTGGCAAGAGTAATAGCCGTATCCTCGATCATATCCTCCTGCCCACCGACAAGCCGCTGCCTCCCCATTTCAACAAGAATATCCCGAGCCGAAACCCGATACTTCACTTCAGCCCGCTTGGCAAACAGCAAAAACGACGAATAAACCCCCGCATACCCAAGCGTCAACGCATCGCGATCAATCCGAATCGGCGCATCCATAATAGGCACAACAAGATCCTCGGCAACGTCCGAAATTTTAAAAACATCCACGCCAGTCTGAATCCCCATCCGCTCGCACACCGCGACAAAAACTTCCATCGGCGTATTGCCGGCGCCAGCCCCCAGACCCGCAGCAGCGGCATCGATACGGTTAGCCCCCGCAGCGATCGCCGCAATCGAATTCGCCACCCCCATTGCCAGATTGTGATGCCCGTGAAATCCAAGTTCCGTTTCCGGCTTCAGCGCCGCACGCACAAGACCAATCCGCGCAGTCACATCATCCGGCAACATGTAGCCGGCCGAATCCGTAATGTAGATGCAGTTCGCGCCGTACGATTCCATCAACCTGGCCTGCTTGACCAACTGCTCGGGCGACGACATATGCGCCATCATCAGAAAGCCAACGGTGTCCATCTCCAGCTTGCGGGCAAGGCCAATGTGCTGCTCGGACACATCGGCTTCCGTGCAATGCGTCGCAATACGAATCGTATGCACACCCAGCTCGTGCGCGAGCCGCAAGTGGTCGACCGTGCCGATGCCCGGCAGCAACAGCGCCGATACCTTGGCCTGTTTCACTTCCGCGATCACGGCGCTCAGATACGCTTCGTCCGTATGCGCCGGAAAACCATAGTTGACCGATGCGCCGCCCAGGCCGTCACCGTGGGTCACTTCGATCAAGGGCACGCCGGCAGCGTCGAGTCCGCGCGCAATCGAACACATCTGCTCGAGTGAAATCTGGTGACGCTTGGGATGCATGCCGTCACGCAAGGTCATGTCGTGCACGGTAATGCGGGTTCCTGCTAAAGACATAGTCGGCTCCTCACGCGGTGGCAGGCGATGCGGCAAGCATCTGTTGGGCAAACAGTTCGGCGGTGCGCGCGGCAGCCGCGGTCATGATGTCGAGGTTGCCGGCGTACTTCGGCAAATAGTCACCGAGACCTTCGACTTCCATGAACACGGACACGCGGCGGCCATCGAACACCGGGCCGTTTTTTAACGTATAGCCGGGCACGTATTGACGTACTTCGTCGATCATCGCGTGCACGGAAGCCGTAATCGCTTCGACGTCCGGATCGGTTTCGGTCAGGCAATGGATCGTGTCGCGCATGATCAGCGGCGGCTCGGCCGGATTGATCACGATGATCGCCTTGCCCGCCGCCGCGCCGCCGACCTTTTCGATCGCCTGCGCCGTGGTGCGGGTGAACTCGTCGATGTTCTTGCGTGTGCCGGGGCCGACGGAGCGCGACGACACGGTCGCGACGATCTCGCCATACACCACGTGTTGCACGCGCGACACCGCATACACCATCGGAATGGTGGCCTGGCCGCCGCACGTGACCATGTTGACGTTCATCGCCTGCTGGTCGATCTGCGCGGCGAGGTTGACGGGTGGCACGCAGAACGGACCGATCGCCGCGGGCGTCAGGTCGATCACGCGCACACCACGCGCGGTCAGCTTGTCGGAATGCTCGCGGTGCACGTACGCGGAAGTGGCGTCGAAGGCGATGCGGATATCGTCGGCGGCCAGATGGGGCAGCAGGCCGTCAATGCCGTCGGCGGTCGTCTTCAGTCCCATCTCGCGGGCGCGCGCGAGGCCGTCCGAGTCCGGGTCGACGCCGACCATCCAAACGGGTTCGAGCACCGCGCTGCGGCGCAGTTTGTACAGCAGATCGGTGCCGATATTGCCGGGCCCGATCAACGCGCATTTGATCTTGCTCATTAGTGCTTCCTCAAGGAAAAGACGGTCAAACGATCAGATGAAGCGCACGGAACAACTGCCGATGCCTTCAATCTGCATGTGCAACTGATCACCGCAAGCGACGGGAATCAAGGCCGCGAGCGAACCGGACAGCACGACTTCGCCGGCGAGCAGCGGCACGCCGAGTTCGCCCAGCGTGTTCGCGAGCCATGCGACCGCATCGGCGGGATGACCCAGCGCAGCCGCGCCGATTCCTTCGGCGGCACGCGTACCGTTCTTGTCGAGCGTCATGCGGCACGCGGCAAGATCGAGCGAGTGAGGCGCGACGCGTTCATCGCCTAGCACGTAGACACCGCATGACGCGTTGTCGGCCACTGTGTCGCCAATGCGGATCGCCCAATCGCGGATGCGCGAATCGACGATCTCGAAGCACGCGCCGACCGCTTCGGTGGCGGCAAGCACCGCATCTCGCGTGATGCCTGGGCCGCGCAAATCGTCCTTCAGATAGAACGCAATTTCGCCTTCGGCGCGCGGTGCGATCAGTTTGGCGATCGGGATGTCCTCGCCGGCCACGTAATGCATGCCGGAAAGCAGCACGCCGAAATCCGGCTGGCGCACGTCGAGCATGTCCTGCACGGCCTGGCTCGTCACACCGATCTTCTTGCCGACAACGGTTTCACCCGCTTCGATGCGGCGTGCGACGAAGTGCTGCTGCACGCGGTAGGCATCGGCGAGCGACAAACCGCCGGCGCGCGCCGAGAATGGCGCAATCGGCGTGCGTTCGCGCCATGCGTGGTAAAGCTCGTCGCCGAGTGTGGCGTGAAGTGTCGAAGTCATGGCGACCGCAATAAGAAAGGGAAAAGCGCCGGGGCGGAATCTGAACCCGTCCCCGGTTGTGGCTTCAGTGGAGGCGCTACGAAATCAATTGCCCGCGCCGCGAATCGCATCAGGCGAGAAGTACGCTTCGGTCAGTTGCGAGCCGCGCGTGAGCACCGGCATCGGTTCCTGATTCGCGAGACGGTCCGCGTAATAGGCGCCGGAGATCAGGTCGTGATAGAACACGGCGGTCGAGTAGAACGCTTTGGCGTCGAATGCGTAGAGCGTCGGGGCGAGGTTGGTGCGCCACAAGGTGCCGCGAGCGTCGTAGTTGTCCGCGGCGACTGCGTTCCAGGTGTCCTCGTCGAGATAGAGCACCCGTTTCGCGTATTGATGGCGATAGCCGGACTTGAGCGTGGCTTGCAACACCCACACGCGATGCAGTTCGAAGCGCATGTACTGCGTGTTCTCATGGCCCTTGGTCAGCAGATCGGTGTATTTGATCGACGGATCCATCAGCTTGTAGTTGTCGTACGGCACATACACTTCGCGCTTGCCGACGATCTTCCAGTCGTAACGCTCGCCGGAGCCGTTAAAGAGGCGGTCGTCGTCGACGGTGCGAAAACCGCCTGGCCCTTCGGGCTGGTCGAAGCCGAACTCCGGCGCCTGGCGCACGCGTCGCGTGCCCGGGTTATATGACCACGTGCGGCGGGTGTCGGAGCCTTCCTGGTCCCACATTTCGTAGCCAGTGATGATCGTGCCGCGATCGGATAGCGGCAGCATGGTGGTCTGGCGGAAGAAGCTCTTCGCGTTCAGTGCGTTCTTCGGTTCGAAATGGTCTGCGCTGCGCGGGCCGTAGATCGCGTACTGCACCTTGCCCCACGCGATATTGCCGTCGGGGTAGACCACGGCCTGATCGTAGGTCGCGGTTTCGCCTTCGACCGCGGATGCGAAGCGCAGATTCCACATTGCCTCGACACCGTTCTTAGGCACCGGGAATGGCGTGACCGGCGGGAAATCCTTCAGCCCGTTCTGGTCTTTCGTCATCGTGGTGGTGGGCGAGTACAGACGGATGTCCTTGTACACGGCGTCGCCATAGCTGAAATCGCGGTGGCTCGGATAGACCGGGATCTTGAAGGTATCCGGATACTTCTTGAGCAGCGCTTTCTCTCCGTCAGTGAGGCGCGCTTCGTATTGCTGCATGTTTTGCGCGGTAATCACGAAGAGCGGCTTCTCGCTCGCATACGGATCGGGGAAGCGCTGGCCCGGCTTGTAGTCGACGCCCGGCGGCGTGCCGAACCATTTGCCGCTCCACGCGGGGATCGTGCCGTCGGCATTGCCCGCGCGCTCGGCACCCATCGGCGTGAGCGGGCCTTCGAGCTTGGCGAGATCTTCCGGGCTGGTTTTGGCAAACGATGGGACGCCGGGTGCGGCGGCGAGCACGGCGGCTGCCGCGAACACGCAGACTCGCAATGCGGGATTGAAAATTCGACTCATGACCAAATCCTCTTGCAGTAAAAAGACGGCTGATTCAAAGGGTGATGCATGCTGTGATGCGCCCGAAGCACAAGACGCTCAGTCAGCAGGGAACGCAATATCAGAACGAGTAAGTCGCCGTGGCGAGCACGTAGTCGCGATCGGCGAGCGGACGATTGGTCGGGTCCGGCCGGCCGAGGAATTTCGCGTAGACCAGCCCGAGTTTCAGATTGCTCAGGCGCGTGAAGTTCACGCCGACCGTCACGCGGTGGTCGCCTACGCCGGTCATCGAACCGAGCGCGCCGGCAAGCGCTGACTTGCCAGTGAAATCGTCGGCATAGGTGAGCGGCACGTCGACGTCCCAACCGTTGAAGACGTTCTTGTAGCTGAGCGTCCACGCCACTTCGAAGGCGGCAGAGTTACGCGTGTTGGCGAGCGTCGATGAACCGAGCAGCGGTGTGATGTTGCCGGCATGGACATACGAGACTTCGCCAACCAGGGTTTGCGACGCGGCGAGGAACGTCGGCCCGATCGAATAGATCGCGGACAGATTCGACTGCCACACGTCGCCACGTGTCGACTGCGCACCGGCAGGCGTGTTCACGAGCACGGCGGCGCCCTGGCGATACGACGTTTCGCCGGCTACGTTCACGCCGTTCAGGTCGGTGGAGAAACTCAGGCCGGTGAGTTTGATGTTGTCGAAGTACTTCTGCTGGTACTGCAACGTCGGGAAGTAGGTGGTGACGACACTCGGATTCATGTCGTTGTAGTGCAGGTAGTACGCGCCGATTTCGGTGTCGCCGAACACGCGCCAACGTGCGCCGAGACCCCATTGCCCGCTGTTGCCAGGACGAATGTCGTTGCCGCGCGGAATGTGAATGCCGCCCGGTCCGATGATGTATTCGGCGCCGGGGCCGACCACGTCCGAATAGCTCATATAGCTGCCCGGCGCGCTCAGTTGATTCGGCTGGAAGGAAAACTGGTAGTAGCCGAGCAGGCTGAAGTTCGGCGCGATCTGCCACTGCGTCGAAATCTGCGGTACCGGCAACAGGATGTCTTTTACTTCAGCGCCCGCGACGAACGATTTGGTGGCGTCTGCGGGGCCTTGCGCGCCGGCGATGTTCGGGAAGAACACGCTCTCGCCCCAGGCCACCACCTGATCGCCGACCTTCACGTTCAGGCTTGTTCCACCGAGCTTGAACGTGTTGTAGACGTAAGCCGCGAGCAACTGGGTGCGCCCGCCGGCCCAATAATTCGCCTGTTCGGTGAAGTTGTTGTAGGTGCCGCCGTGATTCACGGTGAAGGGTGCGTCGTTGTAGTTCGAATGCTGGTACGCCTGATCGTAGAACGTGTCGGCGCGCACGAAGAGACCCCAGTCGTCGTGCTTGAGGTTCACTTCGCCGAGCAGGCTCACCTGATTCTCGATCAGCTTGTTCTTCGCGAAGTTGCGGTCGCCGTCGTCGCCGTTGATGTTCTCGGGCGTCAGCAGATTGCCACTCGGCGCGCGCGTGCGCATGCCCAGGCCGTAGCCGAGCGTGAAGGTGTAGTCGAGCGTGGTGTCCGCGCCGAGATTGATGGTGTCGCCCGCATAAGCCGGGGTGGCGAACGTCGTCAGCGTCGCTGCCGACGCCGCTGCCAGCACGGCGAGTCTGCATGCCGCGCACACCGCGCGCATCGCCGGTGCGCGCTCTTGTGTTCCGTTGATCTGCATCCTGTCTCCTCTGTGGTCACATCTGAAATTTGTTGTGATCAGAGGTTAGGGGGCACGTGCGGCGCGAGAATCGTCAAAACGGACTAGTCGCTTGCCCCAGGGATGCGAGCATTGCGCGTGTGAATGCGTTCAGGGCTTCGTAGCGAATGCGTTGTGCAGATCGGTGGCGGCGAGAAAGGCGGGCACTTCGCCACCGCCTTCGAGAATCAGGTTGCTGCCGGATGCATAGGCGGCGTGCGGTGACGCGAGGAACAGGCACGCGGACGCAATATCGCCGGGTTTGGCGAGCCGGCCTGCGGGAATCGTCGCGGTGATGTTGTCGAGCACGGCTGCGCTGTCTGCCGGAGACGATCCGGTGTGACCACTGGTGGCGGCTTCGGTTTCGACGAGACTCGGGCTTACCGCGCACACGCGAACCTTGGGGGCCCATTCCACTGCGAGCGAGCGCACCGCATTCAGCAGGCCGGCTTTCGCCGCGCCATAGGCCGCTGTTCCCGGCGACGCCCGCAAACCGCTCACGCTGCCGATGAAGAGCAGGACCCCGCCTTCCGCTTGCTGTTGCATGAGTGCATTCGCACGTTGCGCGATCTGGAGCGGCGCCACCAGGTTCAGGCGGATGACCGCTTCGGTGAAGCGCGGTGAGGCCTGCGCGGCGAGCGCGAACGGCGCACCGCCCGCGTTGCTGACGAGCACGTCGAGCCGGCCGGCTTCGCGTTCGATCTGCGCGAGCAGCGCGTCGATTGTGTCGATGTCGCGCACGTCCGCGGCGATGAAGCGCGGGGTGTTCTCTGGGAAATCCGCATGCGGGTCTTCGTGAGGGCCCGTTTGCAAATGTGGCTGCGAAGCCGTCTGTGAACTCTCGGCCGCGCTTGCAGGCGGCGTGCGTCCGCACACGTACACCGTAGCGCCCGCATCGTTGAATGCCTGTGCGATGGCTGCGCCGATCCCTTTGGTGCCGCCCGTCACCAGCACCACCTTGCCGCTGAAATCGAACCCCTTCATTGCCGCTGTCTCCCGTTGTTCATGTGGGGCCGATGGTAGGAGAAATGCGGCGCCGCCTGGTAGTCTGAAAAGACGATGCCTGGCTGCGGATTCGACGGGATGATGCTTTCGCTGGCGACCCTCATACAATCTGCCGCGCCGACGAGCGTGGCGCAAGGCAGCAACCAACTTGCATGGGGCCGGAGTAAGCGCTAAAGCGCTAACTCCGGCCGACATAGGAGACAAGCGCGCATGAATGCAACGCCCACCGAGTCCCAACACGCCGACGCGCAAGCTAAGTCACGTAGCGCACCGTCAACCCCGCAGGCGCCCAAGGGGATTTTCACGGAGGTCCCCGGCGGCCTGACACTGCATCACTTCGAAGCCGGCAGCGGCGCGCCCGTGGTGTTCATCCACGGCAGCGGTCCAGGCGCCAGCGGCTTCAGCAACTTCAAACACAACTACCCGCAGTTCGCGGCAGCCGGTCATCGCGCGATCGTGGTCGATCTGCCGGGCTATGGCGCGTCGTCGAAACCCGCGGACGTGAACTACACGCTCGATTTCTTCGTCAACGCATTGCGCGCGCAGCTCACGGCGAACGGCATCGGCCGGGCCACCTTGCTCGGTAATTCGCTCGGCGGCGCGATCGCGTTGCAATACGCGCTCGACTATCCCGACGACGTCGACAGCCTGATCATGATGGCGCCGGGCGGCGTCGAGGAGCGCGAGACCTACTTCAGAATGGAGGGCATCCAGAAGATGGTGTCGCTCTTCACGAACCGCCAGATGAATCGACTGACGATGCGGCAATTGCTCGAACTGCTGGTGTTCGATCGCAGCCTCGTCACCGATGCACTGGTCGAAGAACGTCTCGCCGTGTGTGAACAGCAGCCGCCGGAAGTACTGTCGACGATGCGCGTGCCCAACCTGACGGAGCGCCTGGGCGAACTCAAATGCCCGGTGCTGGGTTTTTGGGGAACCGATGATCGCTTCAATCCGGCCAGCGGCGCGATGCGTTTTCTCGAGCACTGCGCCGATGCGCGCTTTGTCCTGATGAATCGCTGCGGGCACTGGGTGATGGTCGAGCATCGACGGTATTTCAATCGCGAATGTCTGGAATTTCTCGCGGAACGGCGTGCCGCTTGAGGCATGCTTCGGATGCGGCGTGACGGGCCCGATTGACGCGGCCAATGTGCAGGCCCCAACGCGAAGCACCACAGAAACCCCAACTACAACATGACGGAGACGGTATGACATTTCCCCATCAACTGTTCGATATGAGCGGCAAAGTGACCGCCATCACCGGCGGTGCGCGCGGCATCGGTGCGCAGACAGCACGCACGCTGGCGGCAGCCGGCTCGGCGATCGCGGTGCTCGACGTGCTGACGGAACCGGGTGAACAACTGGTCGCCGAAATCAACGAGGCGGGCGGCAAGGCGGCGTTCTGGAAGATGGACGTCACGCAGGAAGACAACGTGCAACGCGTGTTCGGCGAAATCGCCACGCGCTTTGGACGGCTCGACGCGCTGGTGAACAACGCCGGCATCGAAGGCGCGAATCTGCCCACGCACGAAATGACGCTGCAGCAATGGCAGAAAGTCATCGACGTCAACGTGACGGGCGTGTTCCTCTGCACCAAGTACGCGATTCCGCACATGCTGACGGCGGGCGGCGGCTCGATCGTGAATCTGTCGTCGATGTATGGGCTGGTCGGCGGACCGGACGTGCCGGCATATCACGCATCGAAGGGCGCAGTGCGGCTGATGGCAAAGACCGAAGCCATGCTGTACGCCACGCAGAATATCCGCGCGAATTCCGTGCATCCTGGCTTTATCCGCACGCCGCTGCTGGAAGAGGCGTTTGAAAAACTCGGCGACCCGGAGCAGATTTTCGAGCATATGAAAACGCTGGTGCCGCTTGCGAAGATCGGCGATCCGCAGGATATCGCGGCGGGCATTCTGTATCTGGTGTCGCCGGCTGGCCGCTACGTGACCGGCACGGAGTTGGTGATCGATGGCGGCTACACCGCGCGCTAGGAGGACGGATGAACACCAGTGAAAACATGAAAGCCCGTCTCGTCGACTATATCGAGGCATTCAATGCGGCCGACGCTGCACGGGTCGTCGCGCTGTTCGCCGATAACGCGAGCGTTGAAGACCCGGTCGGCACGCCTTTGAAAGAGGGCAGGAGCGAGATCGAGACGTTCTATACGTACGCGACCTCAGTGGGCGCGCGGCTCGAACTGATGGCACCGCCGCGCGGCTCGCACGGCAATAGCGCGTCGATCAGCTTTCGTGTGCATATCACGGGGCAGGACGGCCGGCCCGCGCATATCGACGTGACCGACGTGATGGACTTCGACGCCGCCGGCAAGATTCTGCGCATGCGCGCGTACTGGGGCGCCGACGATTATCACGTGCTCGCGAACGCGAGCTGAACCGGGACGGCGGCGCGATGGCGCTCTACGAGTTCAACGGTAAGCGGCCGCGCGTCGATCCGTCAGCCTATGTTCATCCGAGCGCCGTGCTGATCGGCGACGTGATGGTGGCCGCCTGCTGCTACATCGGGCCGCATGCGAGCCTGCGCGGGGATTTCGGCGCGGTGGTGGTGGAGCGTGGCAGCAACGTGCAGGATAGTTGTGTGCTGCACACCGGGGTGGCGAATGCTTGCCGGCTTGGTGTCGACAGCCATGTCGGGCACAGCGCGATCATTCACGGCGCAACCCTGGAACCGAACACGATGGTCGGCATGCATGCCGTTGTCATGGACGGTGTGGTGCTCGGCGCGGCGAGCATCGTGGCCGCTTGCGCGTTCGTCAAGAAGGACTGGCGGGTGCCGGCGGGCGTGCTGGTGGCCGGCGTGCCGGGGCGGGTGGTGCGCAGCTTGAGCGAGGATGAGATCGTGGCGAAATCGTCCGGAACCCGGCTTTACCAGCAACTCGCGGCGGATTGCCTGCGCACCATGCGCAGCGTGTGAGGTTAGACGCCGCGCCTCGCGCGATGTCGCTGAGGCCGGCGCGTAACACGCTCACCGATAGGCGTACCGATCCGGCCGGCTTTAACAAGCGAGCTGCCGCGGCCAACCAGCAGATGCGCCGGCCGCGGCTCGCTTTCATCCATCTACTACGTCACATACCCCTGTGCCACGTTAATCAGCTGCACGCGATTGCGCACGTTGAACAACTGCCGCAAGCGCCGCAAGTGGTAGTCGACGTTGTGCGGCGACAGCCCGAGGAAGTAGGCGATTTCCTTGTCGCGCTGCCCCTGCACAACCGCCTTCAGCACGGCATGCTGCAATTCGCTCAACGCGACCCGCTGCTGCTGCTCGGGTGCGATCCCGATCACGCTTTTCGCGTGCGTCCAGATGAATTCATGGATCGTGTGCGCGAACATCAGCGTTTCGGCCACGATCGATTCCGTCATCCAGCGCGGGTTGCCGATCTCCGAGTTGAAGCACAGGCTCGCGCTCAGCTCCGGCTCGGGCAGCGGCATCTGCGTGAGAATCCCGCTTTTGCGGCCGGTGGCTTCCAGCATGTCGATCAGCCCGCCGAGCCGCTCGCTGCGCATCTGCGCGCGCGGCAGGTCGGCGCGCATGTCGGCGATGTTCCAGAGGAACGGCATGCCGGTCGGCGACGCCAGCGCGACGCGCGGATCGAGCTCGAAATAACGCTCGCGGAAATAGCGCGTGAGCCATGTCTGCGACTCGTAGCTGGTCAGCACGAACATCGACTTGTGATGCGCGGTGGTGCGCGTGGCCGAATAGCTGAACGAGTCGAAGCCGAGCTGTTTGATGCGCCGCCGCACGAATTCGATGCGGTCCTGCGCACTGCCAAAGCGCACCAGCGGACTGATGACTGGCGCTGCACGCCGTGCGGCGGGCGAGGGTGTGCCGATCTCCTCTTCGGTGAAAAGAGTCAGGAAGCCGGTGGGCGAGATGCCTGACGCCATGCGGGTTGATGTCCTGGATGCTTCAGCCGCGTGGGCTGTTTTCTCGAGTTGCCGCGTGCCGGCCGGGTAAGCCGGTTGTGCGGTAACCGCTGAGTTGTATGCCGCCGACACGTGGTGGCTGGCTTCACCTTGCGGCGAGCCCGTCAGCCAATGCGGCAACGTATCGCATTCGTGTTCCATGAAACGGTAGCTCCGGCGTTCGAAACGCGTGAAAGACGACAACCTGGATGATTAACTATTTCCAAATATTACGGTAGCCGGTTCCTTGCTATCATTTTTGAGATCTTGCGCTGACCTCTAACCGGCGACGCGGGTGCGGCAGGGTTTGCTCATGTGCATATAGGACCTCCCTGAAAGAGACGTGATGGCAAAAATTCCAAAGCTGACAACGACGCTTGCCTACGATCGTTATATGGCGGGCCAGAAACTGGTGTCGAGCGTGAATCGCCCGTGGCGGCACCTGGTGCTGCGCTCGTATCTCGAACCTGACGAGCAGGAACTGCTGGAGGCGCCGGGTCTGCAGGACGTCACGCTGATGACGCTCGGCAGCGGCGCCGAACACCTCGAGCGCAACCTCGACGGACGTTGGGAGAGCGCCGACCTGCGTGTGGGCGCCGTCTGGTTCGTGCCGCCCGTGCCGATCTCGTGGCGCTGGCGTTCGATCAGCGATGAGCCGCTGTCGACCGTTCATTTGCACCTGGAGCGCAGCCTGATCGACAGCGTCGCCGACCAGATGGAGCTGGACGGTTCACGCGAGCTGTCGCTGGGCGACGCCATGCAGTTTCACGATCCACTGATCGCCGAGATGCTTGGCGCATTGCACCGCGCCGCGGCAGATCCCGCCGACTCGCGGCTGTATGTCGACGCGCTGACCCACGCGCTCGCCGCTCATCTGTTGCAACATTATTCGCGTGGCCGTCACGCCGAGGCCGGCCTGCCGCCGCATCCCGAGCGCCTGGTGCCACGCCGCATCCGCCGTGTAACCGATTACATTCGCGCCAATCTTGCCGCCGATCTGGCCATCAGCGAACTGGCCGCGCAGGCCGGCTTAAGCAGCTTTCACTTTGCGCGTGTGTTCCGCCGCGAAACCGGCGAAACGCCCCATCAGTTCGTCACGCGCTTGCGTCTCGAAGAAGCCGCGAGGCTGCTGCGCGCCACCGATCAGCCGGTGTTGCAGATCGCGCTTGCGGTTGGTTTCGAGAATGCCAGTCATTTCTCCGTGCAGTTCAAGCGTGGCTACGGCGTAACGCCGCTTGCCTACCGGCTGCGCGGCTGAGCGTCAGGTTGCGCGGCTGGATCGTGCGGGCGGCTCGCCAATATGCGATGCCCGAGCGGCATGCCGACGGTTGACGGCACGCGGGCTTCGTCGGTCGCCACACGCTATGCTGCTGGGCAGAGCGGGAACGCCTGATCGCCGCGTGGCACCGTGTATCGAGGCCGGTCGCGGTGGGTTGTCGAGGGCAAGGTTTGATGAAGCGCCGAAAACGGCAATCACGCACTTTTCGCAGTTTGCTGCGCATTGCGCGGCTTGCAAACTACGAAGTTTCGTGGCGCGATTGAGGATGAACCTGGCATGGATGCCCCTCGGTGCTGTTCCGGCCAATTTTGAAGCCTTCGGGTTCCATGCGCGGTGAACGATAGAACCGCCTATAACCATTTTGAAGCCTTCGGGTTCCATGCGCGGTGAACGATAGAACCGCCTATAACCATTGCGCTTGCTAGGTTGCGATATCACACGGTGGGGGCGCAATGAGCGCGTCGCGGCCTGTGTGATGCGCGGACGTCGTGCCCGTTGGACTAACTGGCCTGACCAGTTGCGCGGCAACTGTACCTGTCGAAGCCTTGCACCGGCCGACAGAATGTTATGCCGTCGGCATGGCTCCAGCCGACGTCTGACCGACCCTTCCACTCAACCCTTCACACCGGATATCTAGCGATGACCCGACTCCGAATCACCTCCTGCGGCCACGTCTTTACCGCCGAAACGCATCCCGACGCGCCGCAAACGGTGGCCGCCTTTCTGAAGCTTCTGCCGTACCGTCAGAAGATCATTCACGTGCGTTGGAGCGGCGAGGGCTGCTGGGTTCCGCTTGGCGACTTCAAACTTGAAAACGACGGGGTCGCGGTCGGCTTCGAAAATCACACGAGCCATCCGTCGGTGGGCGACATCCTGTTCTATCCGGGCGGTTACAGCGAAACGGAGATCATTCTTGCGTACGGCTCGTGCTGCTTCGCAAGCAAGCTCGGCCAGCTCGCGGGCAATCACTTCCTGACCATCGTCGAAGGCAAGGAAAAGCTGCGCGAACTCGGCACCAAGGTGCTGTGGGAAGGCGCGCAAGAAGTGCTGTTCGAGAAGATCTGAAGCAGCGGCGGTGCGATGCACCACAGTAGCCGGAGGCGGAGGGTAGGAGAGCGCGCGCAACCTGCGCGCGCGTTGCAAAGCTTTACTGGCACCCCGCACGTTCGATCGTGCGGGGCGCGGTGCAGCACTTAACTTACTTGAACAGCTTCATCGCTTGCGAGAGCGTATTGAACACGCCCCATGCGAGCGGCAGCGTCACATATAGCCAGAAGACGGCGAGCTTGAACTTGTTGGTCGGATGAGCGGCTTGAACGGTCGACATGCGAGTCTCCTTAGGCGCCTTTGGCGAGTTGTGCGTCGGTCATGTGGTGCTTGTCGTCCACGCGCTTGACCAGCAGGTTGCAGACGAAACCGATCACCAGCAGCACCACCATGATGTGGATCGTCATCGTGTAGGCGTCCGCCTTGGCCACGCCGTGCGCCACCTGATAGGCACGGATGTAATTCACCAGCACCGGACCGGCGACACCCGCCGCGGCCCAGGCCGTCAGCAGACGGCCGTGAATGCCGCCGACGAACGCCGTGCCGAACATGTCCGCGAGATACGCGGGCACCGTGGCGAAGCCGCCGCCGTACATCGACAGAATCACGCAGTAGGCGAGCACGAACAGAGCGATCTGGCCGGAAGCCGCGAAGCCGGGCACGAGGTAGTACAGCACGGCGCCGAGCGCGAAGAAGATGAAGTAAGTGTTCTTGCGGCCGATCCAGTCCGAAGCCGAGGCCCACACGAAACGGCCGCCCATGTTGAACAGCGAGAGCAGGCCGACGAAACCAGCCGCCGCGGCAGCCGTCACGGTGTCCTTGAAGCTCTCCTGAATCATCACCGACGCCTGGCCGAGAATGCCGATGCCGGCCGTCACGTTCAGGAACAGCACCAGCCAGATCAGGTAGAACTGCGGTGTCTTCAACGCCTGATCGATGTGCACGTGGTTGCGCGAAATCATCTTCTTCTGGGTGGTCTCGGGCGGCGTCCAGCCGGCCGGTTTCCAGTCCGCCGGCGGCACGCGAATCGCGAGTGCGCCGATCGACATCGAGATGAAGTACGCAATGCCGAGCACGACGAAGGTCTCGGCCACGCCGATGCTGGTCGCGCTGCGGAAGTGGTTCATCAACGCCACCGACAACGGCGCGGCAATCATCGCGCCGCCGCCGAAGCCCATGATCGCCATGCCGGTCGCCATGCCGCGACGGTCCGGGAACCAGCGGATCAAGGTCGACACCGGCGAGACGTAACCAAGACCGAGTCCGATCCCGCCGATCACGCCGTAGCCGAGATAGAGCAGCGCGATCTGGTGCAGATGCACGCCGAGCGCGGAGACGAGGAAGCCGCCGCCGAAGCAGCACGCGGCGGTAAACATCGTGCGGCGCGGGCCGACATGTTCGAGCCACTTGCCGGCAAACGCCGCCGACAAACCCAGGAACACGATCGCCAGCGAAAAGATCCAGCCGAGCGAGGTCAGCGACCAGTCGTCAGCGGCGGATTGCGTAATGCCGATGACTTTCGTGAGCGGTCCATTGAACACGGAGAAGGCGTACGCCTGACCGATACAAAGGTGAACGGCGAGCGCTGCGGGCGGAACCATCCAGCGCGAAAACCCCGGTTTCGCAATGGTGGCCTGTTTGGAAAAGAATGGGGCAGAGCCTGAATTCCCGCTCGGCTCAGTGATACTGCTCATGGTCGGTCTCCGGTGTGACGAATGCTTTGTTATCGGCTCTTCTTACAGAATGCTTTAGGGTCGCGGCGTAAAAATTGCAGATTCATGTGGCCTAGATATATGTATTCTTATTTCATATGACGATCGTCAAATTCAGACAAAACTCGTTTCGTCGAACGATAGGGCGCGAATCTGGCGTTTGCAATATGAGATGTAAATGCATAAGGCATTAGCCTGGTGAAATGCGGCCGTAATGTATTGAAATGCGGCGATGCGGCACGAACGCCATGAACGAACTACTGAATGCGGGGCAATCAGCGTTCGGAATCGGCAAAAAGCGGAGTGTTGGGGGGGAGGTAAGCGAGGGGGCATGAAGCGGGTGAAGTACCGCTCATCCGCGAGAAATCCAGCATTCATTCAAAAGCAACGGGCCGGTCGTGGCACCTTAGCCACGCCGGCCCGTCGCAATCTTCGCCGGGGGGAATCAGGCGACCGTGCGCCCCGTCTTCATCTTCGCCGCCACCAGTACCGAGATCAGACAGCCGATCGCCAGATACGCCGCCACCGGATGCCAGGAGCCGCCGGCAAAGCTGACCAGCGCCACCGCGATAAACGGCGTGAAGCCGCCGCCGACCACGCTCGCCACCTGATAACCGACGCCCGCGCCGCTATAGCGGTACTCGGTGCCGAACAGTTCGGTGAACATCGGCTGCTGCACGCTCACGACCATGTCGTGGGCGACGTTGGCGAGCATGACCGCGAAGATCACGATCCACACCGTCGAGCGGGCTTCGAGCGCGAGGAAGAACGGCACCGCGCTGAACATGCCGACCAGCGCGCCGATGATATACACACGCCGGCGGCCGAAACGGTCCGCAAGCCACGCGAAGCACGGAATCGTCACGCAGCTCACCGCGCCGACCAGCAGACCGATCGAGAGGAAGAACTCACGCGGCATGTGCAGATTCGCCGTCGAGTAGTTCAGTGCGAAGGCGGTCACGATATACATCGTGAACAACTCCGCAAGGCGCAGCGCGATGATCAGCAGGAAAGCCTTGGGGTGCTTCAGCAAGGCTTCGACGATCGGCAGCCGCACGCTGCGTTCGCCCCGCTCGCCGACCTTCTCGACGAACTCCTTCGATTCTTCCATGCTCGAGCGGATCCACAGCGCGATCAGCACCAGCAACACACTGAACAGGAAGGGCAGGCGCCAGCCCCAGCTCAGGAACGACGCGTTGTCCATCGAGCGGCTGATGATCGCGACCAATCCGGTCGCGAGCACCAGACCCACGCCATAGCCGACCTGCACGCCGCTGCTGTAGAACGCCTTCTTTTTCTCCGGCGCGCTTTCGACTGCCATCAACGCCGCGCCGCCCCATTCGCCGCCAACAGCGAAGCCCTGGATCGCGCGCAGCGTGACGAGCAGCACCGGCGCCCACCAGCCGATGGTGGAGAAAGCCGGCAGCAGACCGATTGCCGCGGTGGAGAGGCCCATCATCATCACCGTGAGGACCAGCATGCGCTTGCGTCCGAGCCGGTCGCCGTAGTGGCCGAATACGAAGCCGCCGAGCGGGCGGAACAGAAAGCCGACGCCGAAGGTCGCGAATGCGGCGAGTGTGCCCATCGCCGGGCTGACCTTCGGGAAGAACTCGGCGTTGAAGACGAGCGCGGCGACGATGCCGTACAGCAGAAAGTCGTACCAGTCGACTACGGCGCCGACAAAGCTGCCGAGCGCCGCTTTGCGTGCCTGGCTGCGCGCCGCGCGGTTGTCGG
Organism: Paraburkholderia nemoris; assembly: GCF_905221015.1. Taxonomy (NCBI): domain Bacteria; kingdom Pseudomonadati; phylum Pseudomonadota; class Betaproteobacteria; order Burkholderiales; family Burkholderiaceae; genus Paraburkholderia; species Paraburkholderia nemoris. Next base: position 23,495 of record NZ_CAJNBO010000008.1, on the reverse strand, counting down.
TGATGGCCGTTTTCGGCGCTCTCGGGATAGTGGTACTCATGACGGTGTCTCCTTCGAATTCTCGGGTGCTGTCTGGAAGCGCGCGGCAGATGCAGGGCAGGGGACGCTGCGGCCCATCACAGGATTCCCCGAAGGTTAATGATGCGCAGCGGTTCCCACAATCCGCATTCAGGTGAAATTGCGCGATCATCGAACGCGACTGCGCGCATAGCGCGCGTTTTGCGCGTTTACACCGAGCGTTGTGTGTTGGGACATGCAGAGGAACCGCCCGCGGGTTGCCCGTGCTACCTTGAGCATGCAATCCTAAAAACAACAGTCACTGATATACTACATACGGAATATTGATTTTTGCGGCGTTGCAGCATATGATTGAGTCATCTTTTCGCTCAATCATTCGGAGTTACAAATGGAATTTGTTCCTCTCGCGCTGCTCGCCGTTGGTTTTGTAGGTTTGGGCTCTGCCGCCACCGTTCTGCTGACCTGCTGGATCCCGCAGCCGGTCGCGCAACTTGCAGCGCAACATGGCCGGTTCGTCGGCCTGGGCGAGCAGGATGGCAGAATGGCCGCAGTGGCGCCCGCAGTGGTGCCCTATCGTGCGCATGTTCAACAAGAGGCGATGAATGTCGTCAGAACTTCAAACTGAAGCAGTGGCCCCACCCCTGACGTTGTCGTTGCAGCCGATCGGCGCGAGCGTGAGCTTGCGCGATCAGGCGTATGCCATGCTCCGCCAGGCCATTGCCGACGCAGATATCTACCGGACTCACGAAGAAATCCGCCTCGACGAGCGCGTGCTGAGCGAATCGCTGGGCGTGAGCCGCACGCCGGTGCGCGAGGCGATGACGCTGCTCGAACAGGAAGGTTTTCTGCGCATGGTGCCGCGGCGCGGCATCTATATCGTGCGCAAGAGCAAGCGTGAAATCGTCGAAATGATCCAGATGTGGGCTGCGCTCGAAAGCATGGCGGCGCGTCTTGCCACGCTGCACGCCACGGACGAGGAAATCGCCCGCCTGCGCCACATGTTCGACAATTTCCGCGACGCCACGCCGGCCGAGCACATTGCCGAGTATTCCGACGCCAACATCGCGTTTCATCAGGCGATCGTCGAGCTGTCGAAGTCGCAGATCATTCTCGACACGATCAAGAACATCTTCATCCACGTGCGGGCGATTCGCCGCATGACCATTTCGCAAAGCGACCGCGCGTCGCGTTCGATCGTCGACCACCTGCGCATTATCGAGGCGCTGGAGCAGCGCGATACCGAACTGGCTGAGCGTCTTACCCGCCAGCATTCGCTCGATCTGGCGACGTTCGTCGAAGCGAATTGTGATTTTCTGGATTAATGGTGGCTTAAGCGCCTGATTGGCGCAACGAATGGCAAAAGAAAGGCCCGCGGTGATGACGTCACCGCGGGCCTTTTTTGCGTTTTCGATCCATTTCTTTCCTCTCTAGTCGTCGCCTCGCAGTGGGTGGGGTTAAGCCCGGCTTGACGGTGACTGAAATGTAGTATGTGATATATCAAATGTGATCGAGACAAGCGACATCTCGGTGTTTTCCCTCGAATCGAGCAGACCGGCACGGCTTCATCTCGTTGAAACGTAGGCCTGATAAGCATTCAGAGCAGAAATCCCGAAACAGCCGCATTTTGAGATCGCGCTTGATTGAATGTGATATATCACATACCGTATGTACCGGGGCTAACCGGACATCCGCTGGAGCGGACGTTATCGAAGCAGGCGCGTCGGTCGATAACCGTTGCACACAACTGAGACTGATCAGGACAGGAGACTTGACATGAGCAAAGCACTCGACGGCGTGCGCATTCTCGATTTCACGCATGTGCAATCGGGTCCGACTTGCACGCAGTTGCTCGCGTGGTTCGGCGCGGACGTGATCAAGGTGGAGCGGGCCGGCGCCGGCGACATCACGCGCGAGCAACTACGGGACATTCCCGACGTGGACAGCTTGTACTTCACGATGCTCAATCACAACAAGCGCTCGGTCACGATCGATACCAAGAACCCGGAAGGCAAGCTGGTGCTCGAGGCGCTGATCCAGAAGTGCGACGTGCTGGTGGAGAATTTCGCCCCGGGCGCGCTGGACCGGATGGGCTTCACGTGGGAGCGGATTCAGGAGTTGAACCCGCGCATGATCGTGGCCTCCGTGAAGGGCTTTGGCCCGGGCCCTTACGAGGACTGCAAAGTCTACGAGAACGTCGCGCAATGCGCGGGCGGCGCGGCCTCGACCACCGGTTTCGACGATGGCCCGCCGGTGGTGAGCGGCGCGCAGATCGGCGACAGCGGCACCGGTTTGCATCTGGCGCTCGGCATTGTCACGGCGCTGTATCAGCGCACGCTAACCGGGCGCGGTCAGAAGGTGCTCGCCGCGATGCAGGACGGCGTGCTCAACCTGTGCCGCGTGAAGCTGCGCGACCAGCAGCGGCTCGAACGCACCGGCACGATGAAAGAGTATCCGCAATATCCGAACGGAACGTTCGGTGAAGCGGTGCCGCGCGCGGGGAATGCTTCGGGCGGTGGCCAGCCGGGCTGGATTCTGAAGTGCAAGGGCTGGGAGACGGATCCGAACGCGTATATCTACTTCATCACGCAGGCGCCGGTATGGGCGAAGATCTGCAATGTGATCGGCAAGGAAGAGTGGGCCACCGATCCGAACTACGCGACGCCTGCCGCGCGCTTGCCGCATCTGAAGGATATCTTTGCCGAGATCGAGCGCTGGACCATGACCAAGACCAAGTTCGAGGCCATGCAGATCCTCAACAAATACGACATTCCTTGCGGGCCGATTCTCTCGATGAAGGAAATCGCCGAAGAGCCGTCGCTGCGCAAGACCGGCACGATTGTCGAAGTGGATCATCCGACCCGCGGCAAGTATCTGACGGTTGGTAATCCTATCAAACTGTCGGACAGTCCGACCGAAGTTACGCGCTCGCCGCTGCTGGGCGAGCATACCGAAGAGGTGATGACTGAACTCGGCTACTCGCCCGAGCAGATCAGCGCATTGCGGACCGCCGGCGCGATCTGATAGCTCAAGGAGCGATGTATGGATACGTGGATGCGTTTCATGTCGAGCGACGGTGGTGTCGTGTTCGGCCGGGTGGAAGGCGGTTATCTGCACGAGTACGAAAGTCTCGATCAACCGGTGCCGACCGGTGCGGTGTTGTCGACACGTGCGCTCACGCCGCTCGCGCCTTGTGCGCCCGGCAAGATCGTCGCGTTGTGGAATAACTTTCACGCGCTGGCGGCGAAGCTCGACAAGCCTGTGCCGGCGCATCCGCTATTTCTGTTGAAGCCGGCGGGGTCGGTGATCGGTTCGGGTGAACCGATCCGTCGGCCGCTTAGTTACGCGGGCAAGATCGTCTACGAAGGCGAACTCGGTATCGTGATCGGGCGGCGCTGCCGCGACGCGAGTATTGAAGAGGCTGCGGAATCGATCTTCGGCTACACGCTGGTCAACGATGTCACCGCCGCCGATCTGCTGAACGAGAACCCGCACTTCCCGCAATGGTGCCGCGCGAAGGGCTTCGATACGTTCTGCTGTATAGGACCCTCGATCGTCTCCGGTTTCGACTGGCACGCCGCACGTCTCGTGACGATGCTCGACGGGGTGGAGCGGCAGAATTATCCGCTTGCCGATATGGTGTTTTCGCCTGCCGAGCAGGTGAGCCTGATCTCACAGGACCTGACGCTCGAACCGGGTGATGTGATCGCGTGCGGCACGTCGGTCGGCGTCGGTTCGATCAAGGACGGCGCCACCGTCACGATCTCTATCGAAGGGATCGGCACATTGAGTAACACCTTGAGCGCTGTGTGCGAGATAGCGCTATGACGCGACGGCCGCGGCTCGTTGCGTTGCTCGGCAGTGGCACGGGGTTCGCCGTCATGGTGGGCGGGTTTGCGTGCTACCTGTCGGCGGCGGCGCAGGCGAATGTCGAGCGTATCGAGCTCTATGCCGCGGTCTTCATTGGTGCGCTGGTCTTCGCCACTTCTGCAATCGCATTCTGCAAACTGCGTGGCGTGCTGGACCTGAGTACAGTCGCGCGTCCGGGGCATGGCATTGTCAACGTCTCGGCGCTTTTACTGTGTGGCTGGCTCGGCTACGGCTTCGTCACGGAACAGGCGCAGCCGTTCGGACTCGCCGCGCTGCTTGCGATGAGCGTGCTGGCCGTTTCGCTAGGCACGCATCTGATGACAAGCCGCGAGTACTCGACGAACGAGCGCGATTCACACTGCCATGCGTTGGCCGGACGTTGCGATGGATTTGCACCTGAGCGGCGCGGGTTGTTGGCGCGCATCGAATGGCATGGCGGCGAAGAGCAGGCGTGGGCGCTGCGCGAGATAACACCCGGCATGGTGCGCGCAGCAGCATACCGGCACCGGCACGGCCGGCATAACACTGGGACGGTGGGCGTACAAAAGCGTGGGTTTGTCCGCCAACGCGCCACCCATCGCTCAACGTGCCGTCAAAGATGAATACACCGATGCGCCGGACGGCGGGCAGAGCGAGCGGCGGAATCGTCCCGCCGAAGCCCTTATTCGCCGGCCGCCGCGAATTCGCTGTAGTACTTGGCCTTCTTGCTCAGGATCATCTGGGCAAGAAACTCAGCATCGTACGCGCTGTGAAGATGCGCGTGAAACCGCTCGATGTAGGCGGTGATGCGCGCCGCTTCGCTGTTGAATTCCTTCAACACATCGAGTGTGGCCTGGTCCCAGCGGAACCGCAGGCCAAGGTCGCTGAAGGCCGCGTTGAACGCGCTCAGATGGGCGTCGTCCGGATTGTTCGCGGTGGCGCGTGCAGTACGTGTGCTGGCGTGAGACTCAACCGCAGCGTGGTTCATGATCGGCCTCCTGGGCTGACAAGTAAGGGAACTCACTTGCAGCATAGGGATACTGATCAATCCGCAATAGTTAAAGTTTCATTGGCTTTCCATAGCCTACTGCTTATAGACGCTCAATTCCTTCACGCGCGTGATCTTCTCGATGAGACCCGCGCCTTCCTCCATCAGGAAGCGTTTGAAGGCGACTGCAACCGGCGGCAGGCGCTTGTTCTTCCGATGCACGACGTACCAGTTGAGCATGACGGGAAAGCTTTCCACATCGAGCACGACCAGATGGCCGAGCTGCAACTCGAGACTGATCGTATGCGCGGACAGGAACGCGATGCCCATGCCGGCGATCACCGCCTGCTTGATCGTCTCGGTGCTCTTGATCTCCATCGCGATCTTCAGATTGGCGAGACGGCCGGCGAAGCCTTCTTCCATCGAATTCCAGGTGTCCGAGCCGCGTTCGCGCACGATGAAGGCCTCGCTCGCCAACTGGCTCATCTTGATGTTGCGTTTGTGCGCGAGCGGATGCGTGGGCGCCGCCACGATCACATAAGGGTGCGGCGCGAACGGTTCGTTGGTCGCGTCGGTTTCGTGCGGCGGCCGCACCATCACGGCGAGATCGGTCTGGTTGGTCGCGAGTTGATGCAACAGTTCTGCGCGATTGTGTACGGCGAGATTGAGCACGACGCCCGCGTAACGCCGCGTGAATTCAGCGAGCAGGCGCGGGAAAAAGTAGTCGCCTGCACTGATCACCGCGACGTTCAGCTTGCCGCCGGAGACGCCCTTGAGCTGACTCATCGCCTCGTCGACTTCGTGGAACTGCTGAATGATCGCGCGGCTGTAGTGAAGCATCTCGGTGCCGGCCGGCGTCAGATAGATTTTTTTGCCGAGCTGCTCGAACAGCGGCAGCCCTGCGTGTTCCTCGAGTTGCCGCACCTGGGTGGAGACGGCGGGTTGCGTCAGATGCAATTCTTCCGCGGCACGCGAGAAGCTGAGGTGGCGCGCTACCGTTTCAAAGACCTTCAATTGCCGCAGAGTGGCATTGCGCATCGTCATGGCCGATGTATAAGCAAATATGAATCGACATAATAACAAACTTTAATTATTAGTTATTCAGCAATGACCCTAGCATGGGGCTGTATAAGAAGCGGAATTGCCGGTGTTGTGCTCGTTGCAGTACTCGGGTTAACGCTTGTATTTGAGGCGTAGAAAGGGAAGCGGCGAAACGCCGATGCAATGCCGATACTTAATTGATCGGAATAAAGAAATCGTCTGAAAAACGATGATTCAGGTAGGAACAGGCCCTAAAGAATTCGAATTAAAGACGCAAATATTAAATATTCCCGAATGGCAAGGCTGTTCGGGTCATAAGCAGAAGGTGAGACGCATACAGTGCGGCGTGACGGCCGGCCGCACTCAATAAATAGCGGAGACAAGGTTCATGGACGATATCACTCGACAGACCACGACTCGCGTATTCTGGGCGAACCGCTGGTGGCAGCTCGTCATCGGCATGATGTGCATGGCATTGGTAGCCAATCTGCAATACGCATGGACGTTGTTTGTCACGCCGATGAATTCGCGGCATCACTGGGGTGAAGCATCCATTCAGCTCGCGTTCGCTATTTTCATTCTCACAGAAACATGGCTCGTGCCGGTGGAGGGCTGGCTGGTCGACAAATTCGGACCGCGCCCGGTGGTCGCCGGCGGCGCGGTATGCGCCGGCATCGCGTGGGTGATGAATTCATATGCGACGACTTTGCCGATGCTGTATGTGTCGGCGGTCATTGCCGGGATCGGTGCCGGCGGCGTGTACGGTACCTGTGTCGGCAACGCGTTGAAGTGGTTTCCGGATCGCCGGGGGCTTGCCGCCGGTTTGACTGCTGCAGGTTTTGGCGCGGGCGCGGCCGTCACGGTCATTCCGATCGCCAACATGATCACGCGCTCGGGCTATGAGCACACCTTCTTTTTCTTCGGCATCCTGCAGGGCGTCAGCATACTTTTGCTTGCGCTGCTGTTGAAGAAACCAAACTTGCGCCAGCAAGCTGCACCGAAGAAGAAGTTCGCGGTCACGAAGGTCGATTACACGCCGGGCCAGATGATCAAGACGCCGGTGTTCTGGGTGATCTACGTGTCGTTTGTCGCAGTGGCGGCGGGCGGCCTGATGGCGACCGCGCAAATCGGTCCGATCGCCAAAGACTGGGGGCTCGCACGCATTCCGATGACGATCTTCGGCATGACCCTGCCGCTGCTCACGGCCACGCTTTCCATCGACAATATCTGCAACGGCTTCACCCGTCCGCTGTGCGGCTTCATCTCCGACAAACTCGGCCGTGAGAACACGATGTTCGTGATCTTCATCGGCGAAGGCCTCGCCTTGCTCGGCCTCATGCAGTACGGCACCAACCCGTATGCGTTCATGACATTCGCCGCGTTGATCTTCCTGTTCTGGGGCGAAATTTTCTCGATCTTCCCGGCGATTTGCGCCGATACCTTCGGCAGCAAATATGCGGCGGCCAATGCGGGCACGCTGTACACCGCGAAGGGCACGGCCTCGCTGCTGGTGCCGATTGCTTCGGTACTGTCGGCCACAGGCGGCTGGAGTCTGGTCTTTATCGTTTCTGCCGTCGTCACGATCGCCGCGGGCATCTCGGCGAAGTTCATTCTTGCGCCAATGCGTTCGCGCTGGATCGAAGCGCACAACGAACCCCAGGGCGTGCTGGCCGTTGCCGGCAGCAAGGCCTCGCGGCTTAGCCATTGGCCTGAGCAGTCAGGGGAATAGGGTGACCTATCCACGCCCGGCAGTAACGTTATGAATGTTTCGCTGCAGCAACTCAAGGTGTTTGTCGCCGTAGCGCGTGAACGGAGCTTTACGCGCGCGGCGCGCGAGTTCGATCTGACGCAGTCGGCGGTGAGCCGTTGCGTGCGCGAACTTGAAGACGCCGTTGAATTGAAGCTGTTCGACCGCACCACGCGGCAGGTGGAACTGACTCATGCGGGCGCGAGTCTGGAGCGCAGAATCGGCCGCCTGCTCGATGAAATCGAATTGACGCTGCGTGAGGAGCGCGCCGCTTACGACGGACACACTGGCGTGGTCGTGCTGGCGAGCAATCCCGTGTTGTCGTCGAGCTGGGTGGCGCAGGGGCTGGCGCGTTGCGCGTCAGCGTTTCCCGAGCTGATCGTGTCCGTCAAGGATCACTCGCAAAGCTGCGTGCTCGCGAGCGTCGAGCAGGGGGAAGTGGACTTCGGCGTGGTCTCCGTGGCTGAGCCTCTGGCCAGCGATCAGTTGCACGCGCAAGTGGTGTTCACCACGCCGCTGCATGCGGTGATGCCGCCCGCGCATCCGCTGGCGCGGCAAGCCAGCGTCGCATGGCATGCATTGCACGAGTGGGCGCTCGTCACGTTGAATGCCGACGCGGGTGCGCGCGCCGCGCTCGACCTTGCCTTCAATTCGCACGGCCTGAAGCGACGGCCCGTGCAGGAACTCGGCCATGTTGCGGCAGTATCGCGCATGGTCGAATTGGGCCTTGGCGTCGGCGTTTTACCCGTCGATGCACATTGGCCCGCGCCCGGCGCGTCGCTGGTAAGCCGGCCGCTCGTGCCCGAGATAAATCTGACGACGCTGCTCGTGCATCGCCGCAATCGCTCCCTCAGACCCAACGCCGCAGCGGCCTGGGCGCAGTTTGCTGCGCTCGCCGATGTGGCTTCGCCTGCCGCCGGCGCGGCGCCGGCCGATCCGTTGCCGGTCAGCCCACGCAACATCCCAAGCAAGGAGCTTCATGATGGAAACTGAAACCGACCTCAGGCGCCATGATTTGCTGATCGACGGCAAGCGTTTGCCGCCCGGCACCGGCGAATATTCCATCGACATCAACCCGGCGACCGAAGAGCCGATTGCGCTGGTTGCACAAGGCAGCGCGGCCGATGTCGATACCGCGGTGCACGCCGCGCGCGCCGCGTTGAAAGTATGGAACGCGATACGGGCAGCCGAGCGGGGCCGCATACTGATGCGGCTCGCCGGCCTGATGCGTGCGAATCTGGACGAACTCGCGGCGCTCGAAAGTCTCGATGCCGGCAAACCCATCTCGGCGGTAATGCGCCAGGATATTCCTGCGGCGATCGATACGCTCGAATACTACGCAGGCTGGTGCGACAAGATCAATGGACAGGTGGTGCCGGTACGTCCCGATGCCTTGACGTACACGCTGCGCGAGCCGGTCGGCGTGGTCGCCGCGATCGTGCCGTGGAATTTCCCGCTGATGATCGGCATGTGGAAAATCGCGCCCGCGCTGGCATGTGGTTGCACGCTGATCGTCAAGCCCGCGGAGATTACGCCGCTGACCGCGTTGCGCCTCGGTGAACTCGCGCTCGAGGCGGGTGTGCCGCCGGGAGTACTGAACATCGTCACCGGCAAGGGGCGAGTGGTCGGCGATGCGCTGGTGGCGCATCCCGGGATCGACAAGGTGACCTTCACCGGCTCGCCTTCCGTGGGGCGCGGCATTCTGCAGGGTGCGGCCGGCAACTTCAAGCGCGTCACGCTCGAACTCGGCGGCAAGTCGGCGAACCTGATCTTCCCCGATGCGAATCTCGACAACGCGGTGCGAGCCGCGGCGTCGGGGATTTTCTTCAACACGGGCCAGGTCTGTTCGGCAGGCTCGCGGATTCTGGCTCACCGCGATGTTTACGACGAAGTGGTCGAGCGTCTCGCGGCGCGTGCCAAGGCGATCAAGGTCGGCGATCCGGCGGCGCGCGAAACGTCGATGGGCCCGCTTATTTCCGCGGCGCAGATGAAAACCGTACTCGGCTATGTCGAGACAGGGCGCTCCGAAGGGGCGTCGCTCGTGACCGGCGGCGTGCGGGTGGGCGAGCGCGGCTTCTTCGTCGAGCCGACAGTGTTCGCCAATGTCGAGCATGAAATGTGCATTTCGCAGGAGGAGATCTTCGGGCCAGTGGCGAGCGTGATTCGTTTCAACGACGAAGCCGATGCGATCCGTATCGCCAACGGCACCTTGTATAGCCTTGCGGCCGGTGTATGGAGCGCGGATATCGGCCGCGTGCATCGGGTTGCGCGTGACCTGAAGGCGGGCACTGTGTGGATCAATACCTACGGCTATACCGATGTGCGCTTGCCTTGGGGTGGTTCCGGCGATTCGGGTTTTGGCCGCGAGCACGGCGACGTGGCGATCGAAAACTTCACCGAGCCAAAGGCGGTGTGGCTGGCGATTGATCAATAGCGATGTAAAAAGGATCGAACGCGTGGCGTTCGATCCTTTTGTGAGGCTTGTGAGGCGTGGGTCGAAGCGCCAACCGGCGCTCAGTCTCAATCCCCCTGCAATGCCATCCGTTCACGCAGCTTGATGAGGGCAAGCACGACATCGATAGTCGGCGTGGGCTCCGCAACGAGACGGCCCATTTCCTGCACCACCGTCAAGAGCGGATCGATCTCCATCGGACGGCGATTCTCCAGATCGACCAGCGTCGAGGTCTTATGCGCGCCGACCGCCCCCGCACCGTCGATGCGTTTTTCCACATCCACGCGAAAATGCACGCCGAACTGATCGGCAATACGCTTGGCTTCCAGCATCATCGTGCGTGATACCGCACGTGTACCGGGGTCGCTGGTGAGGATATCGAGCGTGGCGTGGGTCAATGCGCTGATCGGATTGAAGCACAGGTTGCCCCACAGCTTGAGCCAGATTTCGTCGCGGATATTGTCGCGAATCGGCGCATCGAATCCTGCTGCCTGCATGATCTCGTGCAACTGCTGAATGCGCGGCGTGCGTTCGCCGCTCGGCTCGCCGATCGGGAATTTCTTGCCGTACACGTGCTTGATGACACCCGGTTCGACGATCTCCGCAGCGGGATACAGCACGCAGCCGATCGCGCGTTCCGGTCCGAGTTTGGTCCATTGGCTGCCGTCCGGGTCGATGCTGGCGAGGCGGGTGCCGGCGAATTTTCCGCCGTGCTGATAAAAGTACCAATAGGGAATGCCGTTCACGCCGGTGACGATAGCCGTATGCTTGCCGAGGAGCGGCTGCATTGCGTCGACTACGCCAGGCAGCGAGTGCGCCTTCAGTGTAATGATCACGAAGTCTTGCACGCCGAGTTCGCGCGGGTCGGACGTGCAGCGTACTGGCGCGCTGATCGTCTCGCCGTCCATGATCAGACGCGCGCCGTGTTCGCGCATTGCAGCAAGGTGCGCCCCACGCGCGACGAAACTCACATCCGCGCCGGCACGCGCCAGTTGCACGCCCATCAAACCGCCAATCGCTCCTGCTCCGAAGATACAGATCTTCATGATGCCGCCCCTATGACTATGAGAAGTCGCTTGTCCGATGCCGCGTATGGTCCAGCTGCGGCGGCGGGTCATTCTTCGAGCATAAAGGCGCAGGACGATTACTGACAGTTAAAGTTTATGAGGTCGTGCATTAGCTATTGTTTATGGTTTTGCAAACAGGCCGAACTGCCATTCAGGTTTCAACGACGCGAGAGGGTGTCATACAGCCGGCGCGTGGCCGGACAGATAATTCGGAAGGCTGACTATCAAGCTTTGAGTCCAGGCGTTTTACGTCCGCCGAACCAGCAGAAAGCTCACGCCGATTGCCGCCAGAAACGCCCCGCAGCAGCGATTGAACCACCGGCGAACCTTGGCGCGAACCAGCCACTTGCCAAGGTGCATGCCGGCCCACGAATACAGCGCGATGGCCACCCATTCGAGGACCAGAAAGCTCGCGCCGAGCACCGCGAACTGCGGCAGCATCGGTTTGGCGATATCCACGAACTGCGGCAAAAATGCGGTGAAAACCAGAATCGCCTTTGGATTGCCCGCGGCCACGAGACATTCCTGCCTGGCAATCCGCCAGAGCGACGCATCGTCCTGCTGGATCGTATCGATGGCCGGTGCGTCGCTGCGCCACAACTGGATGGCAAGCCAGATCAGATACGCGGCGCCGGCCAGTTTGATCGCGAGAAAGAACCACTCGGATGCGTGCAGCACGACGGCAAGGCCGGTCGCAGCCAACACCAGCATCAACGCGAACGCGACCAGCCGGCCGGTGCCGCCGACGAAAGCCGTCATGAAGCCGTGACGCGCAGCAGCGTTGATGGATAGAAGATTGTTCGGGCCCGGCGCGAGATTGATCGCGAAGCAGGCGGGCAGGAAGAACAGCCAGGTGGTGATTGACATGACGGCTCGCACGGAAAAGGGGACCGGGTTGCAGAATCGGGCACGCGAGATGGCAGGCGCCAGCGGCGCTTCGATGCTGCGCGATTTTGCCCGATTCTGCGTTTCCCTCGATATTTCCCGATTGTAGCGAATCGGCGCACAGCGCCGATTCGGTCCGTCCGCTCAATTCACCGAGTTAACGAAGCCCGGGTCGCGGATCAACGCTTCGACGCTCAGCTTGACCGTGTCTTCGACGGCGATGGTATTGCTGGTGAATTTAGGCGACTTCTGCCGGACCGTCTTGGTGGTTGAGAACACAACCTTCTGGGTTGAGGCATCGGTCACGATGTAGCGCATTTTCAGCGTCCACGATGCCGGCGACCGCGCGTCGTCCACCGTGAACTTCTCGATGCTGCCGCTCAGCACTTTCCTGCCTTCGGTGAGGTGAAAGCCCGCGACCTGCAAGCTGCTGGCAATGCTGTTGCGCACGGTTTCGTTGATATCGCTTTTTAGCACGATGCCGGTCATCGCCGTGTTTTCGATCCGGTTCGGCGAAACCTGGCCGTTGCGAGCCGGCATGTAGGCGAAATCGCTGGCGGGCGCGACGCTCAGCCAGCCGGTTGGATGCGCGGTTGCGCGCGGTGGGCAATTCAGGCCGAACCACGACCAGGAGCATGCAGACAGCATCAACGGCAGGGCGACGACGCCGCAACCCTTGAGCACGGCGGATCTCAGGCCCGGACGCAAGGGATCGAGCGATGGCCGCAGAGACTGACTCTGTTGCGGCGACTCGGGCGCTGAGCTGGAAAAAGCGGCGGTCGAGGTCAGAGGAAGTGCCTTTTAGGTGGAGTCATTCCGGTACAGAGCAGCATGGTAACAGCGAGCTGATCCCGCGCATCTTCTTAGTTGGGGCATGACCTGGATCGAGGTCCGGAATTATCGAGCGATTGAAGCAGCCTCGCTCCGGGAGCAACACGATCAAAAGAATCCGGCTTTCCCCTGAGTCATATCCACCAGGGCTAGCCGCGCGTCATCTACCGCATTGACGGGCAGGCGGACAGTCATCTTCACCAGCATCCCGTAGGCGCTGTCGACGAGTCCGTAACCTTCAGCCTCGATCCATCTGCGCACCTTCGCTTCATCGGCATAGCTCACTTCGACGATCAGCGTAACCTGGGCAATCCTCTCCACCCGCGGCGCGTCCAGTAGAACCGAAGCAATCGCGTCGGTGTACGCTCGCACCAACCCGCCGGCGCCCAGCTTCACGCCGCCGTAATACCGCACGACGGCGGCCAGCACGCCGTCCAGATCGTGATGCCGCAACACTTCGAGAATCGGCCGGCCCGCGGTTCCGGACGGCTCGCCGTCGTCGGACATGCCTGACTGGCCACCTGCCAGCAGCGCCCAGCAGACATGCGTCGCGCCAGGATGCTCGTCGCGCAGACGCCGCAATTCGGCCATCGCGGCGTCGCGGTCGGCGACCGGTATCGCGTGCGCGATGAAACGGCTCTTGCGAATCTCGAGTTCCGCAGAGAGCGGCGCGGGCAAGGTGTAGGTGGGCAAGGCAAAGACTTCAGTGGATGAAAAAATGCGGGCCGCATATGGAGCTTAGGCGGCCCTGTGCCCGCAATGGTAACGGATCGTCGGCTGGGAATCTTCGAACGATCTACAATCGTCAGCTGAACGCGCGCCTGCCCGTTGAGCCGAGCGCGCCACACAGGAGACGACATGCTTGATCTTTCTACGCTAGGAACCTTCGTTGCCGTTGTACTCGGGCTCTTTCTGATTCCCGGTCCGGCCGTGCTGCTGGTTTTGACCCGCACGGTGCATGGTGGGCGCAAGGCCGGCATACTCACCGGTCTTGGCGTCGCCGCTGGCGATTTCATCCACACGCTGGGCGCCGCGATTGGCCTGTCGGCCTTGCTGATGACGTCGGCGCTCGCCTTCAATGCCGTGAAAATCGTCGGCGCCGCCTATCTCGTCTATCTGGGCATTCGCGCCTTGCGCGAAAAGCAGGCGAGCGCGCATTTGCCGACAGTTGCGCCGGTATCCGCTTCCAAGGCCTTCTTTCAGGCGATCCCTGCCGAAGTGCTGAACCCCAAGACCGCGCTGTTTTTCCTCGCGTTTCTGCCGCAGTTCGTTCGCCCTGAGCACGGTTCTTCGTTCCTGCAATTCACGACGCTCGGACTGATTTTCGTTGGCATGAGCGCGCTTTATACAACGCTGATCGTGCTGACGATTCGTCCGTTGGGCAAACTCGTCAAGCGCCTGACATGGCTTAGCCGCTGGCAAAACAAGATTATCGGCGTGCTGTTCATTTCGCTCGGCTTGCGCGTCGCCACGCAAACGCGCTGAACCTGCAGCATTGACCCGGCCGCGCACCGTTTTTCCTTCGGGTGCGCGGAAACACGCTGCGACACTCGAACTAGATATTCCGGCGCTGCCGCCTCAGGCGGCCTTCGCGTGCGTATTCCATCTGGCCCTCGGTGCGCACGGCGAGCTTTTCCTGTGCGGCACGGCTCATCTGCCGTGTATCGTCGATATCACCCACGCGCAGTACTTCCTGCGCGATCCGTATGCGTAACGTCATTAATGGTTCGCCGCGCTCGACCAGCGTGCGGTCGGCGGCGCGCGCCTGCTGGACGCCGCTGTCGATCAGGTTGCGCAACTCCAGCAGCGTGAGCCGTTGCCGTTGAATCTCGAGGATGAGGCGCTGGATGCTCTGCTCGTCGCGCGTGCGCCACCAGGCACGCAGTTCGGCGAGTGTGGGAGGCTCGAAGGGAGGAAGGCGCATTGTTCAGACGAAAAGTACTGTATATATGTACAGTATATCCCGTCTTTTTACGGAAACGCGGGGAGCGCGTTGACCTGCTGGCACGCCCTACAGCAGGGGGCGTTACAACGCTCGCTCAGGTGAGCGCGAGCATGATGGTGGTGGAGATCACGATGATGAAAAGACAGGCGGCGGTCAGTACGTCGTACGGATAGTTCATGTCGAAACCATGACGTGTCGGGTGAATCGACCCATCATAGGCATAAACATTTCCCGTGACTGTCAAGCATTGCAAAGGCGCGGCTACCCTCGGCCGCCTGTGATCTGAACGGAAATCGAAGAACGCGAGCGAACTCCTTCCGCTTACCGTCCACGTCCTTTTGCTGTGGTTTTGCCCGTTGCCGGCGCAGGTGACGCGCCCGCATTGCCGCATATCAACGCCACCCCTGCAACCGCCGTTGCCCGCAGCGACGCGCGCGAATCACCCGCGCGGGCGCGCAACGCGAGGCTGTGCAAAATCGCCGATGCGATCTTCGCGAGAAGGGGCGGTTGCGCATCGGCCGGCAGTTCGCCTTCGGCCTGCGCCAGCTTTAAGCGTTTCTCGAAGGCCTTGTCGTAAGTGCGCAGGCCCTCGGCTAGTGCTGCGCGGACTTCGGCGTCATCCACCGCTTCGACCGCGGCGGTGCCGATCATGAAGCAGCCGAGCGGATCGCCGTCGGCGGGCAAGTACCACGCGAGCGCGCCGTCATAGACGCGTAGCAAGGCCTGCTGCAAGGGCAGGTCTTCGCTGAGAGCATGAACCATCGCGAGCCGGCCGGCCTCGATATAACGTTCGAGCGTGGTCAGATACAACGCATGTTTGTCGCCGAATGCACCGTACAGACTCGGGCGGTTCATACCGGTCGCAGTGCTCAATTGATCCAGCGAGGTGCCCGCATAGCCGCTGCGCCAGAACACGTCTCTTGCATCGGCGAGCGCCTGGTCGGAATCATAGGCACGCGGACGGCCGCGCGGGCGGACTTCTTTTTTTGTACTGGTCGGCATAAAAATATGGCGTAAGTGATTTATATGCAATATAGTACAAAAACACCAACGACAGGGGATTCCCCATGGATCTGTACTTCTCGCCGCTCGCTTGTTCACTGGCCACCCGAATCGCGTTGTACGAGGCGGGGGCACAGGCTGGGTTCATTCGGGTCGACACGAAGTCGAAACAGTTGTCGGATGGCTCGGACTTCTATCCGATCAGTCCGCTCGGGCAGGTGCCGGTGCTGCGCACGGATGAAGGCTGGCTGTTGACTGAAAACACGGCGATCTTGCCGTATGTGGCCGATCATTTTCCGGCCGCACGGCTCGCGCCTGCTGCGGGCACGGCACAGCGCGCGCGCTTGCAGCAATGGCTGGGTTTTATCAGTACGGAGTTGCACAAGGCAGTGTTCGTGCCGTTGCTCGATGTGCGCGCGCCCGAAGACGTGAAGCGGTATGCGCGCGACAAGGCCGCATTGCGGCTAGGCGTTCTGCAGGATCATCTGGCGCAAAGCGAGTATCTGCTCGACGGGTTCAGCGTGGGCGACGCGTATCTGGTCACGGTGCTGAACTGGGCGTCGCATGGCGGCATCGATCTGTCGCAATGGCCTGCGGTGGCGGCGTACTACAAGCGCTTGATGCGCCGGCCGAGTGTGGCAAAAGCCGCAGGGGAAGAATTCGCACTGTTTGAGGAAGAAATGGCGAAGCGCGCGAAAAACTAAGGGCAGCTTGCCGGCGACAGGATCAATCGTCGCCGTGCTGGCAAAAGCGGCGCCCCGGAATGTGCGATACGACCGCTTGTGCGATTTCGAGTGGCGTGCTTTCCGCGGGCACCACGCGGCGGCTCGATTCGGGGGTGTGCTTCATGGTCCATTCGACTAGTCTGTACGAGCGTCCCCAAGGGGGCTGCAAGGGGTCCGAGACCTTGCACGAGTGGATCTGGCGCACCCATTCGTTGCCGGGCATCGCGCGCAGATGCTCGAATACCGTGTCTTCCACCATCGTTTGACTCCTTCTTCGCAGGCATGCTGTCCATCTATCGGCGCGTCGGCGACATCCCTTGAGAAAAAAAGCGCCGCCGATGTTCTGGCGGCTCAACAGGGGATGTTGCGTGCCATAGTTACAGGTAAGAATTAAGCCAAACTTAAGATCACGCTTAAAATTCCCGCGCTTGGTCCCTCTGCGTGATCGCCCTGTTAAACCGCTGTTTTTGCGTGTGCGGTGATCGAACCCTCAAGACCTCGCGGAATTGGCCGTTATTACAGCGGTTGGGGCCGCCGACCCCGCTTCGCCTCCGGGCCCGCATCAATAACGTGACGAATCTCGCCCAAACGCCGCTTTCAGACCGACTGCGCTCGCTCGTCGATACCGTGCAGCACAACGAGCGCACGCTGCGCCGCTTCCAGAACGTCGAACTAAGGTTGATCGGCGCGCAGGATTTCGCGTCGTTTCTCGACACGCTGTTCAGCCATCTGCCGAAGGAGTTCTCGCTGGCGAGCGTGACGTTGTGGCTCGACGACCGCGCGCCGATGCTGCTTGAACTGCTCGATCCGGGCGCTCTGGATGCGCTCGACCAGCCCAATCTGAGAACGTCGCGCGAAGGCGGCCTCGCAGCCCTTGGTCTCTGCGACGAGGGGCGGCCATGGCTGGGCAAGCCTGGGCAACTGGATAAAACGGCGCGCCGCGCATTCTTCGGCGACGCCGACGCGCCGGCGAGCGCGATCTTGCTGCCGCTTGCCGCCGGCGACACGGTCAGCGGTTATCTATGTCTGTGCAGCGACGACCCGGCGCGTTTCGCCGAAGGCATGGCGACGGATATCCTGGAGCGCTTTGCGAGCATCGTCACGGCGAGTCTCGACAATGTCGCGCACCGCGAGCGGCTCAAGCAACTCGGCATGACCGATTCGTTGACCGGCCTCGCCAATCGCCGCTACTTCGATGAACGGCTGCGCGAGGAAATCATGCGCGCCGTCCGGTATGGCGTGCCGGTTGCGTGTCTTTTCATCGATATCGACAGCTTCAAGCGGATCAACGACACCTACGGCCATCAGACCGGCGACCGTGCGCTGGCGGCCGTGGCGGCCTGCGTGCGGCAACAGGTGCGGCTGGGCGACACCGTGGCGCGCTACGGCGGCGAAGAGTTCACTGCGTTGCTGCAAGGCGATCGGGGCGATGCGCTGACGGTCGCCGAGCGCGTGCGGCTGGCTGTCGAAAGGCTGGATTTGCAGGACGACCATGGCGAGCGCATCGCGTTGACCGTGTCGATCGGCGTGGCGGCGCGCACGCTTGCCGGTGCGCCTGCCGACGCGGCCGTGCATGGCCACGCGATGATGGAAGAAGCCGATCGGGCGATGTACCAGGCCAAACGCAATGGCCGCAACCGCATCGAGGCGTTGGCAAAAGCGGGCAGCGATAACGCGCGACGCTAACTGTCGCTGCTGGAGTAACGAACGGCGCGCCGCGATTCACGGCGCAGCGGATCCTCACGCGTCCGGCGGCACCCCCAGTAATTGCAGCGCTCCACCCGTTACCGCGCCGAACACCGGCCCGGCCACCGTCCCACCATAAAACGCCTTGCCGGCCGGGTCGTCGATCATTACGGCGACGATCAGCCGTGGGTCGCTCATCGGCGCCATGCCGACAAACAGCGCGCGGTAACGGTTTTTCGCGTAAGTCGCGCCGACCTGCTTGCGCGCGGTGCCGGTTTTGCCGCCGATCCGGTAGCCTTCCACTACTGCTGCGCGCCCTGTACCGCCAACACCGGTGGCCATTTCAAGCATCGAACGGATCGCGCGCGCGGTGGCGGGCGTGGTGACTGCATGGCCCTTATACATGGTCTGCACCGCGCTGCTTGCACTCGAGGTTCCGTCCGCGTTTTTGTCTGTCCGCAACAGACTCACGGGATGCATGGTGCCGTCGCCGGCATAGGCGGTATAGACCTGCGCGATCTGCAGTAGCGAAGTGGACAGGCCGTAGCCATACGCCATGGTCGCCTGTTCGATTGGACGCCAGCGTTTGTACGGACGCACCTTGCCCGACGCGACGCCCGGAAAGGTCAACTCGGGCCTCAACCCAAGCCCGTATTCCTGATACTTGTTCCAGATTTTTTCAGCGGGCAGATTCAGTGCGAGCTTGGCGAGCGCGATATTGCTCGACTTCTGCACGGCTTCGGCGACGGTCATCGCGCCGTGATTCGACGTGTCGTGAATCACCGCCGGGCCGATCTTGTACCAGCCCGGCGCGGTATCGATGATGCTTTGCGGCCGAACCTTGCCCTCGTCGATCGACAGCGCGACGACGACCGGCTTGATCGTCGAGCCCGGCTCGAAGGTGTCGACGACGGCGCGATTGCGCAGTTGCCGCCCGGTGAGCCGCGCGCGGTCGTTCGGATCGAAGCTCGGATAGTTGGCGAGCGCGAGAATTTCGCCGTTGCGCGCATCGAGCACGACCACGCTGCCGGCCTCGGCGTGATGTTTGGCGATGGCGTCCTTCAGTTGCGCGTAAGCGAGTTGCTGGATGCGCCGGTCGATCGTCAGGTGGATGGTGTCGCCGTTCTGCGCGGGCACGAGCGGCCGGGTCTCGGACACCACGCGGCCCAGGCGGTCGCGAATCACTTCGCGCTGGCCCGGCACGCCGAGCAGTTGCTCGTTGGCGGCGAGCTCGACGCCTTCCTGGCCGTTGTCCTCGATATCTGTAAAGCCGACCACGTGCGCTGCCGATTCGCCTTCGGGATAAAAGCGCTTCGAATCGGCGATCTGCGTGATGCCGGCGAGACCCAGTTTGTTGAGATGATCGGCGGTGTCGGCATCCACCTGACGCTTGAGGAGCACGAAGGTTTTATCGCCATTCAGACGCCGGCGCAGTTCCACTAGCGGCAGGTCGAGCAGCTTCGAAAGCGGTGCGAACGAGGCTTCGTCAAGCAGCTTGGGCGAGGCCCAGATCTCGTAGGTCGCGAGACTGACCGCGAGCATCGAGCCATTGCGGTCGACGATGCGCCCACGCGTCGCGTCGAGTTCGAGCGTGCGCTGATAGCGTTTTTGTCCCTGATCGACATAGAAGTCCTGATTGACTACCTGCACCCAGAACGCGCGCGCCGCCAGCGATGCGAACGCGCCGAACACCAGCAGGACGACAAGTTTCGAACGCCACATCGGCAGGCGCGCGGCCAGCAACTGGTTCTTCACGACGGGCGCGTACGGATCGTGCGACTGCGATTTCTTCTTTTGGATCATGAGTGCGGATAACGAACAGCAGTGCGAGGGCGAGAAACCGGCGAGGCCGATGTCCTGTTGCGCGTGACTGTCGAGTGTGCTCCTCGAGCAAAAGCCACACGCGCGTGGCGTGCAGCGGGATTAACCTGCGCCGCCCGAATCGGCGGCGGTGAATACCTTGAGTTGCCAGCGAAACCGCACGGCCAGCATGCGTACCGCGAAACCAACGGCCAGCACCACGATCGAGGCCGGCCCCGACGCCACGTCGCAGGCCTGTAGTGCGACATACAGCACCCCGGCGCCGAGCGCGATGCTGGCGTACAACTCCTCACGCAACACGAGCGGCATCTGATTGCACAGCACATCGCGCAGCATGCCGCCGCACACGCCGGTAATCGCGCCGGCCAGCACGACGATCGCCGGGCTCACGTCCAGTGTCGCGGCGACGTCGCAACCGATAACCGTGAACGCGATCAGGCCGATTGCATCGACCGTGACGAACAGCCCTTGCCAGTTGCGCAGCCATTTAGCGCTCGCCGCCGCAACCGACGCTGCCCCGATTGTAATCAGAACGTAATCTGGATGCGAGATCCATGCAAGGGGATAGTGGCCGAGCAGTACGTCGCGCACGGTGCCGCCGCCGAGCGCGGTGACGGTGCCGACGAGGCACAGGCCGAAGCGGTCCATGCCGCGGCGCATGCCCATCAAGGCGCCGGACATGGCTTCGGCGATGATCGCCACGAGGTAGAGGAGGTGGAGCAACATGACGGCGACCCCTGATGGGACGGCGCTCGCGAGAGGGAAGGCTCCGCATGGGAGCTTGCCGCGAGGCGCGCGTTGGAAAGCGGCCATTATCGGAAGCGGCGGGTCCTGATGAAAATGCCTTAAGCCGAATTCGGCGATGCCAAATTCGGCTTAACGTGGTTGCGCAATCGGGCGCGGTAAGCGTTCGTTGAATACAAAAAAGCCGCGTGGACTTGAAAAATCCGCGCGGCTGGCTCGTTCGATTAATGCGTCGACTCCGACGCGGCGTGTTAAAGAGGCGCTCTCTGCCTGTAGAGTGCCTTCTTTTTTCTGCCCCTCTTCTGCTTATATCCCGCTGCCTGAAAGAGCTGGCTGCCTCAGGCCGGCAGAGCGAAACTCGAGATTGCCTCGCGCAACACGCCCACCTGATCCTTCAGCGAATGGGCCGCGGCGGCGGCTTCTTCGACGAGCGCGGCATTTTGCTGCGTGACCTGATCCATTTCACCGACTGCGCGATTGACCTGTTCGATGCCCGCGCTCTGTTCGCGCGACGCGTTGCTGATTTCCTCGAGGATTTCGTTCACGCGGCGCACCGACTGCACGATCTCGCCCATGGTCGAACCGGCATTGGCGACCAGCGACGCGCCGGCTTCCACGGTATGGGTCGACGTTTCGATCAATGCCTTGATTTCCTTCGCGGCCGTGGCCGAGCGCTGCGCGAGGCTGCGCACTTCCGCGGCGACCACCGCGAAGCCGCGGCCCTGTTCGCCCGCGCGCGCCGCTTCGACCGCTGCGTTGAGCGCGAGGATGTTGGTCTGGAACGCGATGCCGTCGATCACGCCGATGATGTCGCCGATCTGCCGCGAGCTGGTGGTGATTTCGCCCATCGTGCGGACCACGTCGTCGACGACGCGGCTGCCGCGCGTGGCCACATCCGCCGCCTGACCGGCGAGTTGTGCCGCTTGCAGCGCGCTGTCCGCGTTCTGCTTCACGTTGACCGTCATCTGATCCATGCTCGACGCCGTTTCGACGAGCGCCGCGGCCTGTTCCTCGGTGCGTTGCGACAGATCCGTATTGCCGGCGGCGATTTCGGTTGCGCCGATATTGATGTTTTCAGTGCCGAGACGCACGCGCGAAACCGTATCGACGAGACCGGCCTGCATGGTGTGAAGCGCGTGCAAGAGACTGCCGCCGGTGTCGTTCGCTTGCAGCGGCACGCGCGTGGCGAGGTTGCCGTCCGCCATCCGTTGAGTCGCTTCGACCGCGACTTCGAGATCGCCGCCGAGCGTGCGGCGGATGCTGCGCAACACCAGCAGCATGACGGTCGTGGCGATGGCGCCGAGCGTCAGGGTGATGACGAGCCAGCGCAGCAGATTCGCGTAGAACGCGCGCTGCACGTCGTCCATGTACATGCCGGTGACGAGATACCAGTCCCACGGCTCGAAGTGGCGCGAGAAGCTGGTTTTCGCCACGGGTTTGTCGCTGCCGGGTTTGGACCAGAGATAGTCGACATAGCCGCCGCCTTCGTGATTGCCTGCGGTGACGATATCCGTGAACAGATGATTGCCGGCCGGATCGGTGAATTGCGCCATGTTCTTGCCGACCAGTTCCGGCTTGATTGGGTGCATCAGCATGACCGATTGCGAGTTGTTGACGGAGATATAGCCGTCTTTGCCGTAGCGCATGGCGGCGATCGTTTCGAGCGCCTGCTTTTTGGCTTCGTCTTCGGTGATCGTGTGCTGCTGGGCGACGGTGTAGTAGCGGTTGACGATGTGATTGGCCTGGTCGATCAACGCGACGAGTTGATCGCGGCGGTCCGAGATCATCGAGGCGCGGTTTTGCCATGCGCCGAAGCCGCCGATCAGGATCAGGCCGGTCCAGAGGACCGCGATCATTGAGGCTAGTTTTTTGTTCAGAGTCATAGCAATGGGCTTTTTGCTTTCGCGTTTGCTTTCGCTTTCGCGAGGTGGTCGGTCAGGGTAGGCACTTCGCTTTTCGCTCTTGCTTTTTCGCTTGCAGCGAGTGGCTTGTTGCTGACTGTGTTTACGGCTTGTTGTTCTTTGCTCCGCAGGGGAGGGGAAACCCGTTGTTTTATTTGTCTGACTATATTGGTTTGGTTTTGGGGTTTTTTTGCCTGCGCGGCGCTTTTTGGCCGTGTTCTTAGGGCTTTGGCCTTTCCTTGCATTGTTAGTGGTCTATTAGCGTTGCCCCTGTGCGGGGCGGCACCTACTTCTCTTTGCCGGCTGCAAAGAGAAGTAGGCAAGAGAAAGCAGCTCAAACCGCTAATGCTAAGTGGGCACCGCGGTCTGCTACGGGTAGTGGTGCGACTGGAATCTGTGTTCGTGCCACTACATGCTCTTGTGACGAACCTGTCCGCATTTTTGTGTGCGAGGCGGTTGGCGGAGTTACCCGCGTGCGTTGGTAAAACGCTCTCCAAACAGAATAGCGAACTGGTTCATGGCGGAGGACCAGTCGAATGCCGCCCGAACAGACTTCGCCAGCACGTTGCGCAGTGCCAGCCATAGCAGTTTGATGGCGGCCTCGTCGTTGGGGAAGTGGCCACGGGTCTTGATGATCTTGCGTAGCTGCATGTTCAGACTCTCAATAGCATTCGTGGTGTACACAACCCGGCGTATCTCGGGCGGAAACACGAAGAACGGTGTGACGTTCTCCCACGCCCGTCGCCACGACTGCACGATGGTGGGATACTTTGCGCCCCATGGCCCTTCGGCAAAG